>JAGPEQ010000113.1 GCA_018056955.1 Bacteroidales bacterium | reverse complement strand
AAATCATTTCTAAAAATATTTTAACTGGTTAACTTTGAAAAAAAATAAGTTATGTTTAAAACCAATGAATACTTTGATGGCAAGGTTAAGTCTATAGCCTTTGAAACTGCCGAGGGCAGGGCAACTGTAGGGGTTATGGCTCAGGGTGAATACGAGTTTGGTACATCAACCGTGGAGTATATGACCATTATTTCAGGTCAAATGGACGTTATGCTTCCCGGTGAGTCAACCTGGAAAACCTACAAGGAGTTTGAAACCTACATTGTTCCCAAGGATGTTAAGTTCAAGGTTCGCGTAAATGGCGATACCGCTTACCGTTGCCTTTACAAGTAAAAAAATTAGGGGGAATAATCCCCCTTTTGTATATTTGCCGATAGGAATGCAATTGCATATCAGTTGGGGTTATGGCCGGACATAAGGGATCAAAATACTACGATGTTTTTCTGGACTACACAATAGTGTTGCGCGAACGTAACACTAACCAATCGATTCTTACCCAGGAGCAACTTTGTTTACTGTTGAACATCGATGATCTGGAATCAATTGCAGCATCGGCAAAAAAAATGGATATCAGTTACCGTAAGGCATGGGAGTTGGTTCGTAGAGCGGAGGAGGAACTTGGTTTTCCCCTTGTGAGTAAGTCGCGGGGTGGCAGCGATGGCGGTAAATCGGAGCTTACTTCCGATGGCAAGCAACTGGTTGATGCTTATCGCCAGCTCCGCAACGAGTTTAATGAATCCGTAAAGCGTGTTGTTAAAAACTTTTTTCAAACCATTAATAGGTGATTTATGCGAAATTTGTTAGCCATTCTTTTGTTGTCTATACTTTTATCTAATTGTTCCAGTAGACAGAATGATCAAAATTCTCTAACAATATTTCACGCAGGTAGTTTATCCCTACCTCTCAGAGCAGCGATTGATAGTTTTATCCGATATAATCCGGAAGTAACAATCAATCCCGAAGCGGCTGGAAGCGTAGAGTGTGCCCGTAAAATCACCGACCTTAACCGACCCTGCGACCTGTTTTTCTCGGCCGACTATAAGGTGATTAGCAGTTTACTGGTTACTGGGCATGCCGATTTTTTTATTCCCTTTGCAACTAACCGCATGGTTATAGCCTATTCACCTAAATCAAAACATGCCGATATAATCGATTCATTAAATTGGCCTACCATTCTTTTACGTTCCGATGTGGCTTATGGCCGGAGCGATCCCAATTCCGACCCTTGCGGTTATAGAACCTTGCTTCTTTTTCAACTCGCTGAAAAACACTACCGTATGGTTGGCTTAGCTGAATCACTCGAGGGGAAGGATAATCAGTTTATTCGCCCTAAAGAGGTGGATTTGGTGGCCATGCTCGAAACATCTGCCATTGATTACCTTTTTATATATGAGTCGGTGGTTAAGCAGCATAAGTTAAATTACATTCCTTTGCCTGACAGTATAAATCTTGGAAACTTTTCCCTAGCACAGCACTATGGCTCTGTTCAGGTGAAGATAAGGGGGAATTCCCCCAACGATTCAATAACCATTGCAGGCGAACCTATAGTATATGCATTTACAATTCCCAAAAACGCACCAAATCCCCTTTTGGCAAGCAAGTTTGCAACCTACTTTTTGTCCGATACTGGTGGAATGGCGCTAATTACCAAAATGGGGCAACAGTCACTTATTCCGTTTAGCTGCACCAGTTGTGGTTCGGTACCCGACGATTTTAAAGAGTTTATTCGCTAAATTATTGTTGATGAGTAAAAGCGGAGTAAACAACTTTTCAACGTTTAGTCTTGTTCTAACCCTTTTGGGTGCCTTTATATTGCTTTTCATTATTGCTCCATTACTGGGGATGATAGTCAACACTCCATTTAAGGATGTTGCCGCAACTACAGCCGACAGTCAGGTGCTAAGTTCCATATGGTTATCCATTTGGGTAGCTATGTTAACCTCCATTTTATTTGCATTTCCCGCTATTCCTTTAGCGTATATTCTTGCCCGTTACGATTTCCCGTTTAAAAGTGTAATAAACGGAATAATTGATTTGCCCGTGGTTATTCCCCATTCAGTAGTTGGTATAGCTTTGCTCGGATTAATCGCTGGCGATGGCTTGGTTGGTAAATCTCTTGATGTCTTTGGGGTAAGGTTGATTGGAACCCCATTTGCCATTGCATTGGCAATGGCATTTGTCAGCTTGCCATTTCTTATTAATTCGGCTCGCGATGGCTTCATACAGGTTCCTGTGAGGTTGGAGCAGGCAGCATTATCCCTGGGCGCAACCCCCTTTCAGGTATTTTTTACCATCTCATTGCCGCTTGCTTGGCGTAACATCCTAAGCGGGCTGGTAATGATGTTTGCCCGTGGCATGAGTGAGTTTGGTGCTGTAGTTATTGTTGCATATCATCCCATGGTTGCCTCGGTTATGATTTACGATAGGTTTACAGCTTTTGGATTAAAGTATTCAAGGCCTGCCGCTTTTATTTTCCTTGTTGTTAGCCTTATAGTCTTTATTTTACTGCGTTTTATCTCCCGCAAACGGTAGGATTATGCTGGTTGTAGATCAAATATCAAAGCATTTTAAATTATTTTCACTTAGGGAGATAACCTTTAAGGTGTCGCAAGGCGATTACTTTATGTTTTTAGGCCCGTCTGGTTCTGGGAAGTCGCTTTTACTGCAAATAATTGCCGGCCTTGTGAAGCCCGATAGCGGTAGAATCCTTTTTAATGGTATCGATATAGCTAAGAGTCCTGCAGGTAAACGCAATGTAGGGATTCTCTTTCAGGATTTAGCCCTTTTCCCTCATCTTAGTGTTTTCGATAACATTGCTTACCCTTTAAAGCTCCGAAAATACAGTTCTTTTGCAGTTAAGCAAAAGGTAGTTGAACTTGCGGAACAGTTTTCTATTTCCCATATCCTTAACCAGGGTGTAACAAGTCTCTCAGGTGGTGAAAAGCAGAGGGTTGCTCTTGCCCGTACACTCGCATTTAATCCGCCAATTCTATTACTCGATGAGCCTCTATCTGCCATAGATTCTCAGCTCTATCTGGATTTAGGGGTTCTGCTTAGGTCAATCAACCGTGCAGGAACAACCATTATACACGTTACCCATAACTACCAGGAGGCCATTTCACTGGCAAGCAAGGTGGGAGTCTTACACAATGGTCAGTTGGTACAGGTTGGCGAACCCGTTGAGGTATTCCAAAACCCTCGTTCCGAGTTTGTGGCTAACTTTACAGGGGCTAAAAACTTCTATAGGGTAAAGGGAGTTCGGGCTACTCCCGATGGTCTTATTTACGCCGAGTTACCTTTTGGTGAAACCATTGCATTTTATGCTAACCCAGCTTACTCTAATGGCTTTGTCTGTTTCCCCGAGGAAAGCGTAGTGCTATCAACACAGGCCGAGAATCAAAGTGCAATAAATGTTTTTAGCGGAAGCGTTATCGATATTTTTGCCCAGCGTTTTGGCTACGAGGTAGTGATTGACTGCGGTTTTAAGGTATTTGCACTAATAACTAAAGAATCATTGGAAAAGCTAAAAATATCCCCGGGTATTAAGCTTTATGCAGCGGTTAAGGCTAATGCAGTGAGGTTCATCCCTGAAATTTAGTTCCAAAGGCTATTTCCGTAACCTGTGTTTAATACCATTCTGGTAAACCACATGTATGTATCGCGAAGTAAAAAATACTATCATAAACGCAATTGCGTAGTAGCTTAAGGCTATAACAAGGAAAAATGTGGTTGAGAAAATAAATAACCCAAACAGAAAGTCCATAAATGATAGTAAAGTTCCAAACCTTAAGCCGGTTTTGAAAATGGAGCCGAGGTAATCATAAAGTATGCTGATTGCCAAAAGCGATAATTGAATCCATATGGAGATGGTAACGATGTCAGTTCCAAAGTTGTTAGCCGAAATACCTTTTGTTATACTCTCGATGAAATAATCCTTCCAGTAAATGTAAATGATGCCCGATAGTAGGCCAACCACAAAAAAAGTTACGTACGACACAATAACCTCCTTGATATTAAAATCGTGTCGTTTCTTTAAAAACTGTTTTGCTTCTATTACAAGTTCTTCAGCTATAACCCAGATAAACAGAAGTGCAATGGCTATAACCCAGAAGTACCAATTTTGCCAGTTCGCTAAACGCTCAATTAGCTTCAAAAATTTAGGTGTGCTGGGATACTCAATTTTACTTAGGTAATCGGTTGAAACGTAACCTGTTGCATACCCATTCCGCACCATAATCCAGTATTTATCCGATACCACTGCAACTACAGTATCCCCCTGCCTAAGGGTTCCAATTATTTCCGATACGGTTGATGGTGCAGTGCGTACGTATAGCGAACGGGTAGTTACTACATACCTGTCGCGCATGCCATAATTCCCTGGTTTAACACATGCCGTTAAGGCGAATAGGCAAAGTAGGAGTAAAAAATACCAAGTTGACTTGTACTTCATTATGTCCCAAACCATTTCCAATGCAAATGTACCACTTTGCAACAAATAGGCCATTGTATATAGCACTTTTTAATAATAAAAAGGTAAGAATTGTTTTTTTTCCTCACATCAAACCCTTCGTGGTAAAGGACTTAAGCTGCTTTTTTGTTTCGGTTAGCCAAATTTTCACCATTATAAGC
>JAGPEQ010000112.1 GCA_018056955.1 Bacteroidales bacterium | reverse complement strand
TACAAACCACAGGAATTTTTATTATACCAGCCATTCTATCGGCCTTTCTTTTTTCCAAAAAACCATGGAGTTACCTATGCTTTGAAAAGGTGAAATTCCAAACAATACTCAAAACATTTATTATAGTACTTATCTCACTTCCGGCCATAAACCTTTTGGCATCGGTAAATCAGCTTATACCTTTGAGCGATTGGATGATTGAACTTGAAAAGAAAGCAGAGGCTCTTACAAAGGCATTTCTGATAACCGATAGTTTCTGGGTTTTTCTGGTTAATATTTTCATGGTGGCTATTCTTCCTGCTATAGGGGAGGAGCTCATTTTCCGGGGGATTCTTCAAAGGAGGCTTGTTGAGCTAACGCGTTCGCGCTGGACTGGTATAATAATTGCAGCAGCAGTATTTAGTGGCATTCATATGCAGTTTCAAGGATTTATTCCAAGGTTTGCGCTGGGGGTAGCGTTTGGATACCTGCTTGAGGTAACAGGTAGCATCTGGGTTCCCATTTTTGCGCATTTCTTTAACAATGCAATAGCAGCAACCGGTTATATGCTAATTGGGACTGGGACTGTTGATGAAAGAATAGAGGATATTGGCGGACTAAGCGACCTTTGGTTGCTGGGTATTATAAGTTTAATTGCAACCATTCTGCTTGTGGTTAAGCTTAAGAGGGAGATTGAACGAAACCGTCAATTAGAACAGCCGAGGGATAGCGCTATCGAACAACGATAGCCCCTTGAGTTCATTTTTTCGGTAAACGTAAACAAGACCATAGGCACTTGCCTTTTCCCTTCGTTCCTCATCGGGAAGGTCCTTGTAGTGCTCTTCCACTTCGTTCCAGATGCTGAGAATTATATCGTCGGCTTTTTTTCGCAGTTCGATGAGTTCGTTTAGCATTCGCTGGGTATTGTGTTGGAGCACTTTTTGGTAGTTATAGGCTTCAAGGAACTGGTCGTAGCGCACCTTAACAACAGCAATGGTGGGGTTGGTAATTGGTGACATTCCCCTGCGGGTGCGCGCCATTTCACCTTCAATTATCTTTTTACCCCATTCAATTAAGTCCTTTTCGGTGTTGAGTGAGGGTATCTTCGATTCATCTATATCCATGCCATAGAGTTCGCGAACTGTAGGCTGAAGTTCACCCCGGGCAATGGCCATATTAACTACTTGGATAAAGTGCGATAGGTAAAGCCGGGCTTTTTTTACCAGTTGCTGGTAATCCTTGCTGCGTTCAACCTGAGTATCGTATGCCGCTTTGTAGTGTGCTATAGCCTTCTCAAATGAGTTAATGAAGAGTTCAACCTTTGAGAATGTTGCCTGCGAAAAGGCCAAATCCTGCGGATGAGTATTTTTGCCCATTTTATAGGCAGCTTTTAGCGCGCGAATACGAGCGCTATCGGTGTTGGGTAATCGGCGGTAGGGCATAGCACTATCAATTTTGTTTTGCTCTGAACGATAAAGGCTTATCACTTGCGAATATAAGTTAAGAATTCAAAAAATCAACTCTATTCGCAAAATTTTTTTAAGGGAATTTTGCTAAAAATTAGCGACTTACTTTGAAAGCCTCATTTTATGGGCTTTTTATCAAGATATTTTTTAACTAGAAATTTTTAGAACTACTTCATTGTAAAAATTATAGGGTAAGGTATTGACAAACATCAAGCAATAGGTTAACTTGTTCACAAAGTTTAAAGTAATGGCTTTTCCAAAAATGCTTTCGGGTTTAATAAGGTTAGTAGCTTTAGCCCTAATACTTCAAGCTTGTAAAATTGCGTATATACCAAATACCTTCAATAGCCCTTTACTTCGCAACAAAGGCGATGCTCAACTCAATATTTGGGCTGGCTCAGCAGGTATTGAAGCCCAAACAGCAGTAGCAGTTACCAATAGTATCGGACTGATGGTAAACGGACAACTTCAACAGAATAAAAAAACGGAGAATGATGTTGAGGTTACCGAGCAGAGGAAGTATGTTGAAGGAGCCATTGGCTATACCGAACGTTTTAGCGACATGGGTATATTTGAGTTTTATGCTGGGGGCGGTGTAGGTCAGGTACCTGCAAAGTTCCGAAGTATTACATGGGATGGCCCTCAGACTATTGCCTATAACCGATGGTTTATTCAGCCCGCTTTGGGCTTTTGTAACGATTGGCTCGACTTTAGCGTGGTAAGTCGATTATCGCTGGTTGATATTGGTCCTCAGAAAAATTGGTTCTACGAACCCGGAATTGTAGGCAAAATTGGTTATAAGCGGTTAAGATTTGTTGGATGTTTTGGACTATCAATTCCGCTCCGGGAACACGATAAGCGGTATTGGGATAATCTTCCCTTTACCATATCCATAGGTTTACACCTGAATTTTGGGAAGCGAATCGTTGAAAACTAACCACATTTTCCCTGTATCAGGTGTTCAATCACTTTTGGGTAGTATTCCCATTCAAGCCTATGCACCCTTTGCGCTAGGGTTTCGGGTGTATCGGTTGGTAAAACCTCGCAGGATGCCTGAAAAATTACATCGCCTTCATCGTAATGTTCGTTCACATAGTGAATGGTTATCCCCGATTCCGTTTCCCCAGCAGCAATAACTGCCTTATGAACCCTATAGCCATACATGCCCTTGCCACCATACTTAGGGAGTAGCGCTGGATGTATATTCACAATACGATTGTTGTAGTGCCGAACCATTTCAACGGGAACCATTTTCAGGAATCCGGCCAAAACAATAAAATCAATTTTTTGCTCAATTAGCTTACTCAACACACTCCCATTCCTGAGCTCATCCATGGTAAAAAGAAAAGTTGGTATCCCTAAACGCTTAGCCCTTTCCAGAACAAACGCATTAGGGTTTTCGGTGGCTATTAGTGTAATTTTAAACTTTGGATTGGACAAAAAGTGTTTGGCAATATTCTCGGCGTTGGATCCTGATCCCGATGCAAAAATGGCTATGTAGAACATAATCAGGTAGATAAGGTTTAAATTTAAACGACTGTCAAAAAAAAATTGTTAACAAGCGTCAAAAATATGAACAAAAAAATTACTTTTGCCACGTTTTTGACATCTGATTTGTTTTCAGGTGAAAATATGTTTTTCTTTGTGATTTGAAAACTCAATTTACTAACTAAATTTTAAAACTATGTCAGACATTGCAACTAGAGTTAAGTCGATCATTGTTGACAAGCTTGGAGTAGATGAGAACGAAGTAACTCCTGAAGCTAGTTTTACCAACGATCTTGGTGCCGATTCACTTGACACCGTTGAGCTGATTATGGAATTCGAAAAGGAATTCAATCTTTCTATTCCCGATGAGGAAGCTGAAAAGATCGGCACCGTTGGTGATGCTATCAAGTACATTGAAGAGCACAGCAAGTAATTAACTTATTAACCGGCAAGGCAAATTTTGGTTTTAAACTTAAATTCACTTTTATGGAAATGAAACGTGTTGTTGTAACAGGTATTGGAACCATTAACCCCCTTGGGAATAACATTCAGGAATACTGGACAAACCTTGAGAATGGAGTTAGTGGTTGTGAACTTATCACAAGTTTCGACACGTCGAAATTCAAAACCAAATTTGCCTGCATGGTAAAGAATTTTGACCCAAATAACTACTTCGACCGCAAAGAGGTTAAAAAGTTGGATCCTTACACACAATTTGCGCTGGTGGCAGTTGAAGAAGCCATGAAGGATTCAGGCATTAACCCCGAGGCCATTGACCTCGACATGGCTGGAGTAATTTGGGCATCGGGTATTGGGGGTTTACAAACCCTTACCGAGGAACTAAGAGGCTATTTCGGTGGTGATGGAACACCCCGATTTAGCCCCTTTTTCATTCCTAGGATGATTGCCGACATAGCAGCCGGGCATATCTCCATGAAGTACGGTTTCCGTGGACCAAACTTCTCAACCGTATCGGCCTGCGCATCGGCAACCAACGGTATTATTTGTGCCCTCGATGTAATCCGAACCGGTAAAGCAAACGTTGTTATAACCGGAGGTTCTGAGGCCTCAGTTAACGAGATTGGCGTGGCTGGATTCAATGCGCTTCAGGCACTATCAACTAACAACGAGGAATACAAAACCGCCTCGCGTCCGTTCGATGCTACCCGCGATGGTTTTGTGATGGGCGAAGGTGCAGGTTGCCTTATCCTAGAGGAGTATGAGCATGCTAAAGCCCGTGGGGCTAAAATTTACTGTGAGCTGGTAGGCGGCGGCATGTCGGCCGATGCATACCACCTGACAGCACCTCACCCCGAGGGGCTTGGAGCCCGTAAGGTTATGGAAAATGCCTTACGCGATGCCGGCATGAAACCCGAGGATATCGATTACATTAACGTTCATGGTACAGCCACTCCACTTGGCGATATTGCTGAAACAAAAGCCATTATCCAAGTTTTTGGTGAGCATGCCTACAAGCTAAATATCAGCTCAACAAAATCGATGACCGGTCACCTGCTTGGCGCTGCCGGTGCCATTGAGGCTCTTGCTGCAGTTATGGCCGTTTATAAAGATGTGGTACCACCAACCATCAACCTTAAAGAGGTTGATCCTGAAATTGACAGCAAGCTTAACCTAACGCCAAATGTTGCTCAAAAGCGAACTGTTCGTGCTGCTTTAAGTAACACCTTTGGTTTTGGTGGACACAACGCATCCATCATCGTAAAAAAGATGTAGT
>JAGPEQ010000111.1:2883-4669 GCA_018056955.1 Bacteroidales bacterium | reverse complement strand
ATCTCTCGAACGTAAATCGAGCAGTCCACTATCGTCGCATAAGTACTTAACCATGTTAACCACCAACTCCTTATTTCCGTAGGTTTGCTGAGTAAACCTGTCGTAGCCCAACGGGATAACATATGCGCCATTTGGACGACGCTGAATATCGTTTCGAATGATATCGGCATCAGCTACTACAATCATTTTGGTAAAAATACTCTTGTCATGGAACTTGATGGTGCCATTTGGAATTATTGCATTTATGGGGCGATTCCGAAAGTTGGACTTGAAAATCCCTTGCAACTCAACGGCAACAGGAAGCATTGAATGCTGGAACTCGTAACGGGTAATACCCTTGCTTACCTGATTTAGGTTAATTAATGCAGGAATTTTCACAAGTTTAGCTTCCTTAGATGTAAACAAAAGTATCCGCTTTTCAACCTCATCATCCATACCAACGGTATCAATTGGACTTATAAATTTGGTTTGAATAAGGTTTAAACCCTTAGTAATAGGGTTATCGGCTGGGGGTAAGAGCAATGGATAGTACAGCCAGGGTGCGGGAACAAAACGGGGCTCCTGTCCAACAAGGGCAGTATTTACCGGAATAACAGCACATTGAATGTCCTGAATCAGCAAGGGATTAAGGCGAACGCCATAGCGGAAAAGCATATCATCAAGATTATGCTGATTCATAAAAGCCAGGGTAGAAGCACCAGATGATAAGCTATCGATACTAACGTTAACGGGGTCAACGAACCATAGCACACGTCCACCCTGCATAATGAACTGGTCAATGATGAGCTTATCGGCCTCAGGCAATGGCCTGCTGGGTCCTGCAATAATAATAGTCTTGTAGGGTTTTAAAGCATCTGTGTCGCCATTTATAATCACTCTGCTAACATCATAGTATTGAGCCAGCTCACGCTCAATATCCCCAGTTTCAAACTCGTCAAACTCACCATGTCCCTGAATAAAAGCAATGCGCTGCCTGTGTTCGGTTGTTATACGGTCAATTGCATCAACCAGGGCGTACTCAAAGTTTTGAATGGATAGGTTGATATTCTCATCGCCCGTAAGATTTGGGTTATTCCTTAAAAGATTCACCGCTAACTCCTTTCCCCTGTATGTAATAATACAACCCGGGAAAATGATGCGCTGAATCATTGCACCCTCATTATCCTTAACATGAACGTTGGTTGGAACAAGTCCCTTTTCGGCCAACTGGCGAAACAATTGCTCCTGCTTTTTTGCCCCCGATGTAGAGTATGGATTGACAAATTCATACCGTATTTTTTTCCCGGCAATCTCTTGAAATTCACTTAGTGTCTCCGCAAGGGCTTTTTTCATTCTAACAAAGGCAACCGGCAGTTCCCCATCGAGATACACCCTGATAACCACAATATCATCTAAACCCTGTAATACCTCGCGGCTAACAGGCTGTATGGTAAACCTTTTATCTTCGGTAAGGTCGATTCGGAAGTAAAAAAACGACGATAGCGCATTCACTAAAAGTAGTATGAGCAGTAAAACAGCAAATGCCCTGATACTTCTAATTTTTATTTTTCCACTAACACTCATAACAGTCCATTTTTTGGTTTTACCACCTGCGCGATTGAAGTTTTAAACGGGTAAGAGCTAAAAAAACTGATGATATGGATAAAAAGTAAACCACATCGCGCGAATCAATAACACCCCGGCTAACTGAGCTGTAATGCTCACTTATGCTAAGAGTCAACAATGCCGACCGCGCCCACTCCATGGATTGAAGCTCGGCTACCCAGGCTAATCCATCGTAAAAAAC
>JAGPEQ010000111.1:0-2783 GCA_018056955.1 Bacteroidales bacterium | reverse complement strand
AGTTGTAGCGATATTTACACCTAAAACAGTATAGTATTTAGGCCTCTCCTTGGGGTAAAAGTTAAGGTTATCGCGTGTTACCTTAGCGGTGTCAACCCCTTGCTGAGCAAGAAATTTTTTCCATTCGGTAAGAGGTATTGTTCTTTCCCAGCGAGCGTTAGGTGCCGATGTGCAATACCTATCGTTTACACTCCTGAGGTAGGGCAATGCCTGAATCCAAACATCCTCGGAGTTTGCTGTTTGCCCACCACAGTTTGCGTGAAATGCAGCGCTAATTGGCTTTAAGGAAGAATCAACAACAATTAAACCCTTTACATCAAGAACTGCATCGTAAATTTCTTGAAAAGCCTCAGGCCTTCCCTTGTATGCCTGACAGTGCTCCTGATCGCAAAGGTTAAAACCCTCCGACTGGTGTTTATCGATATGGGTAACAGTAAATGTCCGGGCAAGTAAGGCTTGCGCCTTATACAATTCGGGTTCCTTATTCGGGCCGGTTTCAGCAAGAACAACAGCTGCAATATACTTTTCGCGATCAATTATGTTGACCGCCATAATACGATTAAACTCAACGTAAAAGGTAATATTATCGTCGTATAAACGAGCCGGTTTTGCAGGAATTATTGGCTTAAGGCGAAAAACATCATCGCCGGTTTGGCCAATAAGCGTGACCCGCTTGAATGAACCATAGCTTTGGTTCTCGTCGCGCACCAGAACAGAATCGCCTTGACGGCTAATGTACAGTATTTGTAATGGCTTAATTGTAATGATACTATCGCCAAGTACCATGCTGTACTCACCCTTAGTGGGTGTAACAAGTATTGTATTTAAATTAGTATCGTTAAAAACGCTTATGCTTAACTTTTGCGAGTTCGATATGAATGGCAGAAAAAGCAAAAACGAATACAGAACTACCCTCATAAGCAAGTATTTAAGATGATTTTATCAAATCCACAATCCTTTTACCCACCCGTTCCGATGCACCCATCTTACCAAGTTTCTCCTTGAGCTGGCCATAAAGTTCCAGCTGACGATCTCGTTCCGGATTGCCGGGTAAAAGTTTTATGGCCTCGGTGTAAAGACTATCTGGTGTTAAATCGTACTGTTTCAACTCCCTAACAACCTCAAACCCCATGTTCAGGTTCACCAGTGAGATATACTTCACCTTAATAACCATCCAGGCAATTAGCATGGAGAAGAAGTTCCCCCTATAACAAACCACCTGTGGAACGTTCAGTAGCGCCGCCTCAAGCGTTGCTGTCCCGGAAGTTACAAAGGCAAGTGTTGAGCATGAGAGCAACTGGTAGGTTTGACCAAACACCACACTTACACCAGTACCACTAATATAAGGCTGGTAAACACTATAATCCAACGATGGGGCACCGGCTATTACAAATTGATACTCGGGAAACCTTTTGGTTACATTCAACATCACAGGCAAATTGTAGCGTATTTCCTGCTTTCGGCTACCTGCAACAAGTGCTATTATTGGTTTTTGAGGTAATCCATTTTTTTCACAAAAATCACTTAAAGAAATTGGATTAGGAAGTTTGTTAGCAATGGCATCAATTGAAGGGTTACCCTCGTAAACGGGGTCAATGCCTTTACCCCTGAAATAATCAATCTCAAAAGGGAAAATCACAAAAAGTTTATCGACAAAGCTTTTCAGTTTCTCAACACGCGATTCCTTCCAAGCCCAAACCTTTGGCGCTATATAGTAAAACACCTTAAATCCGGATAGTTTTGCAAATTTAGCAATACGTAAGTTAAAACCGGGATAATCCACAAGTATTACTACATCTGGCCTAAAGTGAATAATACTTTGTTTACAGAGCTCCATGTTAGCCTTTATGGTTCGTAGGTTAAGTAAAACCTCCAAAAAACCCATAAAGGCCATATCGCGGTAATGCTTTAAAAGGGTACCACCCTGCTCAGCCATTAAATCGCCACCAAAGAAACAGAAATCGGCATCAGGATCATTATTTTTAATACCCTTCATCAGATTTGATGCATGTAAATCGCCCGATGCTTCGCCTGCAACTATAAAGTATTTCATTTTAATCTACATAAAACGCATGAAAACAATTATTAAAGCAAGAATTATGGTGCTACCCAGTACACCCTGAGCGGCCTTGAGCCTATCGGTCCAAATAAATACAAAAAACAGGCCAAGGTTGGGTAAAACGGCAAGCGATAATGCTCTGGACAAATCGCCTCGTACGTTTAAATATCTAATAAAATCGACAAACTTAAAATCGCTGGCAAGCGATAAATACATAACTACCAGCGTGATGACGGGCAGCAAAGCTCCAAGTAGGTATCCATGCCACTGTTTACTTATTTTTTTCTGCATGCGAAATTGCAATTTGGTCAAACCGCCACGATTTTATACGATCGAGTTCTTTGTAATCGGTCAAATCAACATGAACTGGCACAACTGTGATATACCCCTGGTTTAGCCAGTACTCATCGGTATCGGTTGCGTTGGGTTCCTCGTTCAGGAAGTATCCGGTTAACCAGTAGTAATCAACACCTCTGGGATCGGTTCGTTTTTCAAACTCCTCGCGCCAGGTGCCTTTATTTTGTCGTGTAACCTTTACCCCTTTTACTGACTTTAACGGCAAAACAGGAACATTCACATTGAGACACGAGCCTGGAGTTAACCCATTTTCAAGTACGTTTTTAACTATAAACCTTCCATACTCAATAGCAGCAGTAAAGTCGGGGTTTTCGTCGTAATCAAGAATAGAAAAACCAATGGAAGGTACACCGTACAAGCATCCCTC
>JAGPEQ010000110.1 GCA_018056955.1 Bacteroidales bacterium | reverse complement strand
ACATCCCCCGGAATGTGGTGGAGAGCAAGCCCATTCAGATTATCAACCTGCTCATGTCCGATGTGAATCAGCTGGTGCAGTATCGCAACCTTATTGTGGTTGAGGAAGGCGCTCAGGCAAATGTCCTTATTTGCGACCACACCCTCTCGCCCAAGCGGTTCCTATCAAACGTGGTTACGGAGATTTTTGTGGACAACAATGCCCAGCTCGAGTTTGTGAAGATGCAGAATGAGCATAACGATGCGGCTCAGCTTACCCATACCTATGCACACCAGCAGGCCGATTCCAGACTGGTTACGAACGTTCTTTCGCTTCACGGTGGTTTTATTCGCAATAATCTTGCTGTTACACTTGCAGGTGAGGGAGCCGATGCACAGCTCTACGGTCTTCACCTTACTGACCGCACCCAGCATACCGATAACTTTACTTTCATTGACCATGCTGTTCCCAATTGCACCAGCAATGAGCTCTACAAGGGAATACTCGACGATCAGGCAACCGGTGCCTTTAACGGCAAGATCATGGTTAGGCGCGATGCCCAAAAAACACAGGCCTACCAATCGAACAACAACCTGCTGCTCACAGCCGATGCCCGTATGAATACCAAGCCACAGCTTGAGATATACGCCGATGATGTTAAATGCTCCCATGGAGCCACGGTTGGCCAGCTCGACAACGAAGCCCTTTTCTACATGCGGGCTCGTGGCATAGGCGAGCGCGAGGCAAAGCTGCTGCTGATGTTCGGTTTTGCCCATGAGGTAGTTAAGCGAATTTCCATTGACACCCTCAGGGAACGCATCGACGATATGGTCAACAAACGCCTTCGCGGTGAACTATCGCGCTGCCACAACTGCCCAATGCATTGCTGTTAGGGAGGGACTGAAAGGGGTTGAAGAGGGGAAGGTTCGTTGATAGTTGTTCGTTGTTCGTTGATAGTTGATGGTTGTTCGAAATAACACCTTAATATTATGGACTATAAGGAACTTGATGTGTGGAAGTCTTCAATTGAATTGGCAAAATTAGTTTACCATTTCACTAGGCAATTACCATCAAATGAAGAATATGGTCTATCCCATCAAATGAGACGCGCAGCTGTTTCAATTCCTTCAAATATTGCCGAGGGTATTGGGCGAAACACTTCAAAAGAAACAATCCAGTTCCTTTTTATTGCAAGAGGTTCAATTTTTGAACTTGAAACTCAACTTATTTTGTGCAAGGAGATTTTTAAAGTTGATACTCATGATTATGACGCTCTCTTCCAAAAGCTACAAAACTGCAAAATGTTAATAAACGGCTTCATTAATTACTATCAAAAAAAGTAAAGTGATGTTTAACACGAACAACGAACAACGAACAACGAACAACCTACTAAGCTTTCGTGCTGACTTCCCAATCCTATCCCGCGAGGTTTACGGGCGGCCTTTGGTTTACTTTGACAATGGGGCAACAACCCAGAAACCCCTTTGCGTGCTGCAAACCATTGAGCGATTCTACAGGGAGATAAACGCCAATATTCACCGTGGGGTTCATAAGCTTAGCGAGGAATCGACACGTGAGTATGAGAATGCTCGCGAGGTTGTTCGCAAATTCCTTAATGCCCGAAAAACATCCGAGATAATATTTACCTCTGGGACTACCGCATCAATCAACCTTGTGGCATACTCGTTTGGCGAGGTGTTTGTCCGCCAGGGCGATGAGGTGCTGGTAACCGAAATGGAGCACCACTCCAACATTGTGCCCTGGCAGCTGCTATGCGAGCGTAAGGGCGCAACCCTAAAGGTGCTTCCCTTTGATAGCAATGGCGAGCTAATGCTCAATAAGCTACCCGAATTACTTACCCCAAAAACCCGTATAGTTGCTGTAACGCAGGTGTCAAACACCCTGGGAACGGTTAATCCTATAGCCGAGATTGTGCGCATAGCGCACAGCCAAAACATCCCCGTGCTGGTTGATGGCGCCCAGGGGGTAAAGCATGGTAAAATTGATGTTCAGCAGCTCGATGCCGACTTTTATGCCTTCTCGGGGCATAAGATTTATGGCCCAACCGGAATAGGTGTGCTTTACGGTAAGGAGGAATGGCTTGAGCGTATGGTGCCCTGGCAGGGTGGTGGCGATATGATTGCAACCGTATCATTTGCCAAAACCACCTTCAACGAGCTGCCGTTCAAGTTTGAGGCGGGAACAGCCAACTATATCGGTGCAGCCGGATTGGCTACCGCGCTTAACTACTATTCAAGCATTGGCCCCGATATTGCCACCGCATACGAGGATGAGCTGCTAAAATACGCTACTACAAAGCTAAAAGAGATAGATGGGCTAACCATTTACGGAAATGCACCGGAAAAGGCAGCCATCATCTCGTTCTTGCTCAACGGAATTCATCCGTACGATACCGGCATGATACTCGATAAGATGGGCATAGCCGTTCGTACAGGCAACCACTGCACCCAACCCGTTATTGACCACTTCGGCATCGATGGCACTGTGCGAGCCTCGCTGGCGTTCTATAACACCTTTGAGGAAGTTGACCGACTGGTGGAAGCCCTCCATAAGGTAAAGGAGATGTTTGGCTAGGTTCCACAGTGGTATGTGAGCGTAAGTTTCAGATAAAGGCATGGAAAAAAGTCCGCGAACCTTCTTTTGGGGATTTATATTAAGGAAAAATATTTTCTAACCGCACGGTTTAAATTTCCGCGAGATCGATGGATGTTAGGGTGTTCTAAGGGAAAAATTATCAAATTTTCCAATTAACCAGAACAAAGTAAAAACCCCGCCAAACCTTAAAAACTCCAACATTAGTTACTATAGGTATATCAATGTCGTTTAGATAACAAAACAGTAACTTCTTTTGTCATCCTGAGTGTAGCGAAGGATCTCCAGTCAATGCTAAAAGTGAAAAAGAAATAAGAGATGCTTCGGCGAGCTTAGCATGACAGAGTGATGATTCGCTTGCGCTCAACATGGCATTAGTTTCACTAACAACGAGTAACAATACACAAACAACTTTATTTGTCATCCTGAGCGCAGCGAAGGATCTCTATTTATATATAGTTTTGAGATGATTCGGCAGGGCCTATCCCGATATGTCGGGATTCAACATGACAAATAACCCTAACTGAACGACGTTGATTTATAATGAGTTAATTTGAAAGAAACTTAATAAAGAAAGATGCTTTAAAGTGGAGCATCTTTCTTTGTTTTTAATTATATTTCAATGTCGTTTAGTTAAGGAATATTCATAATCGTTTGTAATTCATATAGTAAAGTCGCTTCGGTTTTTTATTTCGAGGTACTTTTCTATTTGGTCGGATTATTTCACGCGTGTTTTGTACAATATCATCAAAAGCTTCTAACGCAGCTTTAAACTGCTTTCGGATAAAAACTCCGATTAAAATATCCTGGGTCATTGAAATCGCATTAGTGCGGTTGATTTTTTGATCGTGCTTTCTTTCTTTATCTGCTTTATATTCGGCAGTAACCCGTTCTTCTATGGGATGAGCATATGCCGCACATAAAGTCATAAGGAATACTTTGGCATAAAAGTCCTGTTTAACTGCTGTAGCTGTTTTGCCGGAGAAGGCTTCAACTTCCACGCGGCTTTTTAGCAACTTGTAGGCCTCTTCTTCCGACCAGCGATAATGGTAAAGCTCCTCAATGTCTTTATGGGTGTAATACTGGTCGTCCAGTAACGAGGTGCACAATATTTCTATATCGCCATTCTCAAGCTCAACTTTCACTAATCGGCAAGTTATAGTTTGCCCAAGCATTTCAGGGTACTCCGATAGCTTTTTAACATCTTTTTTGGGTAGTGAAAAGGTCACCAAACGTTCTTTTTCGTCACTCCGGGTAAAGTCTTTTACCTGTAACCACCAATCATCTTTTAACCTAACACAAAACTCAATTTTCCTTGCCTTTAGCAGGAAAAGCAACCAAAAACAAGGATAGCCACGGTCCAATAAGAGTAAGTCCCCTTCTTCTACATGGCCAAGGTGTTTCATCAACAAATCCCTTTCGCTCGATGCGTAAGGTGCCAATTGGGCATCAATGGTTATTTGGTTCAACACATCATATAGCATCGACCCCATGGCCAGTGACCTTGGACTATCTGCTTTGGGGCCAAACTGGTGTTGCCCGAACTCTTCAATCACGCTCGGATGGTTTGGAAGTACCAACCTTGTGCCATCAACAGCCACTACCCGTAAACCACCCCATACATCATAGTTTGCCTTTTCATAAAACGCATTGACAGCAACCTCATTTAATCGCTGAAATGCCCATGGGTTTAGTTTAGCCCTTGCCTGCGAAAATGCACCTTTGGTTACTTCCCGTATTTTAAAGTCGCTTTTCGCTATGGCTTTGAAAAATGAGTCAAGCTCCCTTTGTATGGAACTTTTAAAATTGATTACCAATATGATTAAGTTATTGATTGTGAGTTTCCTATCGCGTGTGAATGCCCCTTTGAGGCCATTTTTAGAACGGCCTCTAAAACTTTCATTTTCAAGTTCATACACTATGTGTTTTGATAAATACTCACGGTAATCGAAATTGCTTTTAATACTAGGGATACCCCCTTTATACCCCTACAAAGTAAGCGTACTCATCCTAAATTACAAACTTTTCAAAGAACTATTTTCCCCTATATCCTATTCTGTATGAGCTATTCCTGTCCTTTTGCTTAACTAAACGACATTGA
>JAGPEQ010000109.1 GCA_018056955.1 Bacteroidales bacterium | reverse complement strand
TAAACTATATTGCAACGCAACAATTATTGTATGAAAATTTACACAAAAACAGGCGATAAGGGCTCAACATCGCTGATAGGCGGAACTCGCGTTCCCAAGT
Organism: Bacteroidales bacterium; assembly: GCA_018056955.1. Lineage (GTDB taxonomy): Bacteria > Bacteroidota > Bacteroidia > Bacteroidales > Tenuifilaceae > Tenuifilum > Tenuifilum osseticum. Next base: position 4,594 of record JAGPEQ010000109.1, on the reverse strand, counting down.
ACCATCCACGGATTGAAACCTATGGCACAGTAGATGAGCTGATTGCATTTACCGGTTTGCTCCGCGACCAGGATATTGATAGACACACTGTTGAAACCCTCATATTTATTCAGGACAGGTTAATGAACTGTGCATCGATACTTGCTGCGGACTGCACCGATTGCAAGGTAAGGATACCTAAAATTGAAAGCGCCGATATACAGCGTCTGGAGAATGAGATTGATGCCATGGATGCTCAGCTAGAGCCTTTAACATCGTTTGTGCTACCTGGAGGTCATCCGGTTGTTTCGGTTTGCCATGTTTGCCGAACCGTTTGCCGCAGGGCTGAGCGTTTGGTTACTCACCTAGCTGAAGAAACACCACTCCCTGAAAATCTTGTAGTTTTCCTTAACCGGCTTAGCGATTACTTTTTTACCCTTTCACGGAAACTTGGCAAGGATTTTGGGGTGGAACAAATAAAATGGCAACCTAATTTGTAATTCCAAAAAATTTATATATTTGTGAGGTTGTCAGTTGTTATATTGAACTGTCAATCAGTTTTTTAAAACCAAAAACACTATGTATTGGACATTAGAATTAGCATCCAAGTTAGAAGATGCTCCATGGCCAGCCACAAAAGAGGAATTAATTGATTACGCCATTCGTTCTGGTGCTCCCCTTGAGGTAATTGAAAATCTTCAGGAGCTGGAGGATGATAATGAAATTTACGAAAGTATTGAAGATATCTGGCCCGACTATCCCACCAAAGAGGATTTTCTATTCAACGAGGATGAGTACTAAAAATTAAGGAGAGGTCAACCTCTCCTTTTTGCTTATTTATTTTTACTGCTGAGTATTTCGCGTTGCTTTTTATTACCACGTTCCTCAGGTTGCTCTTTAAAATCCTTAGGTATTACGCTGTACCTGTTAGCCGGTCGTTTAGCCTCGAGCCATTTGAAACCCTTAAGCATAACATCTTCCAGTTCAACCTTCTCAATGGGGTAAAGGTTTGATGATGGTTTCTCGTGGAAAGTTACCCGGCTTGCTTTATTATCCTTTACCATAATTGAAATTCTTGCGCTCTCGGAGCGGTTGGCTAAGGTAAGGGTATTGCCATCGCGGATAAAGTAAACCGCTTGTCCATTTCCATTTACATCAATCTTTTCGGCTTTGCCATTACTAAAAAATGCGGTTATGGTTTTACCTTTAATTTGGTTGTAAAATTTGTCTTGCTCAAATGAGGTAATAAAGGCATTGCCGTTAAAATCCATTTGGTTTATTTTGTTATTTTTTGAATGAATGGTAATGTGGTCGGCGGTCATTTGGTTTACATCATTCCATAGAATAGGATCAACATACATATCAATTGCTGAGTCGCGGGTATTGTATATCATTGAGTCGCAAAATCCTTGTACATCGTGCCTGTAAAATGCAACATTGCCTAATGCTTTAAGAACTCTATAGGATGAGTCCGTTGAGTTTTCATGCTTTTGGGTAATTACTTTAAAGTAGTTTGCTTTAAGGAATAAACTATCGGAATTATCAATTAGCATCAGGTAGGGGTTCTCCGTAACCTCGGCTTGCTCAGTTTCCTGCCAAAAATTGGCTTTTTGGCCATAGATGTAAGCCCTGTTTAAGGTATCAACTAGCACTACATTTCCAATGGCATGGGCAAACTTAATAGATTTGTCGTAAAAAATGTTGTTGCCAAATATTTTATTCTCCTGGCTAAGTATGTAAGCATTTTGCTGTAGATTGGTTTGCTCAATTTTTTTATTGTACCAACCCTTTTCGCAATAGGCATAATTATCCTCATTAAAGATGTGGGTTGGACCAAAAAAGTAAGCAAGTTCATTTTGGGTATTGTAGCTAAGGGAATCGGTGTATATTGTTCCATTGGGGTCTACCATCACTACGTTTCCAGCAAACGATAGGAGGTTTGAGAAGCGGTTAAAGTAGCCGCGCTGGCTTGAGAGTTTCGACTCCTTTGAGGTAATTACACCCGGAGTGGTGTAGTAGGCAACATTTGTTTTTGAGTTAAAGAAGAGGGTTTGGGTAGTAAGCGTGGTTTCTTCGTCGATAAGTTTTACCTCTTTACCTGTGATCTTACCAACTGAGGTTTTGCCATCAAAGTGAAGGGTTTGCCCGGTTATTCGGGTTGAACCTTGTTGAATGCTAACATTACCAAAGGCATCAAACCAGTTATCGTCGGGATTTTGGTAAGCGCTGTCGCAAACTATACGGGTATTCTCATGCCGAAAGCGAACATTCCCTATATACCTGATAATTTTCTGGCCATTAATATTGAGATTTTTCATGCTCTTTGCCCCTTCAAACCTAATTCGGCTTTTTTGTTGAGCATGAGCGCCTGTGTGCAATCCCAGAAGAATAGTTACAATGAAAAAAATACGAAGTACGGATTTCATCTCAAATATGCCTACTTTATCCAACCCTTGCTTTGGAAATTGCAACCATGAAAATCGTTATCAATTCTGACATAAAACGATTTTATTTTTTTTGATACCCAGTCCCTGAGTATCTCGTTTTCTTTACTCAACTTGGCCATTTCCTGAATTTTATCGTAATCGTCTTTCAGGTTTGCCTTATGGGCTGGCACAATTCGTTTCACCTTGATGATTTTAAAAACGATGTTTGCATGCTCATCGCGCGACTCAAAGGGTGCGCTATACTCGCCCTCTTTTAGGTCTTTTATTGCATAAAAGTCCGATGGCTGCAAGTGCTCTTTCTCAAATAGCGAGGTATTGGTAAAGGGATTGATCATCAAACCCTTGTTTAGGTTTGATTTTTTATCCTCGGAGAAACGGAGTGCTGCGTTCTCAAAGGTAATACTATCGTTGCGGATAAGCGTGGCAATGCTGTCGAGCTTTTGAACTGCTTTTGAAAGCAAATCGGTTGTGAACTGAGGTTTGAGAAGGATATGCCTAACATTTACCTGGTCGTTTCGTCGTTCAATCATCTGGATGATGTGCAATCCGTACTCGGTTTCCACCACCTGGCTAATTTGACCTTCCTTAAGGTTAAATGCGGCATCGGCAAATGCCTTAACAAGTTCTTCGCGTGAACGGAAACCCAACTCTCCGCCCTTTATGGCCGATGCTCTATCCTCAGAGTAGAGGGCGGCAAGGGTTGAAAATCGTTCACCATTAAGTATTCGATTACGAATTTCAAGCAGTTTTTCTTTAGCCTCAAGCTTAGCCTTTTCGGCATCGGGGGGGTAAATTGCAATCTGTTGAAGTTCGTACTGCATGGGTATGTCGGGTAGGCTGTCGGAGGGAATTTTCTTGTAAAAAGCTTTTACGTCCGATGGGGTTATTTTAACCTTATCTACAATCTTACGCTGCATCTGCTGGGTTAGCTGTTGCTCGCGTATGATTTCTCTTAAATCGTCCTTAATTTCAAATATCGGCTTGTTAAAGTAGTTCTCCAGTGCCTTTTCCGATCCAATTTGATTGATAAAGTACTTTAAACGACGGTCAACTTCGCTTTCAACTGAACCTTCGTTTACCTCAATACTATCAATTTTGGCCTGGGTTATTAGAAGTTTCTGAATTAGGAGTTGCTCCAGTAACTGGCAACGGTCGATATTAGCATTTGTACTGCCTTGCATTTTAATGCGCAGGAGTTCCTGCTCAACATCGGATAGAAGTATGCGCTCATTTCCAACAACTGCAATTACCTTGTCGATAGAGATATTTTCCTGCGCGTGCGAACTAAAACTAAACGAAAAAATCAATAAAAAAAGTGTAGGTAAACTAAATGCTCTCATGGTTGTACTATTTGTAGATTTCAAAATTACGATCGTCTTTTGCTTTAATAAACAAATTGCGTTCCAGCTGGTCAATCAGGTTTTGCTTTCGCGCGTTAATAATTAGCTGTTTTATCTCGTTTGTTATGTAAGCTAGAGGTGCAGTTTCGCCTTGCTCTTTAACCTCACGCAGCGAAACCAGGTAGATGAAACTGCCGTCTTCCATTTCAATGTATTGTCTTGAAAAGGTCTCCTTTATGTTATCAATTGTGTAAGGAAGCTGACGGGTAATTACCGAGAATGGTATCCATTGGTCATTGAAAAAATCGTAGAAAATGGCCGCCTGATAGGCCAAATTATCCAGTAGTTGTATGTCCTCCTGTTTCTTAGAACGGTATATTTCCTTGATCTTGGGGGTTTGAGGGGCTTCCTTGCGGAGCTTTATGAATAGTGCTTTAACTATTGGCTCTGAGAGAACAAAGTTATCCTTGTTGGAGTAGTAGTACTGCTCTACCTCTGTTTCCTTTACCAGTGTATCGAGTTTTTGGTTTACGTAAGCCTGTTCGTACTTGTGTATTAGTAGTGATGCCCTATAATCTTCCAGCTGACGTGCCACGTTTTTCTCCTTATCGGTAAGGTTGTTCTCGGCCTGTTTTAGCAGGAGTTGAGTTTGAATCCACTTCTCAATGTAAGCCTTAGCAATTAGTATACTATCCTCCTTACTTACATTTGTGAGGAAAATATTTTGAAGGTCGCTTTCGTATAGGTACTTATCGTATACCCTTGCTACAGGCCGCCTATTATCGTCGTTTTGGCAAGCAGTAAGAAAGCCAGTTACTACAATCAGCG
>JAGPEQ010000043.1:3731-20998 GCA_018056955.1 Bacteroidales bacterium | reverse complement strand
AGGCCAATCATGTTCGATGCCTCACGCTACGATACCACAACCGTTCAGGAAATTATGAACCTACCACCCGAGATTATTACAATTAACGAGTCCATGGAATCGGTCATGAACAAGTTTGAGTACTCCAAGGCGTGGAACTTACCTGTGGTTGATGGCGATAGGTATGTGGGATTTGTATCCAAATCAAAAATTTTCTCCGTTTACCGCAACCTGCTCATTGAGTTTTCGGAGGAGTAGTAGGGTCAGCTGTTAGTGTAAAGCGTTTGGTTTTTGGTGTTACCCAAATAAATAGCAAGGGGACTTTAAGGAATGTAACTACCAACTTCAAACTATTTCCATTAACTTTGCACCATCAATTTTTATGGCATGGAAATTAAGGATGTGGTGTATAGCCGCAATGTGGTTGAGTTTGTAACGGTGGCAAAGGAGTTCTGCGCTTTTCTTGAGGGTTGCGAAAAGCACACCGCAAAATCGTTTGTTGGGGCCTGCAACAAGGTGCTTCCCCTACTCTACTACAAGGCAACCCTTTTGCCCGAAACCGAACCGGTTTACGACGAAAACAACGAACAATTTGTTACCGAGAGCGATTACTCCTCGGTAGAGAACAAGGTGGAGTATTTGCTTGGGCAACATAACCAGTATGTAGAGGTAAACGACCCCCGAGTGGACGAACTAACCGGCCTATATACCGCAAGTATAGCCGAATACATGGCCGATATCTACCAGGATCTAAAAAACTTTGTTTTGCGGTATCAGGTAGGAAATACCTATGTGATGAACGATGCCCTTTGGGAGTGTATCAATAACTTTAAGGACTTCTGGGGTATCAGGTTGGCTAATCTTATAAGAGCCTTCCATATACTGGCGCATCAAAATATCGACCTTGATAATATAAAGCATCCCGATGAAAGCGAGGGTTCCGAACGCGATACCTCCGACTGGTTTGTTACCCGCCGCCAGCAGGATATGGATCATAATGAGCTAATGTAATGTTTGCATCTAGTATCGATAAGGAAACCCTAAATTCTTTACCTCGAATCCATTTTACGGGGCAAATTGTTGTTGCCGAAAAGGAGAGCGATTTGTTACAATGGTTACCCATGTTATGCCAGGAGAAAATAATTGGCTTCGATACTGAGTCGAAACCATCGTTTAAGAAGGGTAAGATAAATGGAATCTCATTGCTGCAGCTGGCAAACAGCAAGTTGGCTATTCTTGTAAGGCTAAAGAAAACAGGCATCCCTGATACCCTTAAAGAATTTTTGGAGAACCCCGAAATAGTTAAGGTTGGCGCAGCCATACACGACGATCTGAAGGGACTGCAAAAACTAAATCGCTTTACTCCGAACGGATTTATTGACCTTCAACGTATAGCGCCAACCTATGGTATTGAGGAGCTGAGTGTAAAAAAACTCTCGGCGGTGGTTCTGGGAGCTACTGTTTCCAAGGGGCAACAGCTCAGCAACTGGGAAGCCGATGTGCTTACCGAAGCACAAAAAATATATGCATCGACCGATGCTTGGGTATGCAGGGAAATCTATCTTAAACTCATATCACACACCCCGAAACAAGAGCATTAATGGAACGACCCAGAATAACTCTCAAACCCGGTAAAGAGCAATCGCTTCTGAGGTTTCACCCATGGATATTTTCAGGCGCAATTAAATCGGTAACCGAGATGCCCAACGAAGGACAGGTGGTTGATGTATTAGGCTCCGATGGTAAGTTTTTGGCTACTGGACACTTTGCCTCAGGATCAATTGCCGTTAGGGTATTGTCGTTTCAACCCGTTGAAATTGATAGAGCATTTTGGTTAAGCCGAATAAGCAATGCCCTTAACCTTCGCAGGGCCATAGGCCTATATCCAAATACCGATACAAATATTTTCCGTTTGGTTCATGGCGAAGGCGACCTGCTGCCAGGCCTAATAGTTGACATTTACGGCGATACCGCCGTAATGCAGTGTCATTCGGTTGGAATGTACCTGACACGCACCGAAATTGCCAATGCAATAATGCAAGTCCTTTCGAACACCGTTACCGCCGTTTACGATAAAAGTTCAGGTACTTTACCATACCGAGAAAAATACAACCCAACCGATGGGTATATCAGCGGTGCTGATAACGCCAGGGTACCCTATATGGAATATGGCAATAAGTATCACATATCGTGGACTGATGGCCAAAAAACGGGCTTTTTCATCGACCAGCGCGAGAATAGGCTACTGCTGCAATCGTACGCCAGAGGTAAATCGGTACTTAACACATTTGGATACACCGGAGGATTTTCGGTATCGGCTCTAAAGGGTGGAGCCACTGAGGTTATTACGGTTGATAGCTCGGCGCAAGCAATTACTCTGGCCAACCAGAATATTGAGCTAAACTTTGGCGATAATGCTCCGCACACCGGCGTAGCCATGGATACCTTTGAGTACCTAAGAACCTGTAACCGAAACTTTGATATTATTGTGCTCGACCCACCTGCCTTTGCCAAACATAACGATGCCCTACGAAATGCCTTACAAGCCTACAAAAGGCTTAACCTTGCTGCTATCCGTAGGTTGAACCCTGGCGGATTACTTTTCACATTCTCCTGCTCGCAGGTGGTTAGTAAAACCGATTTCCGGAATGCGGTTTTTTCGGCAGCAGCCATTTCAGGACGCCAGGTATGCATTATTCATCAGCTTACTCAACCTGCCGATCATCCAATAAACATTTACCATCCGGAGGGTGAGTACCTGAAAGGACTCGTGTTAAGTGTGATGTAAATTATCACCTTACAAACACCCACCTAGTAGCAGTAGAAAGGGGATCGCTAAAGCCATACCCCTCGTAATCGAAGAGTTTTAAATCTTCTGCATTCACTATTTTGTTCTTTACCGCAAAGCGCGCCATAAGGCCGCGAGCCCTCTTTGAAAGTATTGGAATTACCTTTAGCCCCTCAGGGCGATTCTCCTTGAATTCAATGGTAATAAACCGATCACCAAAATGCTTATCGTTAATAGCCCTGGAATACTCCTTTGAAGCAAGGTTAACCAAATACCCATCACTTACATTCTGGTCAAGTAACCCCGTAATGCTATCACCCCAAAAATCGTAAAGCGATTTATGTTGCCCAACCTGAATCTTGCTTCCCATTTCTAAACGGTATGGTTGCATGAGATCAAACGCCCTCAATACTCCGTATAATCCCGAGAGCATAAAAATGATTCGATTGGAAAATGCAAGTTCATCATCAGTAAAATCGGTAGCCTGTAATCCTTCATACAAATCGCCGGCAAAGGTAAGGATTGCAGGTGTGCTATTTTCCGGAGTAAAAGGCAAATGCCAATTAGCATACCTTGTGAAATTGAGGTCAGCAATATCTTGACTAACACCTAATATATCTTTTAGCTCAACTGGGCTATAAGTCTTTAGCTGTTTCACAAGTTCCTGAGCCCTATCAAGAAAAACAGGCTCAGAGTAATTTTTACCTGCCACTTTTAAATTGCTTCTCAGGGTTTTTGCAGGCGAAAGCACTATGCAGTAGTTCGTGTAATTTCCCATATCTCATCATTTTTTGTTTTTTGTTTCAATTTCAGAAATTTTTTGTATCTTTAAATTAGAAACAAAGTAGAGCATACTGGGTTCAAAGGATGAGTAATAATAGCTTACCAGTTTTTAAAATTAGTAAAAATGTTTGCCACAATTGGTGGACTGCCATATTTATTGTCATTTCCTTTATAGCTCTTGCTTTACCTTTACAAAGTTTTTCCAGACCCGGTACAAAGGTTGTACTCCAGCTCAAGTGGAAGCATCAGTTCCAGTTTGCTGGGTACTACGCTGCTATTGAAAAAGGGTTTTACGCTCAGGAAGATCTTGATGTTGAGCTCAAGGAGTTACCCCAAAACACAAATGTGATTACCGAGGTTCTTGAAGGTAGGGCCCAGTTTGGGATAGCCAATGCCGACATAATAATACATTACGTTAATGGAGCCCCTGTTGTTGTGCTTGCACCCATATTCCAGTCAAGCCCAGCAGCACTTGTGTCACGAGCCGAGCGTAATATTACCAGACCACAGGATATTGCTGGCAAAACCATTGAAATAAATGCAAAAAAATCGGGTTCGGTTGAAGTGCTTACCATGCTTAGCCTTGAGGGTGTTAAACCCTCGCAGTACCAAGTAACGGAATCGTCGCTTTCACTTAACAAACTGCTGAATAACCAAACCGATGCCAGTGAGGTTTACCTGACAAATGAACCCTATTTCCTCGAAAAATTTGGGATACCCTATAACCTGATTCTGCCCCATAAGTATGGCGTTGACTTTTACGCCGAATGCTTATTTACCACCAAGGAGATGATTAGTAAAAATCCTGAACTGGTTGATGCTTTCCTTAGAGCATCCATTAAAGGATGGGAGTACGCCCTTGAAAATTCGGAGGAAATAGCGCAGGTAATTCAATCAAAGTATAAAACCACAAAAACTCTTGATCACCTCATATTCGAATCGCAAAAGGTGAAAGAGTTTATTCAACCTAACTTTATAAATGTTGGGCATTCAAACAAAGGCCGATGGCTACAAATGATGGAAACCCTTTTACAGGCCGGATTAATTAACAAAACAAAACCTATTGATGCTTTGCTTTACAACCCACAGCAAAAAAAACATTCACCTTTTACCGATAAATGGTTTATTTTGGTTATTGGCACATTATTGCTGCTAACTTTCATATTACACTTTTGGTATATTAGTAGGGTAAATAAGCGCAAGCAACAATTAGTAAACACCCACAAGCAACAGGTTGAGAGCTTAAAGCAAGAGTTACAGATGTTAAACACCCATCTGGAAGAGACTGTTCAACGAAACAAAGACCTTGAATCGTTCAAGGAATCGCTACTCTCTAACCTCTCGTTTGAGATTCGAACCCCACTCAATAACATAATTGGTTACAGTGAACTTTTAAACGACCCAAAAATTAAACCCACGCAAGCGCTTCAATTTTCCAAGGAGATTAATAAAAGTTGCCGTCTACTCCAGAATCAAATTGATAATCTTATAGACCTCTCAAAGCTGGAATCGAACCAGTTCCGGTTGGTTTACCAACGCATTAACCTGATGGAACTTATGAACACCCTGCAGGTTATGCTGCTGAATGAGCTTAAGCTCTTTGATAAAGAGCATATCGCCATAAAGGCATTCCTTGACCCCAATGAGATTGACTTTGATATCCTATCGGACCGAAACCTTTACAAGAGTATATTCCAAAGGCTAATTAACAATGCTGTAAAGTTTACGTCGAAAGGTTACATTGAGATTGGCGTAAGAAAATCGGAAAAAAATGGTCACCTCCTTTTCTGGATACAGGATAGCGGAACAGGAATAGAGATTGAAAAATCAAAAACATTATTTAACCGTTTAAATATTGAAGAGTCGCGCGATGGGTTTGGTGTACTACAAATGGGACTCCCTGTTGTTAAGGGTATTGTGGATCTGCTGAACGGAAAAATTTGGGTTGAAACAGCTGAGGGTACTGGAACTACTGTGAATGTTGAAGTTCCCTACACGCCAATTGGCAGCCACAAAGCAAAAACATATCATAAAAAATCACCATTCTACATACATCAAGACCCTCCAAAGCTGAAAAATAAAAAGATTCTGATTGTTGAAGATATTCAATCGAACTACATTCTGCTAAGCAGACTCCTGGAAGAAACTGGTTGTAAGCTAGAGCATGCCAAAACCGGAGACGAGGCACTCAAAAAGGTTGAAAACACCCCCGACTTTGACCTAATTTTCATGGATTTAAGGCTAGCTGACATGGATGGTATTGAGATTACGCGCCAAATCCGAAAGAAGAACACCAGGGTGGTTATTGTGGCACAAACCGCTTACAGTTCAGGAGTAAAAGTAAACATGAGCATTGAGGCAGGCTGTAACGATTTTATTACCAAACCAATAAGCCGCATCGACCTTTACAATGTTCTTCGTAAGTACCTTGTAACCGACGATCACACAGCCTAACCCAGGGGTAACCGAGCTAAAGGAGGCTCATCAAGCGGCGATGTCTTTCCAGCAAGGTAGCTGTAGTAACCCACAATGGCAATCATTGCAGCATTATCGGTAGTAAACTGCTTCTTAGGTAGGTAAACCTTCCATCCCCTCTTTTGGCCAAGTAGCTGTAAAGCGGTTCGTAATCCTGAATTTGCTGCCACGCCTCCAGCAATGGCAATTTCCTTTATCCTGTACTTACGTACAGCCTGCTCAACCTTACTTAGCAGTATCTCAATAATGGTTTGCTGAAGCGAGGCGCAAATGTCGGGTAGGTGTTCGTTAACAAAGTTTGGTTCAGTGTTTAGTTTATCGCGCAGGGTATAAAGGAATGATGTTTTTAATCCGCTAAAGCTAAAATCGAGGTCGGGTATATTCGGCTTGGCAAACTTTATGAATCCAGGGTTACCCTCGATAGCAAGTTTGTCAATTACAGGCCCACCAGGGTAAGGCAGCCCAAGCACCTTGGCACACTTGTCGAATGCCTCGCCCGCTGCATCATCAATTGTTTGGCCAACTATTTCCATATCCATTGGACCCCGAACCAACATGATTTGGGTGTGGCCCCCTGAGACCAAAAGGCATAAAAAGGGGAACGATGGGTGAATAGCATTGGGCTCATCCTTAATGAAGTGCGAAAGCACATGACCCTGTAAGTGATTAACCGATATTATTGGAACTCCCAGTGTGAGCGCCGCTCCCTTTGCAAACGAAGCCCCTACAAGCAACGAGCCCAGCAACCCCGGACCTCGCGTGTAGGCTATTGCATCTATCTCCGCAATGGTAACCCCAGCGTAACGCAGGGCAGTATCTACTACAGGAATGATGTTAGCCTGATGAGCGCGCGAGGCTAACTCAGGCACAACTCCACCATACTGTTTATGAACATCCTGGCTGCTAATTACATTCGATAAAAGTAGCTGATCGCGGATAACTGCTGCTGAGGTATCGTCGCACGATGATTCTATCCCAAGTATTGTTACGCTCATCAATAAAAATTGAAATAATACAAAAAAAGTTTAAAAACCTATCCTCACCTATTTCAAAAGCCCAAGCATTTGTATATTTTAGGAACAAATTTTGATGCCCACATTCCAGAAATAACTTAGCAAAGGTATTAAAAAACTACTTAAAATACTGATTTGGGGGTTTGTTACACTACTCGCAATCCCTACGCTTGCTTGGCTGCTGCTGCAAAGTAGCCAGGTACAAACCTATATTATTAATAAAACTACCCATTATTTACACCAAAAAACAGGAATTACTGTAAACATTAGAAAAGTTGATGTTAGGCCATTTACAGGCATTTTACTAAAAGATGTTTACGTTGCCGATTTGAACAACGACACCCTAATCTACGCAAAAAGAGTAATAGCATCCATTTCACAGATTGATACCGACGCCGGGCTTTTCCGGTTAGGAAAAGCAAGGGTTGACAATGCAAAGTTCTACCTTATTACTGATAGTTCAGGGGTAACAAACCTAAATGCTCTCCTGCTTAAAATTAATTCCGACACCACTCAATCGCCCGATTCGGGCAGGTTTAATCTGCAAATTGGAAATATTGTTCTTAAGAACTCCCGTTTTAAGCTTGTTCAGCAAGGGTCCGACAGCCTTACGCCGGAAACAATAAACTTTCAGAATCTTGTTCTTTCAGGAATCAATTTGGAAGCAAGCGAGTTTAACCTGGACGGCGATACCATTGGAATACTAATAAATGGTTTAACGGCACAGGACCATTCCGGATTTAAAATAGATAACCTGCGAAGTAAGATTACCATTTGCAGTAAGTTTATGCATTTCAATAACCTGCGCCTGCGGGCAAATGGCTCGAGCCTATCCATGAACCATCTTTTATTCGACTTCGACGGGTGGGATAGCTTCAGCAATTTTACTTCACGGGTTAGAATAAATGCCGACTTTGAAGGCACCTACCTGCATACCAGTACCTTGGCCTACATTGTTACCGAACTTAAAAATTATAGCGTTGGGTTAAGGGTAACCGGGCAAGTTAAAGGCTATGTGGACGATTTAAGGGCACGGAACCTTGAACTGGGCTTTGGCAATATTTCAGAGATAGCCCTTAACGCCAACCTGACCGGCTTACCCAAAATTGATAATACCCTTTTCTCAGTGGACCTGAAAAAACTTCAGACTTCTAGAAAAGATCTGATGCAATTCAAGGTAAATGGTAGTGGAAAACCCCTAATCGATTTGCCCGAAGAGCTTGATCGCCTTGGGCTAATAAACTATGTTGGAAGATTCTCCGGCTACCTCAGCGACTTTGTTACCTACGGTACCCTAACATCGGCTCTAGGGGCAATTGATTTTGATGTTTGGATGAAACCTGGCAAAACCATTAAAAGTGAATTTAAGGGCAAGGCATCGGCTAACAATTTCAAGCTTGGCCAGCTCTTAAACGAAAATTTAATCGGAAGCCTGTCGTTCCTATCCAGCATATCCGGTACAGTCAATAAACAAGGAGAACTTAGAGCTTTTACCGATGCCCATATTCAGAAACTCGAGGCTAATGGATATGATTATAAAGATATCGATATATCCGGTAATCTAGGGAACAACTCATACACCGGAACCATCAACCTTAACGACCCCAACTGTAAGCTTAACTTTTTGGGTAGGGTTGACTTTTCCGACACCATTCCCGTGTTCGATTTCTCACTCTTTGCCCCTCGCATCGATTTGGTTAAGCTCAACCTTAACAGAGTTGACTCCGTTTCAGTGGCATCGTTCCTTTTAACCGCAAAGTTTTCTGGCAATACCCTCGACAATAGTAAGGGCGAAATAAAACTGGTTAACTCTACCTACCGTAACCAACGCGGCGAGTTTAAGATTGCCGACCTTACAATTACTGCCGATAACACCAATGAAAGCAAGGTTATTACGCTTAAATCCGATATTGCCGAGGGTGAAATACGTAGTAGGCAAAGCTTTTCTAGGTTCCCCTACTACATGAACAAGGTTCTGTCGCGCCACTTACCTGCCCTTAGGCAGGATGAATCCAATGGGAAATCCAAAGCTCCACAATTTAACGCTGAGGAGTATAACGATTACCTCATCAAGTTTAGGTTAAAAAAGACACAAAAGGTTACAAGCATTTTAGCGCCAGACCTAAGCATTGCCGAAAACTCATCGCTTTTTGGCATTTTAGATCCCAACAAGGAAACCCTAACCTTTAAGCTTAAGGTACTTGAACTAGTAACAGGCAGCACCGTTTTTAAAAATCTAAGTGCTGATGGCGAAACCCGCGATAGCATTCTGGAAGCCAATGTGCTAATGCCCGAAATAAAGGTTGGCAACAGCTATATCCGAAACCTTAAAGTAAACGCTACTACCCAAAACAACACCGTAAGGTGTAATATTAACTGGAATAACTACTCAACACCTTCTACCCTGGGCGATATTAACCTGATTGCCGACTTTAAAGCGTTCTCGCAACCTAACAGCACAATAGATATTAATTTTCTACCCTCATCGCTTATTATAAACGACTCCACATGGAACTTGTCGCCATCGCTGATTCGTATCGATTCATCTACCGTACAGTTTTCCAATTTTGCCCTTTCCAATAAGCACCAACTAATTAGCATAACCGGTAAAGCGTCGCAGCTTAATTCGGACACTATAGCAGTAACTCTCAAGAACATCGACCTATCATACCTGAACTTTTACCTGCACGATTCTGGTTATAAGCTGAGCGGTTGGATAAATGGCGATGCCTTGGCAACTGGCATCCTGCTAAACCCTATACTACAAGCCAAGATTGGGATTGATAAGTTTGTAGTAAATAATCAGAATATTGGAGATGTTATATTCCAGAGCACCTGGCACGGTAGCGAGAATAGGATTAACCTTTTACTAAGCAACCAAAGGGCCGATACCCTAACACTCCTTGCAAAAGGCGATTACTTTACCGATAAAGGCAACCTCAACTTTGATGTAAACATTAACCAGGCAAAGTTAGCCCTAATTGCTCCCTTACTGGAAGGGAATGTTTCCAACCTACAGGGCCGCATGAATGGCTCACTTAAAATTAAAGGCGATGCCAATAAACCCATAGTGGATGGTAGTATTGGCTTTGACAATGCCGGACTAACCATTGATTTTCTACAAACCCATTATACCCTATCCGACAAGGTAACCATAAACAACAGCAATATTGTATTAAACAATTTCAGGTTAACCGATAGGTTTAATCGAACATCGGCTATAAACGGAACCATTCAAACCAACTACTTTAAGAATTTCAACCTTGGACTTAGGTTGAACATGCAAAATTTCCTCTGCATGAACACCCGTGAAACCGATAACGAAACGTTTTATGGAACTGTTTTTGCCTCCGGGTTTGTGGATTTTTTGGGTTCGCCCGACAACCTAAACCTCAATATAAACCTTAAAACCGAGAACAGAACAGCAATTTATTTACCCCTTTCCTCCACAAGCACTGTGGAAGAATCAAACTTTATCAGCTTTGTAAACAACAACCCCGATTTGATTGAGATTGAGGAGGCAGTGCAGAATGTTCAAACCTCATCATCCAACATCAACATTACCATGGATTTACAGGTAACCCCCGAAGCCGAGGCGCAAATTATTATCGACAAGAAACTAGGCGATATTATTAAAGCAAATGGCAGCGGTAGCCTGCGAATGGAAATTAACCCGTCAAAAGACGTTTTCCGTATGTTTGGCCGCTACACCATTGAGCAGGGTGATTACCTTTTCACCCTCTCTGGGGTTATCAATAAGCGTTTCCGCATTGAGCAGGGCAGTTACATCGATTGGAATGGCGACCCGCTAGATGCTAACATGGATATCAAGGCCGTGTACCGGGTAAAAACCTCACTTAAGCAGCTCTTGCTCGACGATAGCTATACAGCCCGTGTTCCGGTTGATTGTAAAATCATGCTATCGCAAAAGCTCCTTACACCATCAATCAAGTTTGGTATCGACTTCCCTAACCTCGATCAGCAAACCAAGGCTTTGGTCGACGGAATGCTCAATACCGAGGAAAAAATAAATACCCAGTTCCTAGGGCTGCTGGTAATAAACAGCTTCATTTCCGACCCCGGAATGACCGCGGCTGGGACACAAACCTCCAATGCCAGCCTTGGCACTACCGGCTTATACAATACTGCCAGTGAGTTACTCTCCAATCAGCTAAGCAATTGGCTCTCCCAATGGAGCAAAAACTTTGATATAGGTATAAACTACCGCCCGGGTCTGGAGAACGAGCTCAGCTCTGACCAGGTTGAAATGGCGCTATCAACCCAAATACTGGACGATAGGGTTTCCATTAGTAGTAACGTGGGTGTGGGTGGCAATAAGAACTCTAGCAATGCACTTGTTGGCGACTTTACCGTTGATATTAAGCTCAACAAAAGTGGTAAACTCCGTGGTAAGGCCTTTGCACGTAACAATAATGATGTTCTGCTAACAAGTCAGCAGAACAACTACACCACTGGTGCAGGTATTGTTTACCGTGAGGATTTTAACACCATCAGGGAGCTTTTCAACTCAATCTTCAGCAAGGATAAACAGAATCCAAACGATACTTTACAAAACGATAGCAACACCAACCAAAATTCTACCAATACAAACTTGCCCGATACTTGCTTTGTTAAGATAAATTAGCACTGTGCTCACCTATTTGAACAATGAAAGGTGGAATAATACGTTTTTTTACTAATTTTCGGAAAAATTTAAAATAATGAATACGATGCTATCCATGTTTGTTCTTCTTCAAACTCCGGCCGGTGTTAATCCCGGAACGCAAGGTGAAATATCTTTAAGTTTTCTGGATCTTGCCCTTAAAGGCGGATGGATAATGATTCCGATATTTTTACTATCGGTAGCAGCCGTTTACATCTTTTTTGAGCGCTACTTTGCCATTCGGAAAGCCTCAGTTACCGATGTCAATTTCATGAACCGTATCAGGGAGTATATACATGAGGATAAAATAGATGCTGCTATTGCCCTTTGCCGGTCGCAAAACACACCGGTAGCCCGCATGATAGAGAAGGGAATACAGCGCATTGGTCGCCCGCTGCCCGATGTAAACGCAGCCATTGAGAATGTTGGTAACCTGGAAATTTCAAAGCTCGAGGAGAGCTTGCCATTCCTGGCAACCATTGCTGGCGGTGCCCCCATGTTAGGATTCCTAGGAACTGTTCTAGGTATGATCCGTGCCTTTTACGATATGTCCATGGCTGGAAATAACATCGATGTGGGCTTGCTCTCAAACGGTATCTACACCGCCATGGTGACAACCGTAGCCGGTTTAATTGTTGGTATTTTCGCATACTTTGGATACAACTACCTGGTTGCCCGTATCGAAAAGGTTGTTTTCAACCTTGAGGCCAACACCAACGAGTTTATGGATTTACTCTACGAACCTGTTTCGTAAAAATTTACCCCTATGGCACTCAAACGAAGAGTAAAGGTTGAACCGAGCTTTAGCATGTCATCCATGACCGATATAGTATTCCTATTACTTATCTTTTTCATGGTATCGTCAACCCTTATTCACCCCAATGCGCTAAAGCTTTTACTACCCCAAAGTAACAGCCAGGTATCGGCAAAGCCCATAACCTCGGTTTCCATAACTGCCGATAGGAATTTTTACCTGGAAACGGTTCCCGTTACCCTCGGGCAACTGGAATACCTTTTGCAGCAAAAGATGAAAGGACAGGACGATCCTACCATTGCACTACACGTTGATAGAAGCGTACCCATGGAGGAGGTGGTTAAGGTTATGAATATTGCCAAGGATAACAAGTACAAGCTAATTCTGGCAACCCAACCATTACAAAAAAGGTAGTAAGAATAAAAATGACAAACACCGAATATAGAGTAAGAGGAATAGTGGGAACAATACTGTTCCATGCACTTCTTGTATTCCTATTGATAGTATTCGGTTTTAGTACCCCGTTGCCATTGCCGGCCGAGAGGGGCATCCTAATAAACTTTGGTAATTCCGACGATGGTAGTGGAATTGAAGAACCTCGTGTTCAGGAAGCATCGTCAATGCCACAACAGGTACAGGCAAGCAAACCCGCTGAGGAATCGCCATTAACCCAAACCCACGAGGAGGCGCCATCGCTTCCTACCCCAAAGAAGGAATCGACCAAAAAGGAGCAAACTAAAAGTAAAACCGAAACCACTACTCCCCAACCCACCCAGAACACCCAAACCACCCAAACAAATACTGAAGAAACGCCAAAGGTAAACCAAAAGGCTCTTTTCCCTGGTCAGAAAACCTCCGGTAGCACTACCGGTGAGGGTGAAACCGGTAAACCCGGCAACCAGGGTGGACTTGAAGGATCACCTGAATCGACCAACCGTACTGGAACTACAGGCGGTGGGGGCGATGCTGAAAGGGGCATTATTGCAAACCTTCAGGGCAGAACCGCCCAAAGCCTTCCAAAACCGGAATATCCATCGCAAAAGGAAGGACGAGTTGTGGTTGAGGTTACTGTGGATAACCGAGGAAACGTAACAAAGGCTGTTGCAGGGGTTAGAGGTTCAACTACGCTCGACAATCAGCTACTGCGTGCCGCTGAAAAGGCAGCCCTTAATGCCAAGTTCAATGTTGATCCCAATGCTCCTGCTTCGCAAATTGGGACAATAACTTACATTTTTAAACTTCAGTAATTCAAGGGCTAGAATAGAAGCAATTTTAAGGCAAAAGCGAACACGCACACCAGCAAAAACCAACGAATAAACACGGCACCCTTCTTAACAGCCACATGGGTTGCAACCCAGGCCCCTAACATATTTCCTACCCCCATGGTAATGCCAATCAGGTAATCTACCTGATTATTGTATATAAACACTCCTAAAGCCAACACGGTAAATACGAAAGTAATCAACACCTTTATGGCGTTAGCCTTAACCAAATCCACGCCTGCACCAAGAACTAACCCGGCCAGTAAAAAGTAACCTACACCGGCCTGAATAAAACCACCATAGAAGCCAATAGCCATAAATACTACAAACCGTAAGGGAGTTAAACGGATGTTAGTTTTGGGGTTTGTTGGGTTGAGCCATCGTTCAGGCTTAGCGAGTAATAAAACAAACATAAACACCAAAAGCACACCAATTATACGGTTCATTAGGAGTTCATCGATATCAACCGCCACCATTGAACCAATTAAAGCGCCAATAGCTGCAGGGAAGGTAAGCCAAATACCCTCGCTCCATTCAAAAACCTTCTTTTTCTTAAACCCGCCAACAGCAGCAATGCTCTGCATTAAAATCCCAATTCGGTTAGTGCCATTGGCTACATTGGCTGGCAAGCCAAGAAAAATGAGTACGGGTAGAGTAAGCAACGACCCACTTCCTGCCAAGGTATTGATAAATCCTGCTGCTGCCCCAACAAAAATTACAAGGACAAAAAGCCAAAAATCCATCTTAGCTATACTTTTTGTATTCAGCCCACTCACAGGCTATGCCCTTTGCCTGGGCAACCTCGCAAATCTTCTCTTTTATCTCCTTCAGCTTAACGTATGGGAGCCAGCCCAAGCTAATGGTTGTGCGCTTGCCCGAACGCTTGAAAAAAGCTAGGTAGGTAGGGCCAATCTTAACTTTAGTAATGGTTTCCCAGATTATCGTTTTTGGGGTTTTGCTTAGCATGCCAAATTTGTACTCAAGAGCATAGGCATCGGACTGGATATATACACGTGCATTGTAGGTAGAGTAGGCAAAGTAGATGTAAATGGCAACCTGTAATACTACCGGAATAAGAACAGCTAAACGGGTAATATCGCTTCCTATTAGGTAGAACGAAAGCGCAACTGTAACTACCAGGATTAAAGCACCACCAATCCAAAGCCTGATCAGCTTTGATTTTTTATGGCTAATTTCGTTAAGTTCAATGGTAAAGGTATCCATAGCCAGCTAATTTTTCATGCAATTTACTAAAAAACCCCAATAGCCTATGCCATTGGGGTCAAATTATTTAGGTTGATACCGATTACCAGGCAAAGAGTGGGAAATCCTTCATTAGCTTGTTTACCTCAGCCCTTACCTCGGCAATAACTTTCTCGTTATCAATATTGGATATTACCCTGTCAATCAGATCCACAATAACTGGCATGTGGTTTTCCTTTAAACCACGGGTGGTAATGGCAGGAGTACCAACACGGATACCCGAGGTTTGGAATGGGGAACGGCTATCGAAAGGAACCATGTTTTTATTTATGGTGATATCGGCTAGCACCAGCGTGTTTTCCACCTTTTTACCGGTAATATCGGGGAATTTAGTACGCAGGTCGATAAGCATAGAGTGGTTATCGGTTCCACCCGAAACCACCTTGTAGCCTTTATCAATAAAGGCTTGCGCCATAGCGGCAGCATTCTTTTTCACCTGGGTTTGATACTCCTTGAACTCAGGTTGAAGGGCTTCGCCAAAAGCAACTGCTTTTGCTGCAATAACATGCTCAAGAGGGCCACCCTGAACACCGGGGAAAACACTGGAGTTCAGTATCTGCGACATCATTTTCACCTCACCCTTAGGAGTGGTTAAACCCCATGGATTGGGGAAATCCTTACCCATCAGTATGATACCACCGCGGGGGCCGCGGAGGGTTTTGTGAGTGGTAGATGTTACAAAGTGAGCGTATTTCACAGGATTATCGAGCAAACCGGCAGCAATTAGACCTGCTGGGTGGGCCATGTCAATCATTAGCAATGCGCCAACCTTATCGGCAATCTCGCGCATACGCTTGTAGTCCCACTCACGGGAGTAAGCCGAGGCTCCACCAACTATAAGCTTTGGCTTATGCTCCATGGCCATGCGTTCCATCATGTCGTAGTCAACCCTACCGGTATCTTCCTTTACACCGTACGATACCGCCTTGTACCACATCCCTGAAAAGTTAACGGGCGAACCGTGAGAGAGGTGACCGCCATGCGAAAGGTCGAGTCCCAGGAAGGTGTCGCCGGGTTTCATCACGGCCATGAAAACGGCCATGTTTGCCTGCGCCCCCGAGTGAGGCTGAACGTTGGCATACTCGGCATCAAATAACTGTTTTAGCCTGTCAATGGCTAGCTGTTCCGACTGGTCAACCACCTCGCAACCACCGTAGTAACGTGCACCGGGATACCCCTCGGCATACTTATTGGTTAACACCGACCCCATAGCCTCAAGAACCTGAGGGCTAACAAAGTTTTCCGATGCAATAAGCTCAATGCCATGCATCTGGCGCTGGCGCTCCTTTTCAATCAGTTCAAAAATCTGAGTATCGCGTTTCATTCTATTAGTATTTAAAATTATGCCGTAAAATTAACCTTTTAAAAATAATTCAAATACGAGCGCCATGTGTTACTCAGCAACTTTTAGTAAAAGTTTTAGAAGCTCATCCTTGTTGATTGGCTTGTACACGCACCCCTTTAAACCGTAATCACGACACTTTTCATCGAGCCCTTCAATTGCATAGGCGGTTTCGGCAACAACCCTTAAGCCTGGCTTTTTAGCCAATAGCTGAGCTGCAAGCTCAACTCCATCGGCATCGGGTAGCTTAACATCAATAAGTATAACATCGGGCTCCGGGTTTGAGCCAATATATTTTTGCAACTCATAACCATTACGGACAAAATCCAACACTGCACCCGACTGCACTAGCAATTCCCTAAGGAATATCCGGCTAACCGTATCGTCATCAACAATCAAAATCCTCTTTCCGGTTAGGCCCATGGCATTATTTACTGGATAGGACATGGCTTTTGGTTTTTAGTCAACTTATTTTACCAAATATAATTTTAATTTACTGAATTTCAAAATAGTGACAATTTGTTACTCAAAGTTGATTAATACAACCCCCTGTCGTTTAGCTCGGGATTTTATTATGCTGTATCAATGTCGTTTAGTTAACAAAAATATACATGCCTGTCATCCTAAGCGGCCTGTCCCGCCCTAGCGGGGAGTGAATGATCTCTAATCGACCCCATGAGAAGTATCGCTCGCGTTCAACTTGACAATAGCTTCACGAACAACGATTCACGAACAACGAATAACGTTCTCAGCCCCATAGGGGCGAAACATTTGTAACTCCATGAAACTTCCGTATGTACAGCGATGCACGCAATACATAATCCAAAGAGCAAAGGTGAAGCGTTGCATCGCAACAGAAAAGCATGGCAAAGAGCGGTTTACATGTTCTTTCTTGTCTTGATATAAGAAAGAACCAAAGAAAATCAAGGCTGAAAAGCCCGACCC
>JAGPEQ010000043.1:0-3631 GCA_018056955.1 Bacteroidales bacterium | reverse complement strand
CAGCCCCGTAGGGGCGTAATATTTGTAACACCATGATTATTCTTAAATGTATAGCGATGCACGCATTTACATTCCAAAGAGCATCACTGAAACGTTGCATCGCAACAGAATAGCATGGCTAAGAGCGGTTTCCAAAAAAACAGCAAGAATTAAAGGTAAAGAGATGCTTCGGCTAGCTCAGCATGACAAGGGAGCAGAAAGGAAGATATGGTTTTTGTCATCCCGAGCAAAGTCGAGGGATCTCTTCAAAGGATTGAATAGAAATGAGCAATGAGATACTTCGGCGAAGTCTATCCCAATATATCGGGGCTCAGGATGGCATTTGGTATTGCACTACTGGTAGCTAACAAACATCCTACACTCAATGCGCAGTTTGTACGATAAGGAAAAATAAAAGCTCCGGAATACACCGGAACTTTTGAAAACAATATGCGTTATTATCCCCTGAAAAAGAGTGCCTTGATGATATGGCTAGCCATTTTAGGATTTTCCTTGAGTCGACGGGTTGAGTAACCGAACCACTCCTTGCCAAATGGCACGTAAACCCTCATGGTGTGCCCCTTATCTACTATCGATTTCCGGAGCTCAGGGGTAACACCGTAAAGCATCTGGAACTCATACTTATTCTTGGGTACATTATACTTCTCAATCAGCTTATACGCTCCCTCAATAATTGGTTTATCGTGGGTAGCAATACCTACATAGTTGCCGTTTTTCAATAGGAATTCTAGATCCTCAAGGAAATGCTGGTTAATCTCTTCGTATTTTTTGTAGGCAATTTCAGCCGGCTCAACATAAATCCCCTTGCAAAGCCTATAGTTGTTAGGATGCTCATCGGTATGGATATCCATTAAATCCTGCAAATCCTTAAGCGTACGCTTTAGGTATGCCTGGAATACCAAACCAACATTTTTGGGGAACTCGGCTTTTAACCTACGGTAGAGTTCAATCTCCATGCTGGTGCAGGGCGAGTCCTCCATATCGATACGGATGAAATTACCGTACGACGCAGCCTTAGCAACAATTTCACGGATATGGTTGTAGCAAATCTCCTTATCGATTAACAGCCCAAACGAGGTGGGTTTCAATGAGTAGTTACCATCTATGTTTTCCTTCTGAATGGTATCAATAAGCTCCAGATACTCCTTTTTGTTACGTTCGGCCTCACCTAAATCCTTTATGAATTCACCTAGAATATCAATGGTTACCTTTATCCCTTGAGCATTCAGTTCCTTGGAAACCCTAATGGCATCGGCAATGGTTTCGCCGGCAATGTAACGTTTTGAAAAAATCCACACCAGCTTCTTGGGAAAGTACGGAAGCATTGATGCAATCAACTTATTGAACATAACAATTCAAAATTAATGGTTAAACTTATGGTTACTTTATTGAGTATTCAACGCTAATTACTACCCTAACCCTTTTTACAATATCGCTGTTACCTGAGGCAAAGCTATCGCCACCCGAGAGCGACTGATCCCTGTCGACAATGGTAAACAGCCCCTGGCTTGCCCTTTTAAGCTTGCCAAGCTTAACTCCACTCTCACTGGCAAAGGAGATTGCTGCCTCCCTGGCATTCTGGGTAGCCTCAGTAAGCATTTCGGGCTTAATATCGTTTAGCTTGGTAAAGTAGTACTGGAGGTTATTGGAGTAATCGTTCTGGCTTATAACCACACCGGCACGGACAAGCTCATCGGTTAGGCGGCTTACCTCCTGTACCCTGTCCACATTCGTGCTTCGAACCTGGAGCACCTTAACAATCACATACCTAAAGTTTACATTGTCGTAGCCGCCATACTCGTTGGCTAACCTGTCGTTAACACGAATTTCGCGGCTGATAATCTCTTCCTTGCCAATTCCCTTATCCACAAGGAAATCGATGATCTTCTTCTGATCCTGCTCAATACGCTTGGCCCCTTCAACCAAATCGTTGCTGGCCGCACGGCAGCTTATGCTCCACACTGCCAAATCGGCTTTTACCTCACGCTCGGCAAAACCTTTTACCAGAATGGTACGGTCGCCATTCCTAAAGTTTTCAATCGACTGGCCTATTAAATACCCGCATAGCCCAAACGCTATAACTACTCCGATTGATATTATCGCTAAATCCGATTTTTTCATGGTCAATGCGTTTGCTTAATGCAAAGTTAGTTTAATAACCAATGATTAAACCATGATTTCAATCATTTTTTTGGACTATAACTCTCTGAGTAATGCTAATGTTATTGTTGCTCAACCTAAAGAGGTAAGCCCCTGAGGGAAAATTCAGGTTTTCGGTTAGGTGACCCGATGAGCTCGATATTGAATTCAAACTGTATCGTTTTAAAGTATTGCCAAGCATATCGAAAATCTCCAGGTAATAATTTTCACCGCCCGAATTGCTATAGGTGACATTTACTTGTCCGCTGGTGGGATTCGGATAAACATACATTGTAGCCCTATCAAGGTTAACCTCGGCAGCGCTTGTTACCGATGGCCTTCCGGCCTCAACCCACGCGCTGTAAATCAGCTCAGCCAATCGTTGCGATGCAGCCGCAAATAACCTTTTTGTAAAACCTTTTGTCTTTACCCAAAGAGTATCCCTGTATGCCGATGAGCTGTAATCGGGATTGATGCTCCTGGCATAGTTGTCGGCCTCCAGTATTGAATCTACGTACTGATAGTTAAAGTAGATGTAATCAAATATGTATTGCTGAACATTCTGAACTAAGACTATCTCACGGGGCTGACTATTATAGAACTCATCTGCATGGGCGTTAATCATTGTTGACTCATACCTGGAGTGTATTCCGGTGTTGCCGGTAAGCTGACCATTGTAGTTTTTGGTCAGATGCAGCGGCATATGCCCATCGGCCACATAGTGACCAAGATCGGCGGCCAGCAGCTTAGCCCTATCAATCCTGCCGTTCCGCAAAGCAATAACCAGTGAATCGTAGGTTGCTTTGGTTGCCCAGGGCAATATACCATTGTCAACCACAAAGCTATGGCCATACTTGCTTACAGCTTCGGACAAACTCAGGGGCATCGGCTGGTTGGCAAAAAATTCCGTATAGTTATCAATATCGATGTAATGCTTTGGAGCCTCAGTAGGATCGGAACTTTTACGGTTATCGGCATCCGATGCATGGCCGGCCAGGTAGTTTGCCCAATCGGCAAACTGTTGCATTTCCGTGTTGAACGATCGGCTTGCCTCAAGGCTAATGATGTAATGCCCGGTTCCACCCCACGACGACAATAAAACCAAAACCAAAACTGCAAGTAATAAATGTGCTAACCTTTGCATAATGCTATTTTAAGGTTTTGATTGAATACGGACAATATGGTTTAACTTGGTGAATACTCTGGCTTGCGCGCGTCTGTAAACTCTCGTTCGCGCTCGTTTTTAAACGCGTGCGGTATTCACAACTCTGCCCCATTGCTTTCAGTAAATGTAGTAAAAAATTCCCTTGGTTCAGGCTCGTACAAAAAGCTTTTTATGCTCTGGCTGAGGCGTAGCGTTAGGCTTGGGCCGGTACCAAAATAAAAAAGCCCCGCGGGGTAATCCCGCGGGGCGTAAGGGGGGCGGCGACCTACTCTCCCGCTGTGACGCAGTACCATCGGCGCTGGCGGGCTTAACTGCCCTGTTCGGAAT
>JAGPEQ010000042.1:2593-21039 GCA_018056955.1 Bacteroidales bacterium | reverse complement strand
TAGGTCCTTTAGGACGTATTCTTGGCCCCCGCGGTTTGATGCCAAACCCCAAGAGTGGTACGGTTACCATGGAAGTTGAAAAGGCTGTTAAGGAGGTAAAGCAGGGTAAGATTGACTTTAAGGTTGACAAGTTTGGTATAGTCCACTCATCAATCGGAAAAATTTCATTCGAGCCTGACAAGATTGTTGATAATGCGCTTGAGTTCATCAATACCATTATTAAGCTCAAACCTACGTCGGCTAAAGGTACCTACATTAAGAGTGTTTACCTTTCCACTACCATGAGCCCCGGTATTGCTATTGACACCAAGTCGCTCACGGCTTCGAATTAATAACGTTTACACAGACCCAATTTATTATGAGAAGGGAAGATAAAAACGCACTGATTGATAAGCTGACCGAGCAAATTAACCAGTACCCCCATTTTTACCTTACCGATACCTCGGAACTTAACGCAGAGGTAACTCACAAGTTACGTAAGACCTGCTTTGAGAAAAAGGTAAAGCTGGTAGTGGTTAAGAACACATTGCTGAAGAAAGCCCTTGAGAGAAGCGGCAAATCAACCGATTTCTCTCCAATTTTCGAGACCTTGAAAGGGTCAACTTCAGTGATGTTTACCGAAACAGGTAATGTACCGGCAAAGCTTATCAAGGATTTTCGCAAGGCTCATCCAAAGCCTTTATTTAAGGCTGCCTATGTGGAAGAATCGATATATGTTGGTGAAAGCCAACTTGAAGTGCTGGCTACCCTGAAGAGCAAAAACGAGCTTATTGCCGATGTTATTGCTCTACTCCAGTCGCCCGCGAAGAACGTTATCGGTTCACTACAATCTGGCGGTCAAAAACTATCGGGTGTTATTAAAACACTCTCTGAAAGGGAAAAGTAAAAATTATTTTGAGAACAAATTAAACACTTACTAAAATGGCAGATCTTAGAAAATTTGCAGAAGATTTGGTTAACCTCTCAGTAAAGGAAGTTAACGAATTGGCTAAAATACTCAAGGAAGAGTATGGTATTGAACCTGCTGCTGCAGCTGTAGCTGTTGCTGCTGCTCCCGCTGCTGGTGGCGAAGGTGCTGCTGCCGCTGAAAAAACTCAGTTTGACGTTATTCTTAAGTCAGCTGGCGGTGCTAAATTGCAGGTTGTTAAGCTTGTAAAGGAACTTACCGGTCTTGGTCTAAAGGAAGCTAAGGATCTAGTTGATGCTGCTCCTAAGGCCGTTAAGGAAGGTGTTTCTAAAGAAGAAGCTGAATCATTAAAAGCACAACTTGAAGAGGCAGGAGCAGAAGTTGAACTTAAATAGTCCTAACCTATAGTGGTTCTAAGGTTTAGAATCTATCCCGATAGATTCTAAGCCTTTTTCTTGTTATGTTTATTTTATAGTTCAACCAATTCGTTCGCAATGTCTCAAAATAAAACTAACAACGCACGTATCAATTTCTCCAAAACAAAGAGCCTATACGAGTATCCCGATTTTCTGGATATTCAGCTAAAGTCGTTTATGGAGTTCTTCAAGCTGGGTTCAACTCCCGAAGAGCGTAAGAACGAAGGCCTGTTCAAAGTGTTTCAGGAGAATTTTCCAATTACCGATACCAGGAACAATTTTGTACTCGAATTTCTCGATTACTACGTTGATCCTCCCCGCTATTCCATTGAGGAATGTCTGGATAGAGGGTTAACCTACAGCGTACCACTAAAGGCAAAGTTAAAGCTATACTGTACCGATCCCGAACATGAGGATTTTGATACGGTAGTTCAGGATGTATACCTGGGAACAATTCCCTACATGACACCCCGCGGTAGTTTTGTAATTAATGGAGCTGAACGAGTAGTTGTTTCGCAGCTTCATCGCTCGCCCGGTGTGTTCTTTGGCCAAAGCGTACATCCTAACGGTACCAAGCTCTACTCCGCACGTATTATCCCCTTCAAGGGATCGTGGATTGAGTTTGCCACCGACATCAATAACGTGATGTATGCATACATCGATCGTAAAAAGAAATTGCCCGTTACTACACTTTTGCGCGCCATTGGATTTGAGACCGATAAGGATATCCTGCAGATATTCGACTTAGCAGAAGAGGTAAAGGTTTCAAAAGCCACTCTCACCAAGGTAGTGGGGCAACGTTTGGCCGCTCGCGTTCTCAAGAGTTGGATTGAGGACTTTGTTGATGAAGATACCGGTGAGGTGGTTTCAATTGAGCGTAACGAGGTTATCCTTGACCGCGAAACCGTCATTGAAAAGGACCACATCGATTTAATTATCGACTCCGGTGTTAAGTCAATTCTTGTTCATAAAGAATCACAGAGCATTTCCGATTATGCCATAATCTATAACACGCTGCAAAAAGACCCCAGTAACTCTGAGAAGGAGGCTGTGGTACACATTTACAGGCAGCTCCGTAACTCCGAACCACCCGATGAGGCTACCGCCCGCGACGTTATCGATAAGCTATTCTTCTCCGATAAACGTTACGACTTGGGTGATGTAGGACGTTACCGTATCAACAAAAAGCTTAACCTGAACACCTCGTCCGACATTAAGGTGTTAACCAAGGAAGATATCATTGAGATTATTAAGTATCTCATTGAGCTGGTTAACTCAAAGGCTGAGGTTGATGATATTGACCACCTAAGTAACCGTAGGGTGCGAACCGTGGGTGAACAGATGGCTGCTCAGTTTGGCGTTGGTTTAGCCCGCATGGCCAGAACCATCCGTGAGCGTATGAACGTTCGCGATAACGAGGTGTTTACTCCTATCGATCTGATTAACTCCAAAACACTCTCGTCGGTTATCAACTCGTTCTTCGGAACAAACCAGCTTTCGCAGTTCATGGATCAGACCAACCCGCTGGCCGAAATGACCCACAAGCGTCGTTTATCGGCTTTGGGACCTGGTGGTCTTACTCGCGAACGAGCTGGTTTCGAGGTTCGCGACGTTCACTATACACATTACGGACGCCTTTGCCCCATTGAAACCCCTGAAGGGCCTAACATTGGTCTTATCTCATCCCTTTGCGTTTATGCAAAGATCAACGACCTTGGGTTTATTGAAACCCCTTACCGCAAGGTTGAGAATGGTAAAGTTGGCCTGACTAGTAACGATATTGTTTACCTGAGCGCCGAGGAAGAGGAAGCAAAAATTATTGCACAGGCAAACGCTCCCCTTACCGATGACGGTACTTTTGTAAACAACAGGGTGAAAGCTCGCTACGAGGGCGATTTCCCGTTATCCGAAAGTGAATCGGTTGACCTAATGGACGTTGCTCCAAACCAGATTGCGTCAATAGCTGCATCGCTAATTCCGTTCCTTGAGCACGACGACGCTAACCGTGCGCTCATGGGATCGAACATGATGCGACAAGCTGTACCCCTTCTCCAGCCCGAAACCCCAATTGTTGGTACAGGCTTAGAGGGTCAGGTTGTTAAGGATAGCCGAACTCAGATTGTAGCTGAGGAGAATGGTGTTGTTGAGTATGTTGATGCCGACGAAATAGTTGTTCGTTACGATAAAACCGAAGAGGAACTCTTTGTAAGTTTCGATCCCGAAATTAAACGCTACAAGCTACCTAAGTTCAAAAAAACCAACCAGAACACCTCCATTACGCTTAAGCCCATTGTTACAAAGGGACAACGTATTGTAAAAGGACAAGTTCTGACCGAAGGGTATGCAACCAGAGATGGAGAGTTGGCCTTGGGTAGAAACCTTAAGGTTGCATTCATGCCTTGGAAAGGCTACAACTTTGAGGATGCTATTGTAATCAGTGAGCGTTTACTCCGCGACGATGTGTTTACATCAATTCATGTTGATGAGTACATCCTTGAGGTTCGCGATACCAAGCGAGGTATGGAAGAGCTTACCGCCGATATTCCTAACGTTTCCGAAGAGGCTACAAAAAACCTCGACGAAAACGGTATGATTAGAATTGGCGCTAATGTTGTTCCGGGTGATATCCTTATTGGTAAAATTACTCCTAAAGGAGAATCGGACCCAACCCCTGAAGAGAAACTCTTAAGGGCTATCTTCGGCGATAAGGCTGGTGATGTTAAGGATGCCTCACTAAAGGCTTCACCTTCGCTTTACGGGGTGGTTATTGATAAGATGTTATTCTCACGTTCCATTAAGGATGGTAAGGAGGCTAAAAAGGCCAAGACTAATGAGAAGGCTCTGCTTGAGAAACTCGACAATGAGTTTAATAAACAGGTTGCTGAACTTAAGAACCGTTTAGTCGATAAGCTTTTCTCACTAGTTAACGGTAAGACCAGCCAGGGTGTTTACGATAATTTCGATCAGGAAATAGTTGCTCGTGGTGTTAAGTTCACCCAAAAAATCCTGTCGGACATTGATTACATGAACGTAAACCCCAACAAGTGGACTACCGATAAGGCTAAGAACGACCTGATTAAAGCAGTAATACAGAATTACATCCTTAAGTGGAAGGAGTACGATGCTGAATTCAAGCGTAAGAAGTTCAACGCAACAATTGGCGATGAGCTTCCTGCTGGAATAATGCAGCTGGCCAAGGTTTACATCGCCAAGAAACGTAAAATCACCGTAGGTGATAAAATGGCTGGTCGACACGGTAACAAGGGTATTGTAGCAAAAATTGTTCGCGATGAGGATATGCCATTCCTAGAGGATGGTACTCCTGTGGACATAGTGCTTAACCCCCTTGGCGTGCCATCACGTATGAACCTCGGTCAGATTTACGAAACCGTACTTGGATGGGCAGGTCAAAAACTGGGCATTAAGTTTAGTACACCCATTTTTGATGGTGCTACTCTTGAAGATATTACCAAGTACACCGATATGGCTGGGCTACCCCGTTTTGGTAGAACATACCTTTACGATGGCGGAACAGGTGAAAGGTTCGACCAACCTGCTACTGTAGGGGTTATTTACATGCTTAAGCTCGGTCACATGGTTGACGATAAGATGCATGCCCGTTCCATTGGACCTTACTCACTCATTACTCAGCAACCCCTTGGTGGTAAGGCTCAGTTTGGTGGTCAGCGTTTTGGTGAAATGGAGGTGTGGGCACTGGAAGCATTTGGCGCTTCGCACATCCTTCAGGAAATCCTTACCATTAAGTCCGACGATGTAGTAGGAAGAGCTAAAGCATACGAGTCGATAGTTAAGGGAGAACCAATGCCTGAACCGGGCATTCCTGAATCGCTTAACGTATTGCTTCATGAGCTCCGTGGTTTAGGGTTGAGTGTAAATCTGGATTAATCAATATGCCGTGGAAAGGGCAAAGGCCCTTTCCGGATTGGCATAACAAACTTATAACACGAATAATATGTCGTTCAGAAGGGAGAATAAGGTTAAAAGCAACTTTTCAAAAATCACCATTAGCTTAGCATCCCCCGAGGAGATTTTGGAGCGTTCAAGCGGTGAGGTGCTTAAACCTGAAACCATTAACTATAGAACATACAAACCCGAACGCGACGGTTTGTTCTGCGAACGCATTTTTGGTCCTGTGAAGGACTACGAGTGCCACTGCGGAAAGTACAAGCGTATCAGGTACAAGGGGATAGTTTGCGACCGATGTGGGGTAGAGGTTACCGAGAAGAAGGTACGCCGTGAACGCATGGGACATATCAGCCTTGTTGTTCCTGTTGCTCATATCTGGTATTTCCGTTCACAACCCAACAAGATTGGCTACCTGCTTGGACTACCTGCTAAAAAACTCGATGCCATTATATACTACGAGCGTTACGTGGTTGTTAATCCAGGCATTAAGGCTGCCGATGGTATTAATCAGTTTGACTTTTTAACTGAAGAAGAATACCTCGATATCCTCGATACACTTCCAAAGGAAAACCAGTACCTCGACGATAGCGACCCCAACAAGTTCATTGCAGCTATGGGAGCTGAGGCTCTTTACATGCTCCTGCAACGCATTAACCTCGATGAACTTTCGTACGAGTTGCGTCACAAGGCAAGTACTGAGTCGTCGCAGCAGCGCAAGAGCGAAGCTCTTAAAAGGCTGCAGGTTGTTGAAGCATTCCGCGAATCGGCTCATATAAACAAGCCTGAGTGGATGATACTAAAGGTGATTCCAGTAATTCCACCTGAACTACGTCCTTTGGTACCCCTCGACGGCGGTCGTTTTGCCACATCGGACTTAAATGACCTTTACCGTAGGGTAATCATCAGGAATAACCGCCTAAAAAGGCTAATCGAGATAAAGGCCCCTGAGGTGATTTTACGTAACGAAAAACGTATGCTTCAGGAAGCCGTAGATTCGCTATTTGACAACTCGCGCAAATCGAACGCAGTTAAAACCGAGGCTAACCGTCCTCTTAAATCGTTAAGCGATAGCCTTAAGGGTAAGCAGGGACGTTTCCGCCAAAACCTCTTGGGTAAACGTGTCGACTATTCTGCACGTTCGGTTATTGTTGTTGGCCCAGAGTTAAAGATGCACGAGTGCGGATTGCCAAAGGATATGGCTGCAGAGCTTTACAAGCCTTTTGTAATCCGTAAGCTTATTGAGAGAGGTATTGTTAAAACCGTAAAATCGGCCAAAAAGATAGTTGACAGGCGCGATCCAGTTGTATGGGATATCCTTGAGAACGTGATGAAGGGCCATCCCGTTCTACTGAACCGTGCTCCAACCCTTCACAGGCTAGGTATTCAGGCTTTCCAGCCCCGTCTTATTGAGGGTAAGGCCATTCAGCTCCACCCACTGTCGTGTACTGCGTTTAACGCCGACTTTGACGGTGACCAAATGGCTGTACACTTACCCCTTGGAAACGAGGCTATTCTGGAGGCCCAGATACTCATGTTAGGTTCCCACAACATTTTGAACCCTGCAAACGGTGCTCCTATCACTGTACCTTCGCAGGACATGGTACTGGGACTATACTACATAACAAAACCCCGTAAGGGTGCCAAGGGCGAGGGAACAATTTTCTACTCACCCGAGGAGGTTATCATTGCTTACAATGAGAAAGCCGTTGACCTACATGCTATTATCAAGGTTAGGTTAAATACCTTAGATGAAAACGGTCAACCTAAGCAACAAATAATTGAAACTACAGTAGGACGCGTAATATTTAACCAATACGTTCCTGCTGAGATGGGCTTCATTAATGAGTTACTGACCAAGAAATCGCTTCGCGATATCAGTGGTAAGGTTCTTAAGAAGACCAGCGTGTCCAAAACCGCTCAATTCCTCGATGATATCAAGGACTTGGGATACTACATGGCATTCAAGGGAGGTCTGTCATTCAACATCGACGATGTTATCATTCCCGATGAGAAAGCCGAATTGGTTGAAGAAGGATACGCACAGGTTGACGAGGTTATGTCCAACTACAACATGGGTCTCATAACCAACAACGAGCGTTACAACCAGATTATCGACATCTGGACACATACCAACGCCAAGTTGACCTTGATGCTAATGAAAAAGCTCTCCGAGGACAAGCAAGGATTCAACTCAATTTACATGATGCTCGACTCCGGTGCTCGTGGTTCCAAGGAGCAGATTCGTCAGCTTTTCGGTATGCGTGGTCTTATGGCTAAACCGCAAAAATCAGGTGCTACTACCAATGAGATTATTGAAAACCCAATTCTTTCGAACTTTAAGGAGGGTCTTTCGGTACTTGAGTACTTCATCTCAACCCACGGTGCCCGTAAGGGTCTTGCCGATACTGCTCTTAAAACAGCCGACGCTGGTTACCTTACCCGTCGTTTGGTTGACGTATCGCAGGATGTAATCATTACCGAGAGTGATTGTGGTACACTTCGTGGACTTGTGGCTACAGCCATCAAGAAGAACGAGGAAGTGGTTGAAACCCTTTACGAAAGAATTCTTGGTAGAACCACGGTACACGACGTATTCCATCCGCTAACCGGCGAACTTATTATTGCAGCTGGGGAAGAGATTACTGAGGAAATTGCTCAAATTATTGAGGAGTCGCCCATCGAGCAGGTTGAAATTCGTTCAGTGCTTACCTGTGAATCGCGCAAGGGTGTTTGCGCCAAGTGTTATGGCCGCAACCTGGCAACCGGACGAATGGTTCAGAAAGGCGAGGCAGTTGGTGTTATTGCGGCTCAGAGTATCGGTGAGCCTGGTACTCAGCTTACACTGCGAACCTTCCACGTTGGGGGTACTGCCGGTAGCATCATTTCTGACTCAAAGATTGTTGCCCGTTTCGATGGTCGTGCCGAGATTGAAGAGCTAAAAACAGTTCAACGTCAGGATGAAAGTGGCAACAACTACCATATAGTTATTGGGCGTTTGGCTGAGATGCGAATTGTGGATTCCAACACTGGAATCACCCTTTCCACAAACAATGTGCCTTACGGTTCAAAGCTATACATCAACAATGGTGATACGGTAAAGAAAGGGCAACTCATCTGCGAATGGGATCCATGGAATGCCGTTATCATTTCCGAGGTTTCCGGTAAGGTTGGATTCGACGCTCTCATCAAGGAGGTAACCTACCGCGAGGAAAGCGACGAGCAAACCGGTTACCGTGAGAAAGTGATCATTGAATCGCGCGATAAGAGTAAGAACCCTGCTGTAAAGATCCTTTCCGATAACGAGGAGGTGATTAAGCTTTACAACTTACCTGTTAGCGCTCACCTAACCGTTGAAGATGGTGCAACCATTCAGGCAGGTGATATTCTGGCAAAGATTCCACGTGCTGTAGGTAAAGCAGGCGATATTACCGGTGGTCTGCCTCGAGTAGTTGAGCTTTTTGAGGCTCGTAACCCATCGAACCCTGCAATTGTATCGGAAATCGACGGTGAAGTATCGTTCGGTAAGGTTAAGCGTGGTAATCGTGAAATTAAGGTTACCTCTAAGACCGGTGAGGTTAAGAACTACCTTGTGCCCCTGTCCAAGCAAATACTTGTTCAGGAAAACGATTACGTAAAGGCTGGTACACCTCTTTCGGACGGTGCAATTACCCCTACCGATATTCTTGCAATCAAGGGTCCTACTGAAGTGCAGGAGTACATTGTTAACGAGATTCAGGAAGTTTACCGCATGCAGGGTGTAAAGATCAACGATAAGCACTTTGAGGTTATCGTTCGCCAGATGATGCGTAAGGTTGAAATACTTGATCCGGGCGATACACGCTTCCTTGAAGGACAACTTGTTGACAAGTGGGAGTTCATTGAGGAGAACGACAATATCTTCGAAAAGAAGGTTGTTGTTGATGCTGGCGATGCAGCCCACCTACGTCCAGGTATGATTATTACAGCCCGTCAGCTTCGCGATGAGAACTCAAAGCTGAAACGTAAGGATATGAAGCTGGTTGAAGCTCGCGATGCAGTTCCTGCAACATCCAATCAGGTGCTTCAGGGTATTACCCGCGCTGCGCTGCAAACCAACAGCTTTATGTCTGCAGCATCGTTCCAGGAAACCACAAAGGTGCTTAACGAAGCAGCCATTTACGGCAAGGTTGACACCCTTGAGGGATTGAAAGAGAACGTTATTTGCGGTCACCTCATTCCAGCAGGTACTGGTCTCAGAGAGTTCGATAAGCTTGTTGTTTACTCAAAGGATGAACATCAGCTTATTGAGAAATCAAAGAGTTCAACAGCTACTGTTAAGTAAATCAGATAGATTATAGGAAGGAGCCGGTGAATGCCGGCTCTTTTTTTTGCTCATAATCGTTAATTAGCAAACAAATTCATAACTTAGCCGTGAAAACATTAAAACCGTCCAGCTATGAACGATAAAGTAAATCCAATCAATATTGAACTTAGCGACGAGGTAGCTCAGGGTATCTACAGCAATCTTGCCATTATTACCCATTCATCCTCGGAGTTTATCATTGATTTTGTGCGTATAATGCCCGGAATGCCCAAGGCACAAGTAAAAACCCGTGTTATTCTAACGCCCGACCATGCTAAAAGACTCTTGTTAGCTTTACAGGATAACATGGCTAAGTTTGAGGCTAATATGGGTACAATTAAGTTACCCGAAGGAAGCGAGGGAATGCCTCCATTCCCCATGAATTTTGGTGGTAAAGGTGGTGAAGCTTAAAATACTTTTTTGCCATGAACAGAGTTTTTACCATTACAATGGCTTTTGCTCTTGCCTTTGTTTCGTGCAACAAGAGCGATAGTTTAGTTGTTCTATCACCTTCAGGCAAGGTATCTATTACATTTCTGATAAATGGTAAAGGGCAACCCTCATACAGCTTGCTTTTTGACCAAAAAACAATAGTTAAACCTTCAACGCTAGGTTTTGAGTTTAAGGATATGCCACCTTTATCGGATAATATTAAGGTTGACAGTTTCAAAACCAGATCATTTAGTGAGAAATGGGAAATGCCCTGGGGCGATCAGCGATGGGTTGATAATACCTACAATGAGCTTAAGGTTTTCCTATCGGAGCGAAAATCGCCTTACCGTAATTTTGCTGTTACCTTTAGGGCTTTTAACGATGGTGTAGGATTTCGCTACGAGTTCCCTGAGCAGCCCGGAATGGATAGCGTAATTATATTAGCCGAAAATACTAACTTCAATCTAACCGATGACCACACTTGCTGGTGGCAGCCCGGCGACTGGGATATCTACGAGCATCTATACCGGACAACCCCATTATGTAAGATTGATGCTGTAAATAGCCAGAGTAAGAACCCTTTGGCTCAAACCTATATCCCTGAGAATGCGGTAAACACTCCTGTTACCATGAAAACCTCCGATGGGGTTTACCTCTGCTTTCACGAGGCCGATGTAAATAACTACGCCGGTGCAACCCTAAGGGTCGATACGGTTAATCTATCGCTTCAAACAGCGCTTGTTGGAAACGATTCAGGCGTGAAGGTTAAAGCTAAAGTCCCCTTTAACTCGCCCTGGCGAACCATAATAATTACAGATAAACCAGGCGATATTGTAACATCAAAGCTAGTGCTAAACCTTAACGAGCCCAATAGAATTGGAGATGTATCGTGGTTTAAACCCATGAAGTATGTGGGTATATGGTGGGAAATGCACCTTGGCAAATCGTCGTGGGATATGGCCAGCGGAAAACATGGAGCCACAACGGCAAACGCAAAGCGCTACATCGATTTTGCTGCGCGTAATGGCATAAAAGGTTTGCTGGTTGAGGGTTGGAACACCGGCTGGGAGCATTGGATTGGTTTTGAGGAACGCGAGGGAATTTTCGATTTTGTTACTCCCTATCCAGACTATAATTTAAAAGAGGTTGTACGCTATGCCAAGAGTAAGGGTGTAAGCCTAATCATGCATCACGAGACATCGGCTGCACCCCGTACCTATGAACGGCAACTCGATTCTGCTTATAGGTTGATGCAAAGCCTTGGCATACATTCAGTAAAGACTGGATATGTAGGAAAAATTATTCCCAAAGGTGAATACCACCAGGGGCAATGGATGGTTAACCACTATCGCAAGGTGATTGAAACGGCAGCCAGATACCAAATTGCTGTTGATGCCCATGAGCCCTTTAAAGGTACTGGTGAGTGGCGAACCTATCCCAATGTTATTGCTCGCGAGAACTTTAGGGGACAGGAGTTTAATGCCTGGTCAGCTGATGGTGGAAATCCCCCGGAACACCTTACAATTCTACCCTTTACCGCACAGCTTGCTGGGCCAATGGATTACACTCCGGGCATTTTTAACATCAAGCTAAAACCCTATAAGCCCGATAATCAGGTAAATTCAACCTTAGCCTACCAGCTTGCTCTTTACGTGGTGATATACAGCCCTATTCAAATGGTTGCCGATTTGCCTGAAAACTACGAAGGTCACCCTGCCTTCCAGTTTATCCGCGATGTTGGGGTTGACTGGGAGCAAACGGTGGTATTGGGTGCTGCCATAGGCGATTACATTGCCATTGCCCGCGAGGAGCGTTATTCAGGACGATGGTTTATTGGAGCAATTACCGATGAGAACCCTCGAGACCTTAGCCTAAAACTTGATTTTCTGAAACCAAACGTTAAATACAAAGCAACTTTGTACCTTGATGGTCCTGATGCTCATTGGGATAAAAATCCTACATCGTATAGAATAGAGACCCGCGAGGTGGATAGCAACACGGTTATTGACCTTAAACTTGCACCTGGCGGCGGCGCTGCTATTTCGCTTTTCCCATTTTAATAAATAGTTAAGGCTGCCAATTGGCAGCCTTTTTTCCTATCTTTTCAGGTATTTAGCAAATACGTATAAACAAACTGTTGGTGTTAAAACGCCAACAACGTAGCCAACCCAGTGTGAAAGTTTAAAACCCTCAGGAGCAATAGTAATGTAGTTGCTAACAACTGCTGTCATAAATAAAGCTGGCAGCAGTGTTATGATGTAGGGTTTCTTTTCCTGTGCTAAATAAACAGTTATTGCCCACAGCACAACTGTGGCAAGCACCTGGTTACTCCAGAACATGTATCGCCAAATAATATCAAACTTTACCTGAGTAAGCGTAAATCCAATAATAAAAAGCGGTAAGCTCACCAAAACCCTATTCGATAGGCTTTTCTGCGAGAACTTTAAAAAATCGGCAACAATTAGTCGAGCGCTCCTAAATGCGGTGTCGCCAGTAGTTATTGGTGCGGCTACAACTCCAAGAATGGCAAGTATTCCGCCAATGGCGCCAAGTGTAGTATTGGAAATTTCCCTTACAATAATAGTGGCTTCACCATTGTAACCTGCAATAGCTGAGTTTAGCCCCTGCGCTCCCCCATAAAAACTCATTCCTATTGCAGCCCAAATCAGTGCAATAATACCTTCGGTTACCATTGCTCCATAGAATACCTTTCGTCCCTCCTTTTCGTTTTTTAGGCAACGCGCCATCATGGGGCTTTGGGTGGAGTGGAAGCCGCTTATTGCTCCACAGGAGATTGTTACAAACAGCATTGGGAATAATGGGAACTTATCGGCATTGGCTTTCATGTTGTGCATGTTGTTCCATATTTCAGGAATATCGTAAAGGTAGCCACCAGTAAATATTGCAATGGTAATTCCAACAGCCATTATGATGAGGGCTAGACCAAAAATGGGGTAAAAACGACCAATTATCTTATCGATAGGAAGCAGCGTTGCCAGAATGTAGTATGTGAGAATAATAAACACCCAAACATTTTTGGTAAGATAGTCAGGGGTTAACGATGCCATAAGGGCTGCTGGGCCTGAAATGAATGCTGCACCCACAAGAATCATTAGTATTAGCGTAAATACTCGCATGAATTGTTTTACACTAATGCCGAGGTACTTCCCAGTGATTTCAGGAATACTAAGCCCGCCCATGCGTATGGAAATCATTCCCGAGAAATAATCATGAACGGCTCCGGCCAGGATATTACCTAGTACTATCCATAAAAATGCTACTGGTCCGTAGGCTGCTCCAAGTACGGCACCTACAATGGGGCCAAGACCAGCAATATTAAGGAATTGAATAAGGAATGCTTTCCACCAGGGCATGGGAATATAGTCAACGCCATCCTGCATGGTGTAAGCGGGGGTTTGGCTTTGGCTGTTTGCCCCAAATACCCGCTCAACAAACCTGCCGTATAGGAAATAACCTAATAGTAAGCCCAAAACTGCTAGAATGAATGAGTACATAGATTTGATTTTTTTTTAGCCAAATTTATTTATTTCGGTTTTATTTTTTGGGGCAGCAATAAAAAAAAGCAGCTATTCACGGCTGCTTTTTCTCATTTATCATGGTTTAGTTTAAACCCCTATTCTTCAGCAGTGGTTCAATGCTAGGCTCTTTACCACGGAAATCCTTATACAGCTCCATGGCATCCTTTGAACCACCCTTTTCAAGAACGCAAGTGCGGAACTTGCCAGCAATTTCTTTGTTGAAAATATCGCCGCTTTCAACAAATGCTTCAAAAGCATCGCTATCGAGTACCTCGGCCCAAATGTATGAGTAGTAACCGCTTGAGTAACCCATAACATCGCTAAATATATGTGCAAAGTATGTGCTGCGGTAACGGGGCCAAATCTCTGGTATCAGCCCGATCTTGTCCATAGAGGCTTTTTCAAAGGCTACTACATCTTCAATCTTTGCCTTATCAGCCGTTAGTGTGTGGTAATCCATGTCGAGGATCGATGCTGCTAAATACTCGGTTGTGGCAAAACCCTGGTTAAAATGTCCGCTAGCTTCAATCTTATTGATTAACTCATCGGGCATGGGCTCTCCGGTTTGGTAGTGGCGTGCATACTCTTTCAGGTATTGTTTATGGCCAGCCCAATGTTCCATAATCTGGCTAGGTAACTCAACAAAATCGCGGGGCACGTTGCGTAGGCCAGGGTACTGCACCTTACTAAAAAGCGCATGTAATGCATGCCCAAACTCATGGTAGAAGGTTTCAGCTTCGTCATAGCTGAGGAGTGCTGGTGAGTTTCCTGTTGGTTTGCTAAAGTTACATACTATCGATACTACCGGTGAAATAAACTTACCATCGGGCATTATACGTTGGCTGCGGTACTCGGTACACCAAGCTCCAACCGATTTGCTTTCACGGGGGAAGAAGTCGAGGTATAGTATGCCAACATGCTTACCATCGGCTTCCTGAACCTCGTAAACCTCGCATTCAGGGTGATATACTGGTAGGTCGGTACGCTTTACATACTTCAAGCCGTAAAGTTTTTCAGTGAGGTTGAAAATCCCTGAACGAACAGCATCGAGCGATAGGTATGGGCGGAGCATTTCTTCGTCCAAATCATATTTTGCCTTACGCACTTTTTCGGCATAGTACCACCAGTCAGCAGGGCCAATTTTATATTTTGCACCTTCGGCTTTGGCTAGTTTCTGCATATCGTCACGCTCAGCTTTAGCTCTTTTAAGTGCTGGTTCCCAGAGCTTGTTCAAGAGGTTGTAAACATTTTCTGGTACTTTGGCCATGTTAACATCTAAAACGTAGTGAGCATGGGTAGGATAACCCAAAAGTTCAGCTTTTTTCTGGCGTAAATCTACTATTTGCTTTATTATATTCTTGTTATCGTGAGCATTGTTGTTATTACCACGCATGTAATAGCCATAGTACAACTTATCCCTTAACTCTTTGTTCTGTGCATAGGTTAGGAAAGGTATCATGCTGGGTTTGTAAATGGTATAAACCCATTTGCCTTCCATTCCCCTCGATTTGGCTTCCTCTGCACCCATCGCTTTTACTGATTCGGGTAATCCAGCCAAATCCTCCTCCTTATCAATCACAATAAAGTAATCATTGTTTTCTGCTAAAAGGTTCTCATTGAACTGAAGGGCAAGCAGTGATAGCTTCTGGTTAATATCACGGAGTTCGGCTTGCTTAGCTGAATCAAGGTTTGCACCACCTCGAACAAACGATTTGTAAGTTTTTTCAATCAGCAACTTCTGTTCTGGGGTGTAATTGTTTTGGGCCATGTTCTCGTAAACGACTTTAACCCTTTCAAATAGCTTGGGATTCATGCTGATATCATCCCGATGTTTCGAAAGCATGGGCGATACCTTTTTAAGAACCTCCTGTAGCTCATCGCTGGTATTGGCAGAGTTGATATTTTCCATGGTTAAAACCACTCGCTCAAGCAGCTCTCCGCTGTAATCAAGCGGTATGATGGTATTTTCAAAGGTAGGAGCTTCAGCGTTAGCTGTTATTGCATCAATTTCGCTCAACTGCTGCTTAATGCCCTCAGCAATAGCAGGCTCATAGTGTTCTACTTTAATTTTATCGAATGGCGGAACACCAAAGGGGGTTTTGTACTCGCCAAGGAAAGGATTCTCTGGACCTTTCTTTCCTGTACATGCCATCATTGTTCCCATTAAACCAATGGTTAGAATTAGTAAACCTTTACTTTTCATCGTCTAAAAGTTTAAGTATTGATAGTTAGATTTTTAGGTTTGATTTTAATTTCCCGAAAGTTAGCAATATTGATTATATTTTTATCAACCCGGGTAATGTTTCGATTTAATATCACCCATAAAGTTTACTTTGTCTCTAATTTTTTAATTTTTGGGTTGATGATAGTTGATACTATTTTTATGAATCGGTTTAGAATATTATTTTACTTTTGCACTCTGTGAATAGATGTTTAACAGGTAAAAATGATGTATTATGGGAGCATTTCATGCCTACGACATTAGAGGCATATACAACAAGGATTTCAATAAAGATGATGCCTATAAGGTTGGATTCTTTTTGGTTGACCTGCTAAAAACGAACCGTGTACTGGTTGGTCGCGATGCACGCGAATCGTCCGATGAAATATTCGAGTACCTCACCCGTG
This sequence comes from Bacteroidales bacterium, assembly GCA_018056955.1. Lineage (GTDB taxonomy): Bacteria > Bacteroidota > Bacteroidia > Bacteroidales > Tenuifilaceae > Tenuifilum > Tenuifilum osseticum. The sequence continues at coordinate 4,848 of JAGPEQ010000042.1, read as the reverse complement.
GTATCACCGATGCCGGAGCCGACGTATACGATCTTGGCTTGGCAACAACACCTATGGTTTACTATGCCACTGCAAAGGGTAATTTTAATGCATCGGTGCAGATTACTGCCTCGCACAATCCCCGCGAGTATAATGGAATGAAGGTTTCCCGGGAGAATGCTGAACCTGTTGGTTACGATACCGGCCTTAAGGTAATTGAGGAAAAGATTAAAAACGGTGAGCCTATTGTTCCTGCTTCAAGCAAAGGGAAGGTTATTGAGCATAATATTAGAGCAGAGTATATCCAATTCCTAAACGGCTTTAAACGCGATTATTCCAACCTCAAAATCGGGATTGATTGCTCCAATGGAATGGCTGCACTTATCATTAAGGATATTCTTGGCGCAAGCCCAATTTACCTATACGATGAGCTCGATGGCGCTTTCCCTAATCATGAGGCCAACCCCCTAATCCCAGAGAATGTGGTTGATCTGCAGAATTTGGTTAAGGCTAATGGTTGCGATGTGGGTATCATTTTCGACGGCGATGCCGACCGCGTTATGTTTGTTGACGAGAATGGTCGCTTTATTTCGCCCGACCTCATGATAGGCGTATTAGGTCACTACTTTCTGGAGGAGAAAGGACTAAAGGGTAATGTTTTACAGGATATACGCACCTCCAAGGCTGTGGGCGAGTATTTATCACCAATGGGGGCAACAATGCATACCTGGAGGGTAGGACGTGCGTTTGCCGCTAAAAAGCTACGCGAGATTGATGGAATTTATGGTGGCGAGCTTGCAGGTCACTACTATTTCCGCGATTTCTTCTATTCCGATTCCGGCATGCTGGCTTGCATACTCATACTAAACGTTGTGAGCAAGATGAAAGCTATGGGGATATCGCTATCGCAGCTCATATCACGAATCGAGACCTATGCAAATTCAGGCGAAATCAATTTTAAGCTTGAGCGCAAGCGCGAAGCCATGGATGCCGTTCGCGAGCATTTTACCTCTGTGGAGCAACCTACTGCTTCGTTCGATTTTGATGGTTACCGTGTGGAGTTCCCCGATTGGTGGTTTAACATTCGCCCTTCAAACACTGAACCCTATCTACGGTTTATAGCTGAAGCTAAAACCCACAAAATGCTTGAGGAAAAGGTTGCTAAGGTGCGTGAAATTATTGCTAAATTCAGCTAATACATATATATGAATATGAATCGGCTGGAAATAAAAGGTAAACATGGAACTTACCTGGTAAATCTGGCCGATTCTACATCTGTTTTAAAGCCAAGCGGTGAAATTTGCTCTACCTATATTGGCTACGAAAAACAATCGGGTAGGAGAGTTGTTGTAAAACGGTATCACCCTTGGGTTAACTCCGCTTCCGGTTACTTTTGGCGCATCGAGCGCGAGGCTCAAGCAACCTCTGCATGCTCGGGCTTATCCTCCGAGTTGATACTATTGGAGGGCATTTACTACTTGGTTACCGATTACATTGAAGGTGTTAGTTTTAAGGAACTTACCCGCTGGCGATACCATCGTAAGCTAAATAACTACCATCTCATATATCTTGCTTCCAAAGCATTAGATGCATTGCAAAAGATCCATGATACCGGTTTTATTCATTGCGACATTAAACCATCGAATATCATTTTAACTGATCCAAAAAATATTGCAAACACCGATGTTAGAATAATCGATTATGGTTTAGCACGCAAACCTGCTGAGCCATTACATAGCAATGAAAAAGCTCTCGCTTTTGGTTTAATATATTCCGCTCCTGAGCAGGTGTTCAATTTTTGGGATTTAATCGACATTCAAACCGATATTTACTCAATGGGAGTTACACTTTGGGCGCTATTTTCGCGTAGCGAGCCATGGGTGGCGAGTAACCCTCTTAAAACTATTCATGTTCAGTTAACCCAACCCTTACCAGGGAACCGAAGGGTTGCTGATGATTTAATGAGCATATTGTTAAAATCAACATCAAAGGCTCAATTGCCCAAGCCACCGCACTATTACACCCGAACCCAGTTAAGAGCCTTATTGCAACAAGCCAAAAGTATTAGGTATGCTAGTGCTGTAGAGATGTTAAAGCATATTGAACAACTGGGAAAGAGGTAGCCAAAATGTTAAAAAAGTTTTGCTGCTGTATTGTAATTTAAAAAATTCAGTATCTTTGCACCGCAAAACAATGGCGGGGTGTGGCGCAGTTGGCTAGCGCACTTGCATGGGGTGCAAGTGGTCGTCCGTTCGAGTCGGATCACCCCGACCAAG
>JAGPEQ010000042.1:0-2493 GCA_018056955.1 Bacteroidales bacterium | reverse complement strand
CAGTTGGCTAGCGCATCCCGACTTGGGTCGGGATGGTCGTGGAGTTCGAGTCGGATCACCCCGACCAAGAAGAATAAGGAGGCAGTCAAGCCTCCTTTTTCTTTTGTGAGTTTTTCTCCCTCGTTCATTTCAGCCAAATCAAGCATTGCAGTTCCCTAAAGCGTTGTATTTTGCCTCTCTCTTCAACCAACAACCATCAACTAACAACCATCAACTAATCATTCAGTTGGCCAGCGCATCCCGACTTGGGTCGGGATGGTCGTGCGTTCGAGTCGGATCACCCCGACCAAGAAGAAAAAGGAGGCAGTCATGTCTCCTTTTTCTTTTATGAGTTTTTCCCTCATCCATTTCAGCCAAATTCAAGCATTGCAGTTCCTTAAAGCGTTGTATTTTGCCTCTCTCTTCAACCAACAACCATCAACCAACAACCATCAACTAATCATTCAGTTGGCCAGCGCATCCCGACTTGGGTCGGGATGGTCGTGCGTTCGAGTCGGGTCACCCCGACCAAGAAGAATAAGGAGACAGTCAAGCCTCCTTTTTTCTTTTCCTTGCAGTTTTTTTTTAAACATCGTTTAGGGTGAACCATAATGGATATTTCCCAAATATCTTCCTTCGCTATTATCATGACAGGTCAAATTTCAACCATCAACCATCAACCATCAACTATCAACTATCAACGAAATTGTTCGAGTCGGATCACCCCAACCAAGAAGAATAAGGAGGCAGTCATGCCTCCTTTTTCATTTCCATGCAGTTTATTACAGATCGTTTAGGGTAAACCCTTATGGATGTTTCCCAAATATCTTCCCTCGCTATTTTCATGACGGGTCAATTTCCACCATCAACTATCAACTATCAACGAACAACCAACAACTAATACTTTTGGATTTGGATATTTCTGAAAAAAAAATACATTTGTATAATCAGATTTGCGTATTGTTCAACTAGAATAATGTCGATTTTGAAATCAAAATCGTTTTGGTCAATTTTATTAGTGAGATTGATGAAAGCATAAACAAAAAATATTGAATTTATCATTTGTTAAAATTAATTGCTTGTAAAACAAAAATATAGAAATATGAAGAAAGTGTTAATTTCTGTAATCCTATGTGCTTTCGCATTTTCAAGCGTAAAGGCTCAAAACATCACAGGAATGTATGCTAACCTGGGGAATGGTTACATGTTTAACTCCAGCCAGCCCGATTTTTATAAAAACTCCATTGGTAAGTCCTTTAGCTTTGGCCTGTTTAATAGGTTTTCCATAAAAGGCGCTCAAAGTAGGCTTAACTACGATTTCTCACTCTGCAATTTTCACTACCAAAACGATACCGTAAGTGCAGTTGCCCTTCAAAACTTGCTTGGGGTTGATTTTTTGATTAATCCCTTTAGTAAGGGTAGCAATGATCAGGTAAACCTATTTATTGGCGTAGGAATTTATGGCCTTTTTCAGACTCGTTCCTTTGAGCCGGAATCGGGAATTGAGACTATAAACGATGGTTACGCAGGGTATGTGGGTCTGGGTTTTAAGGTTAACTATGTTATCCCAATTCAAGACACTGAAAAGTCTGAATCGGCCTTTACCCTTGGTTTTGCCTTTCGGCCTAAGACCCTTTTGCTAAGTAAGGATGAAATACCCACATTTACAACGGCATCGTTTACTTTAGGTTTTGAGTTTGGAAGAAAACGATAGAATGGATTAACAAGGTGTATCACTGGTTTTCACCTCTGGTTTTTGTATCTAATTATAATTTTAGCTGATAGGCAGAGGCTTGTCAGCTTTTTTGTTATGCATATTTCAATATCGTTTAGTTAAGGTTATTTGTCATCCAGAGCGTAGCGAAGGATCTCTCATCGACCCCATGAGATGTATCACTTGCGCTCAACATGACATCCTTCTCATGAAACGAGCAATAGCAAGTATCACAGAGTTACACAATGTAACACGGTGTTACACAGAGCGTGTGACGTAATATTCACGAACAACGAGCAACGAACAACGAACAACGCTTCCCGCCCCGTAGGGGCGTAATGTTTGTAACACCATGTTTATTCCAACATGTGTAGCGATGCACGCAATGTATTTTCCAAAGAGCAAAGGTGAAGCTTTGCATCGCAACAGAAAAGCACTGCAAAATGCGATTCCCAAAAAAAAACAACAAGGGTTAAAGGTAAAGTGATGCTTCGGCTAGCTCAGCATGACAATGGAGCAGAAGGGAAGGTAGGGTTTTTGTCACCCCAAGCAAAGTCGAAGGATCTCGATTTAAGATTTAATAACTCACTAGTTAGCACACGTCTTTAGACGCACACATAAATCGCCCTGAAAGGGCAAATCACATTAGCCCTGGGTTTTAACCCAGGGTATTGAGGTATTAAAATTATTTTGCGATGCACGCGATACCTTTTCCAAAGAACAATCCTGAAACGTTGCATCGCAACAGAAAAACACTGCAAAGAGCAGTTTACATGTTCTTTCTTGTCTTGATACAAGAA
>JAGPEQ010000041.1:16002-21322 GCA_018056955.1 Bacteroidales bacterium | reverse complement strand
TATTCTCGCTACACATGGTAAAGGCGGTAAGATCCATCACCTTTAACTTTTTCTCGTAAGCGTCGGTAAAGGTTAGCTCATCGAACTTTACGGCTGTTTTGTCCTTTTCGGGATCGGCAGTGTAAACACCATCAACACGGGTGCCTTTCAGGAGAACCTCTGCTTCAATCTCAACACCGCGTAATGCTGAGGCTGTATCGGTTGTGAAGAAAGGATTCCCGGTTCCGCCTGCAATAATCGCCACGAAGCCCTGCTTGAACCCTTCAATAACCTTTGCTTTGGTGTAGAGCTCGCCAACGGGCTCCATCTTGGTGGCGGTAAAAACCTTAGCCTTTCCGCCTGCTCCCTCAATGGCCGATTGTAGCGCCAAACTATTAATTACCGTGGCCAGCATTCCCATCTGGTCGCCCTTTACCCGGTCGAATCCTTTGGAAACGCCACTCAAACCCCGAAAAATATTTCCCCCACCAATAACAATCCCAATTTCAACGCCAAGGTCAGCAACCTCCTTTATCTGTTTGGCATAGCTGGTAAGCACCTGGGTGTTAATACCGTACTTATCGTCGCCCATAAGCGCTTCGCCACTAAGCTTAAGCAGTATCCGTTTATACTTTATCATTGTTTACATTTTTAGGGCGTAAAAATAGCAAATTATCGGTTATGCTTTGCTAACAATTGCGTTGTAGTAGCTTCGTAACGACATGCTGTAGGTACGGAGCATCTCAGTAAGCAATGCGTTAAGCTGTTCAATCCCATTTGCTCCTGAGTAATTGTTGATTTGATCCATAAGGTTGTCAAGCTCTTTTGATTTACTGGCCTCAAACGATGGGTCTTTTACCAGAAGTGGGGGGCAGAATTCTTTTAGGGCTTTGTCAACCTTACGGCTTCGGTCAACCGATATTTGGCTCACCACGTTACGGGCAAAGTCGTTGGAATAGGGTGTAATGGGGGGTTCAGCTCTAAGCGCTTCAATTAGTGGGTTGGTATCATAGTTGCTATATGCCTCACGCATGGCTATCCATTGGTACTGCTCAAGTACGGAGTGTTTATTTGATACCAGCTGAACGGCATCGTTTTTGCTTTTTGGGAAGCCAATAATAGCCTTGAGGTTAATCCAAATCATTCGAGCGGCGCTCATTCCGGGTAGGGGGGCTGTGTGGTACGGCATCGATAGGTCGCCAAGGTAGTGCATTCCCCAGCCCATGAATCGCCAACCCCAGTAGTCGTTGCCGGTTGCAAATGCGTACTCAGCCAGTGCCTTGAAAAGGCTGATGCGGTATTCGGGGTAGGTTTTCCTGAGGAATGGACCAAAGGCGTAAACCAGCTTTGCCTCGTGGTAAAACCCCATGTGAAAAGGAGCCTGGCTGCCGTACTCGAGCTTAGGATCGCCAAAGGGTTGAACGCCGAATCCATAGGTTTTTCCGTAGCTGGTGCCATTATCTTCAAACAAGCCTATGTCAAATCCGTAGTCGGGCTCGTCGTTGGCGGTGCACAGCACTTGGAGCGGAGCAACCAATTCGCCTTCATTAAGCACCACGTAGTTGGTGTGGCTTAGCGAACTAACATCGGTCAGAGTGGTTAATTCCGAGGGCGGAATAACGGTTTTCCCATTAATATCCTGGTTTGGAAGTAAATGTAAGTACAATCTCAGCTTGATATTAGGGTTTAACCTGAGGGCTGTGAGAAAACGGTAAACAATATCGCTTTGGTTACCAGTGTGCTTAAACTCAAGGCCCTGTGGTAATGGAGCATAGTTGGGTAAGTTGGTTTTAGCCCACTCCTCGTATCGCATCAGAAATTCAGCTAACCCCTTTTCTTCTTTTATAAGAAAAGCTTTAAGGCTTTGCGCCTCAACAGGGTTCCGGTTTTTGAGGTCGGGGATGCTGCTCAGAACCGGGTATGCCAGTAGCGGGTGTTCCGACCATGCTTTTGATTTAAGAGGAGCTAAAATAACACCTATAGTCAACGCTATACCTAAAAAAATCATCAGCTTTTTCATCCGTACAAAATATTTATATTATTAATTACTAAAACGTTAATGTCTTGCTTTTAATAAACTTAATCGAGCGGATGGAACACCCATAGATTGACTTCGTCGAGCTCGCAAAAAAACACTAGGTTGTTCATCTGTGTTTGTGCAAGCTGACTTACATGGGTGTTTCATGGCGTCAAAGTTTTTACAATAGTATGAAAAAATTTTGGTAAGTATATCGTTTTGAATCATTTATCAAAGGTACAATGAATTAACAAATTCAACCGTGCTAGTAAAAACGGGAAGGCGGAAACTTTTTTGAGGAATGAGTCGGAATGAGTCGGAATGAATCGGAATGAATCGGAATATGATAGGGTTAGAGGGAGTTTTGTTTGTTAAACGTGAACCGTGAACCGTTAAACGAGCGGCTGTGACCCGTACTGAAAAATGTCTACACTAATTTATGCGTATGGACAAAAGCAATTACGTGACAAAACGCTACAGCGAGGGCTTCAAACTGAAAATTTTAACCCAAGTTCCATGGAAATCGTTCAATTTTGCTTGGCTAACCACAAATCTCATTATTACTTTAATACTGCGTCATTAGTCATTATTCAAATTTTTTTCTACTACCGATTAAAACACCTATTGCAATCCCAAATGCCATTCCGCTTCCTATTCCAATTGATAACCAAAGTGCGATGTCGTGCAGCAACACTCCTATAGTAATCCCAGCTATTGCTCCTAAGGCAAGACCAATTGAAAGCCCAATTGCCATTTTATTATTCTTCTTGTTGTCTATTTTTTTATTGATTCAATTGCAAGTTTAACATAATCTGGGGATTATATATTGGTTTACCTGTGCCAGGATTTTGCTCGTTCAACGGCATCGGCCCATTTATCCTTCATTTTTTGTAGGGTTTCGGCTGGCATACCGGGAGTGAAAGTTTTATCGAGTTGCCAAAGGTTGGCAATCTCCTCAATATTTTTCCAGTAACCCGTGGCTAACCCTGCCAGGTAAGCTGCACCCATAGCGGTTGTCTCTATTGTTTTAGGCCGTACAACGTTGATGCCAAGCACATCGGATTGGAACTGCATGAGCAGATTATTAGCTGAGGCGCCGCCATCAACTCGCAATTCAGTAAGGTTTATGCCGGTATCCTTAGCCATAACATCAAGCACATCCATGGTTTGAAAGGCGATGCTTTCCAGTGCAGCTCTGGCAATGTGTGCACGTGTTGTTCCGCGAGAGATACCAATCATCAACCCGCGTGCATACTGATCCCAATGCGGTGCACCCATTCCGGTAAAGCTTGGTACAAGGTATAAATCGCCATTGTCGGGCACCTGGCGGGCTAACTCCTCCACCTCAGCGCTGCTTTTGATGATACCTAAACCATCGCGTAGCCATTGCACTACAGCTCCGCCAATAAAAATACTACCTTCAAGGGCATAGTAGGTGTCGCCATTCACTTGCCAGGCAATAGTGGTTACCAGATTATTTTTTGAGAGAAAAGGTTTTTTCCCGGTGTTCATGAGTATAAAGCAACCGGTTCCGTAGGTGTTTTTAACCATGCCCTGGCTGGTACACATTTGTCCAAAAAGGGCTGCCTGCTGGTCGCCGGCCATGCCTGCAATAGGTACTTTTGTAGCAAAAAATGTAGTATTGGTATGGTCGTAAACTTCGCTCGACGAGGCCACACGAGGCAAAATGCTCTCAGGTATTTGTAAAAGATCGAGCAGCTCTTTGTCCCATGTTAGGGTGTTAATGTTGAAAAGCATGGTTCGGCTGGCGTTGGAAACATCAGTTACGTGGGTTCTTCCGCGGGTTAACTTCCACACTAACCAGGTGTCCACTGTACCAAAGGCTAACTCGCCCCGATTTGCCTTTTCGCGTGCACCGGGAACATTATCGAGTATCCACTTAACCTTTGTTCCGCTAAAGTAGGCATCAATCACCAGTCCGGTTTTTTGTCGTATCGTGTCAGTGAATCCCTTTGCCCTAAGCTCATCGCAAAGCGATGAAGTTCTGCGATCTTGCCATACAATGGCGTTATAGATGGGTTCACCGGTACTCCTGTCCCAAACAATAGTGGTTTCGCGTTGGTTGGTAATGCCTATGCCATGCAGATTTTGACCGTTAATCCCAATCTTCGACATGGCTTCGGCTGCAACCGCCACCTGCGATGACCAAATCTCGTTGGGGTCGTGCTCAACCCAGCCCGGTTTAGGGAAAATCTGCTGAAATTCCTTTTGGGCCATGGAACGAATGTTCCCCTTTTGGTCAAAAATCAGGGCGCGGGAACTGGTTGTGCCCTGATCGAGTGCCATTATAAACTTTTCCATAGGTTTAGGTCGATTTTAGGTTTTTTTAGGGTTTCACAAATTAGCTAAGAATGTAGTTCTGTGCAATAGCTAGGTAATTTTCCACCTGTTCGCGTTCCCAGTTTTTATCACGGTTCAATTCCCTTGCCATTATAGCTGCTACCGCAGGTGCAATGCGCATACTCTCGCGAGCATCGAGGAGCAGGCATCGGGTACGACGCGCCAAAAAGTCTTCCACATTACGGGCCATTTCATGGCGAACTGCCCACGCCACTTGGGCTTTAATAATGCCAAGACTCTGGCTTAAGGTTTCGCCAAGTTCAGGCTCTACCTTTGCCAGTTCAAGGATCTTTTCCTTGTCGGTTCCATACACATAGAGCGGGTCGCTATGGTTAACATTGTTTGAGTAACCATGAATTTTCAGGTTCCGGGTTCTTGATTTACTTTTCTCCCAGCCCTTAACCGCTTCAACCTTATTTACCATATCCTCAGCCATCCTGCGGAAGGTTGTCCACTTGCCTCCCACCATGGTAAAGAGCTCGGACTGGGTTACAATGATTTTATGGCTCCGGGATATTTCTTTGGTTTTCTTTGAATCGCCTTTAGGTGCTGCAAGCGGCCGTAATCCCGCAAATACGCTAAGCACATCGCTTCGTTTGGGTGCTTTGGTTAGGTATCGGCCGGCAGTGTTCAGAATAAATTCTATTTCCTCCTCAAGCGCAACAGGTTCAAGCGATGCGTTAGGTATGGGGGTATCGGTAGTACCAACCACTATGCGGTTGTGCCACGGAACAGCAAATAGTACCCGTCCATCGTCGGTTTTGGGTATCATCATGGCATGGTTGCCGGGTAAAAAGCTTTTATCGAGCACAACATGAACACCCTGACTTGGCGAAATGGTTTTTGCCTGGCCGGGGATGTCCATTTGCAGTACGTCGTCAGCAAAAACGCCGGTTGCGTTTATTATTGCTTTTCCATGGAAAGTGTAGCTCCTGCCCGTTTCCAAATCCTCAGCCACAACCC
>JAGPEQ010000041.1:0-15902 GCA_018056955.1 Bacteroidales bacterium | reverse complement strand
ATGGTTTTTGCCTGGCCGGGGATGTCCATTTGCAGTACGTCGTCAGCAAAAACGCCGGTTGCGTTTATTATTGCTTTTCCATGGAAAGTGTAGCTCCTGCCCGTTTCCAAATCCTCAGCCACAACCCCGTCGACAGTACCATTGGTGTTTTTGGTGAGTTTAACCACGTTCATGTAGTTAAGCACCAAGGCACCATGTTCGGTTGCTGTTTGAAGGACATTTATGGCCAGGCGCGAATCGTCGAATTGACCATCGTGGTAAACCACACCGGCAGTAATCTTTTTAGGTTCGATGGTTGGAATGTACTCCAGCGCTCTTTTCTTTGAAACCCTGAGCGAACGCCCAAGGCTGTAGCTGCCTGCCAGTAAATCGTAAAACGTTAGACCAACGGTGTACATCAGCTCATCGAACCAGCCAAAGGTTGGAATCACAAAGCTTTGATTTTTTACTAAGTGGGGAGCATTTTTTAGTAACCTTCCTCGCTCGATACAGGCCTCGCGCACCAAAGCAATATCGCCTTGAGCCAAATACCGCACCCCGCCATGTACCAGCTTGGTACTTTTACTCGAGGTTGATTTGGTGAAATCATGTTTTTCCAGTAGCAGTGTTCTATAGCCACGGGTTGCTGCTTCAAGAGCAATTCCTATACCTGTTGCACCACCCCCAATAATTACAAAGTCAAATCCCTGATCATTTGACACAGCTTGGCTGAGCATCTGTTCTCTATTCATATCGTAAGAATTAGTAATACAACGAAATATTTTTGGTAAAAATAACAAATAAAACGAAACAAAACGAAATTAAATGAAATTATTTTTTAGGTATCTACTTAAAACATCGGATTTAAAAAATCACTATGTTTGAGATAAAATTGGTAGGTATGACATTGAGCATAGCGGAACGGCATAGAAAAATTCTTGAAAAACTCAAGGAGACAGGCTACGTATCGGTAGTTGAGCTTAGCGAGCAACTGGGAGTTTCAGCGGTTACCATTCGAAAGGATCTGAAACTTCTTGAAAGTAGGAATCTGCTTTTCCGCTCGCATGGGAGCGCATCGGTAAATAACCCGTACATAGCCGATAGGCATGTAATAGAGAAAGAGCAGCTATATGTTGAGGAGAAGCAGCGCATATCGCGTTATGCGGCCAGTTTAGTTTCCGATGGAGAGAGTATTATTCTTGCCTCAGGGAGTACCATCAATGAGTTTTCTCGCCAAATAGGCGAACGACGTAACATTACTGTCATATGCGCCTCGCTGGTTGCCGCCCGTGAGCTTGCCGTAAGGGGAGTGGCTGAGGTTTTACAGCTTGGAGGCTTGGTAAGGCATACCGCCACATCGGTTGTTGGCCCCTTTGCCGAAAAGATGCTCGAGGGCTTCCGGTGCAGCAAGCTCTTTATGGGTGTTGATGGTATTGACCCCGAATTTGGTCTAACCACAACCAATGCCCTTGAGGCCTCGCTGAACAGGCAAATGATAGCCAGCGCCGAAAAGGTAATTGTTTTGGCCGATAGCTCAAAATTCGGCCGTAGGGGTTTTAGTCGGATATGCCAGCTCGAGCAGGTTGACCTGATAGTTACCGATAAAGGGGTTAACGAGCTGTTTGTTAAACAGCTTGAGGAAAAAGGTGTAGAGGTTGTGTTGGTGTAAGGGCTGGCTAAACGGTAGCAATAACCGTAAGGTTTCCGGTCACCTTCTGGCCAATGGCTACTTTAATGTCGGCGTTAAGCGGGAGGAATACATCAACCCGTGAGCCAAACTTGATAAAACCTAGCTCAGAGCACTGGTTTACAGGTTTCCCCACCTCGGCGTAGCAAACAATCCTTCGGGCTACTGCGCCAGCAATCTGACGGAGTAATACTTTAACACCATCGGGACGCTCAACCACAACCGTGGTTCGCTCGTTATGCGACGACGATTTTGGGTGCCATGCAACAAGGTAATCGCCAGGATGATACTTGTAGTACTTTATAACGCCACTTACTGGGAACCAGTTGATATGGACATTCCAAACCGACATGAATATTGAAACCTGTATGCATCGGGTTTTAAGGTACTCGTTCTCTTCTACCTCCTCAATTGTAACAACTGTGCCATCGGCAGGCGACAAAACCGCATTCAGGCGGGTTTCAATGTGCCTTGAAGGTACTCTGAAAAATCGGGTTAAGAAAGCCATTAGCAGCACCGATGCTACCGTTGCAACAATTGAAATTGCTTTTGGCAGGATTAACCAGGAAACGGCGCATAGTACCACCAGGACTGCCAGTGTTACAAAAAGAATTGAGTATCCCTCCTTGTGAACCTTCATATCTACTAAGAAATTTAAATAATCATCATTACTTCAAGGTAAACATAAACCATGGGGAGTACCATTAACAATGCGTCAAAACGGTCGAGTAGTCCCCCGTGTCCAGGAAGAAATTTCCCGGAATCCTTAACCCCTATACTGCGTTTGAACATCGATTCCACTAAATCGCCCAGTACCGCCATAAAGGTTGTAATTAGTCCTATTGCAAGCCAGTGCTTAAGGCTTACCTCATCGAAAAACATTGCAATAACCCATGCTACCAGTAGCGTGGTGGCTATACCCCCAACAAAACCTTCCCAGCTCTTTTTGGGCGATATCCGGGGAATCATTTTATGCTTACCCATACTCACACCAACAATGTACGCTCCGGTATCGTTTGCCCAAACCAGAAAGAGTATTCCTAGTAATATGTTCGGGTTGTAATCCATGCTATAGGAGGAGCCATTGATGGTAATGAAGTTCATTAACGAAAACGGTAAGGCAATGTAGAAAATTCCAAGCAGGGTTAATGCTATGTTCTGCATTGGCTTTTGCTGGTGCCTGTAAAGTTCAACAACAAAAATTGAAACGAGCAAAGGTACAAAACCGTAAAGCGTTAGCTGCTCAATCCGGCCTGAGCTGTAGAAGTACGACCAAATAAAGAAGGCCATCCCAATGAATACTCCAAGTAACGATTGTGGCCGTAACTTGGCTTTAAGTCCTAAATGGTAGAACTCAAGCATGGTGGCAGTGGTAATGGCTAAAAAAAGAATGAAAAAGGTGATGTGGCCAATGTAAATTGCCCCAACCAGTACGATTACAAAAAGTAATCCGCTAATGGTACGTTTTAAAAACTCGCTCAACCCTGTATATCTTTTAAAAGTTCTTTAGCCCTTTCAGCGTTTTCAGGCTCTGTATACACTGCAACTTCGCCAAAAAGATAGCTGGAATCTTTACGGTTAACCACAACAGCAGGAATCTCGTTTTCCTCGAGGATTTGTTTAGCCATTTCGGCCTGCCATGTATGCGAGGTGGAAAACACCTCTTGCCAGTTTTGGTCCATGGTTTATTCGGTTTGGTTTTCTTTGCTTTCTGAATTTTGCTTGTGAGCCTCCTCGTCAAGCTCTTTTACCAGTTCTTGCTCACGGCTTAGGGTTTTCCGTGGGCCAAATATCTTTTCCAAATCCTCGCTGAAGATAACTTCACGTTCAAGTAGTAGCTCAGCAAGCTGAACATGACCTTCGTGGTTCTCGGTAAGTATCTGCTTAGCTCTTTCGTAGGCTTTATCGATTATTTCTTTAACTTCCTCGTCAATTTGTTCAGCGGTTTTCTCGCTGTAGGGTTTGGAAAATGTGAATTCAACCTGGCCGGTGGAATCGTAGTAGCTTATATTTCGAAGATTCTTGCCCATTCCAAAGTAAGCAACCATGGCGTAGGCCTGTTTGGTTACCCTTTCTAGGTCGCTCAGAGCGCCAGTTGATATCTTATTGAAGTTTATCTCCTCAGCTGCCCTACCTCCAAGGGTTGAGCACATCTCGTCGAATAGTTGCTCGGTTGTAGTGATTTGACGCTCCTCAGGCAAATACCATGCTGCACCTAAAGACCTGCCACGGGGTATAATTGAAACCTTGAGCAATGGATTAGCATGCTCAAGCAGCCAGCTAACGGTGGCGTGCCCAGCTTCATGGTAGGCAATGGTGCGACGCTCCTCCTTTGATATAATCTTATTCTTCTTTTCAAGCCCTCCAATGATTCGGTCGATGGCATCAAGGAAATCTTGTTTCTCAACATACTTTTTATTCTTACGCGCGGCAATAAGAGCAGCCTCGTTGCACACATTGGCTATATCGGCACCTGAAAATCCTGGGGTTTGCTTTGCCAGGAAACTGATATCGAGATTCTCCTCAAGCTTAAGAGGGCGAAGGTGAACCTTAAAGATATCGAGACGCTCCTTGAGGTCGGGCAACTCAACATGAATTTGCCTGTCGAAACGACCAGCACGCAAAAGAGCACGGTCTAAAATATCGGCGCGGTTGGTTGCTGCCAGAATGATTACACCCTGGTTGGAGGCAAATCCATCCATCTCGGTGAGAAGTTGGTTAAGGGTGTTCTCACGCTCATCGTTACCGGAGAAGCTCGGGTTTTTACCGCGAGCTCGGCCAATGGCATCAATCTCGTCGATAAATACAATGCATGGAGCCTTTTCCTTGGCCTGACGGAACAGGTCGCGAACGCGCGATGCTCCTACGCCTACAAACATCTCCACAAACTCAGAACCGGACATGCTAAAGAAGGGAACGTTGGCCTCGCCGGCAACAGCCTTGGCAAGTAGTGTTTTACCGGTTCCCGGAGGGCCTACGAGTAAAGCACCCTTGGGTATTTTACCACCCAGCTCAGTGTACTTCTTGGGGTTTTTGAGGAAATCAACTATTTCCATTACCTCAATTTTAGCTTCCTCAAGCCCTGCCACATCCTTAAAGTCAACCCTTGGGCGTGTTTCCTTATCAAACAGCTGTGCCTTTGACTTACCTACCGAGAAAATATTCCCGCCTCCTGGTCCGCCTCCACCGCCTCTGGAAATTCTGCGGAAAATGTAGATCCAAATGGCAGCAAGTATTACGAACGGAAGTACCCATGAAAGTATATCGGCCCAATAGTTTGGCCGGTCAACGTATTCCGGGTATATTTTTTGACTTTCCTCTATATTGGTTTGTGCCTCGGCAAGCTGCCGCTCAAAGGTTTCAATGGAACCAATGGTAAAGTAAAAGTGAGGCCCTGCCTTTGGAACAGCGCCAAACCCCTGTCCTAGCCGATCCTTGTACTTCTCTAGCTTATCTTCCTTAAGGTAAACCTCTACCTTGCCAGCGTTCCTTACCACCAATAGCTTGCTTATTTCCTGCTTTTCCAGCATTTGGTTTTTTACCTCCTGCCATGTGGTTAGCTGAGCTGTTTTGCCAGAGTAAAAATACTGGATCAGGAAAAATCCAAGAATTATAATGATGTAAACCCAGTAAACGTTGAATCGTGGCATTTTGGGTTTGCCGTTTTCATCGTTCATCATAGGGTTGTTATTGTTGTTCTCAGCCATATAGGACTATTTCTATTATTACTTATTATTGTTAAACTTCTTCGTACTGTATAGCTTTAGCATCGGCCCAAAGTGCTTCAACACGGTAGTAGTTGCGCCATTCGGTTTGGAATACATGCACTACTATATCGATATAGTCTAGTACAATCCAAATTGCATTTTGGTAACCATCGGAGCGGTAAACCTTTTCGCCCAGCTTCTCTAACACTTTATCTTCAATATTGTTTGCAATGGCATCTACCTGTGTGGTGGAGTCGGCATTACAGAAAACAAAGTACTTGCATACGGCATTCGGCAAAGCTCCAATCTCAAGCGATACAACGTTTTTCCCCTTTTTTTCTTGAATAGCATCAACTATACACGTAAGTAAATCCTCGGTGTTCGATGTTTTCTTTACTCTTTTTACTGCCATTTAATCCGTTTTTACTAAACTGCAAAATTAATCAAAAAAATGAACATCAACCCGTTTAATTGTTTTACATAAACAGGTTTAAGCTCAAGGTTGTAGCTAAATAAAGCTATATAAAAAAACGTAAAGGGGTTAACCCCTTTACGTTTGAGCGGGAAACGGGACTCGAACCCGCGACCCTCAGCTTGGGAAGCTGATGTTCTACCAGCTGAACTACTCCCGCCTGTTTGCACTGCAAATTTATAACATATTTAGGCAAATTGGTGAGCCAACACCCTAAAAAATATTTAAGGGATCAATAATTGACGATAGTAAATCCCTTGTTGTTTGTGTTGATGATGCATTGTTAAGGCTGATAACTGGAACCTTGGCCTCATTGATAATGTGGTGAGCAAATGCGCCCACGTAGTTATCAAAGCCCACGTTTTCCTTGTGCGTCATAATTATAATGGAGTCGCACTTAATTTCATCGGCGTAATCAAGTATTTCCTGATATGCAAAATCTTCATCCTTGCGAATCAATTTTTTAGTATGGGGTATGTGATTTTCAGCATAAACAGCCGCATACTTTTCAATCTTTTCATTTATTCGGCTTTTTTCAGGGTCGATATCCCCAAAAATTACCGATACGATATTTAGTTTAGAGTCGAATTTTAGAGCAAGGGCAACAGAGTTAAATAGTTTTACACGGCAATTTTTAGTTAGATCCAGGGGAACAAGCATATTTTTAAAGATTGTTTCAGGAACGGTTTTTACTGTTATTACAGGCTTGGTAGCCTTCATAATCACGTTCTCCAGGGTTGATCCAATTCTTTTTCCTTCCTGGGCAAAGGGGTAATTATCGACCATAAGGATAAAGCGGACATTTTCCTGCTCAGCGTATTCCACAATTTTATGGTGCCGTTTTCCGGTTTGCACCATCAGCTTTGAGTCCTCAGGTAATCCAAACTGGCGCGATATGTTAAGCAGTTTATTAAAGGCCTCATTGATAAGCCGTTCCTCTTTAACCTCATCGAGCCACCAATCCTTTAAATCAAGAACATGAAGTAAATGGATTTGTGATTCTGTAATTGGGGCTAATTTCTGAGCGAATTCAATGGCCTTTTCATAGTAGTCCCCAAAATCAACCGGAACAAGCAGTATGTCGGGCGATTTATCTTTTTTAGTTGGCATTTTAGTCCTTAAGTTTAGCGGTGATATATTCGCGATTTAGCTTTGCAATTGTGCTAATGGAAATACCCTTTGGGCATTCAGCCTCGCAAGCACGTGTATTAGTGCAACTGCCAAAACCTAGTTCATCCATTTTGGCTACCATACGCTTAACCCGCTCGGGTGCTTCAACCCGCCCTTGAGGAAATTGTGCCAGGTGGGTGATTTTGGCAGCCACAAAGAGCATAGCGGATGCATTTTTACAAGCAGCCACGCATGCCCCACAACCAATGCACGATGCCGTGTCGAAGGCAACATCGGCATTGTGTTTGGGTACAGGAATAGCATTGGCATCCTGTGCGGCACCTGCGTTCACGCTAATGTAGCCTCCGGCTTGTATAATCTTATCAAAGGCTGAGCGGTCAACCACTAGGTCTTTCACAACAGGGAAAGCTGCTGCACGCCAGGGCTCAATGGTAATGGTATCGTCATCCTTAAAGCGGCGCATACGCAGTTCACAGGTGGTGGTTCGGTGGTCGTTTCCATGGGGTCGACCATTGATGTAGATGCCGCAGGAACCGCAAATCCCCTCGCGGCAGTCGTGGTCGAACGCCACTGGGCTTTTTCCCTCCCTAACCAGTCGCTGGTTCAGCGAGTCGAACATTTCAAGGAACGACATATCGGGGGCAACATTATCGAGCTCATAAACCTCGAATTTTCCTTTACTACGGGAATCTTTCTGTCGCC
Source organism: Bacteroidales bacterium (assembly GCA_018056955.1). Lineage (GTDB taxonomy): Bacteria > Bacteroidota > Bacteroidia > Bacteroidales > Tenuifilaceae > Tenuifilum > Tenuifilum osseticum. Next base: position 8,224 of record JAGPEQ010000041.1, on the reverse strand, counting down.
ATATCTTGAGTTTCACCTTCATAGCCTTTAGTGTTATATGGTTGATGAGATGCTATTTATAGCTGCGTTCTTGAAGCTTTACGTATTCAAATTTCAGCTCTTCCTTATGGAGTATTGGCTCCTTGCCATCGCCGGTAAACTCCCAGGCTGCAACGTATGAGTAGTTCTCGTCGTCGCGTTTGGCCTCTCCTGTTTCAGTTTGGCTTTCCTCCCGGAAATGTGCCCCGCAACTTTCCTTACGGTTAAGTGCATCGTAAACCATAAGTTTACCGAGTTCAAGAAAGTCGGCTACGCGATTTGCCTTTTCCAGCTCTTGGTTCAGCTCGCTGGCAGTATCGGGAACCTTAAGGTTTTTCCAAAATTCATCCTTTAGCTCATCGAGCAATGTAAGTGCCTTTTTAAGCCCTTCCTCGTTGCGAACCATCCCGCAGTAATCCCACATGATCTTTCCAAGCCGCTTGTGGAAGCTGGTTGCCGTTTCGGTTCCGTTAATTGCCATTAACCTTTCAATCCGTTCCTTAACCTCTTTTTCGGCTGCATCGAACTCAGGGGTATTAGTGGGTATTTTTGGTGTTTTTATCTCGTCGGCTAAGTAATCGGCAATGGTGTAGGGTAGTATAAAGTAACCATCGCCCGAGGTTTGCATGAGTGAGCTGGCGCCTAAGCGGTTTGCCCCATGATCGCTAAAGTTGGCTTCGCCAATGGCGTATAGGCCAGGGATGGTAGTCATCAGGTTATAGTCAACCCATAGCCCTCCCATGGTGTAGTGGCCAGCAGGGTAAATGCGCATGGGTACCTCGTAAGGCGATTCTCCTGTAATTTTCTCATACATTTCAAATAGGTTGCCATAGTTCTCCTCAATGTACTTACGGCCTTTTTTCTGAATGGCATCGCGGAAGTCGAGGTAAACCGATAGGCCTGTTGGGCCAACCCCGTAACCGGCATCGCAGCGTTCCTTGGCGGCACGCGAAGCCACATCGCGCGGAACAAGGTTCCCAAAAGCAGGGTAACGACGCTCCAGGTAGTAGTCCCGTTCGTCCTCTGGTATCTCGTTGGGTTTGCGGGGGTCACCCTTAGTTTTTGGCACCCACACCCGGCCGTCGTTTCTTAACGATTCCGACATAAGGGTAAGCTTGCATTGGTGGTCGTTTAGCACCGGAATGCTGGTTGGGTGAATTTGCACAAAACTTGGATTGGCAAACAGTGCGCCACGTTTATGGGCACGCCATGCGGCTGAGCCATTTGAGTTTAGTGCGAGTGTTGAGAGGTAATAGATTGTGCCGTAACCTCCAGTGGCTAAAACTACTGCATGAGCCGAGTGGCGCTCAATCTCGCCGGTTACTAAGTTGCGAACTATAATCCCTCGTGCTTTTCCGTCAATTACTACAAGATCCATCATCTCCCTGCGGGGGTACATAGTAACAGTTCCTTTATCAATTTGGCGCGAGAGGGCGGAGTAGGCGCCAATAAGGCACTGTTGGCCGGTTTGTCCCTTTGCGTAAAAGGTTCTTGAAACCTGAACACCCCCAAACGAACGGTTCTCAATTAATCCACCATAGTCACGGGCAAAAGGTACTCCCAGCGCGGTGTAGTGGTCAATTACAAGGTTACTTACCTCAGCAGCACGGTAAACATTTGCTTCACGGGCTCTGAAATCGCCACCCTTAATCATATCGTAGAACAGCCTGTAAACGCTATCGTTGTCGTTCTTATAGTTTTTGGCAGCGTTTATTCCGCCTTGTGCGGCAACGGAGTGAGCCCTTCGGGGGCTATCCTGGTAGCAGAACACTTTTACGTTGTACCCCAGTTCGCCAAGTGTTGATGCTGCCGATGAACCTGCAAGGCCTGTTCCTACCACAATAATGTCGAGTTTTCGTCGGTTGGCTGGGTTTACCAGTCGGAGTTTCGCTTTATGATTAGTCCATTTTTCGGCCAATGGGCCTTCAGGTATTTTGGCGTTTAGCTTACTCATAGCTGTCGATATTTATAATCGGATTAAAATCTACCTAAACAGTAAAAAATAGATTGGGATAATGCTAAATCCCGTTCCAATAATAATGGCGTAAACATAGGCTACCACCTCAAGGCGTTTTAACCATTTTGTACCATTCCATCCAAGGGTTTGGAAAGCAGCCCAAAAACCATGGCTCAGGTGTAATCCAAGAAAAATTGCACCTATTACGTAAAGCAAATCATACCACCAGTAGCTTATGAAAAGACCCGAAACCAATGCGTATGCGTTGGGCATAGTGTCGCTCCCGTAAGTAATGGTTTCAACGGTTCCAAACTTTAGTTTCCAAAAGAAATTTGCTAGGTGTATGATTAAGAAAATGAAAATGGTAGTACCCAGAATGAACATATTTTTCGACGACCAGGTTGAAAGACCATTAGATGTAGTTTTTGAGTAACCTATTGGCCTTGTTCTTTGATTTTTAATGGTCAGGAAGGTTGCATAGATAATGTGAAACACAAAGCCGATTGCCAGCAAGGGCTCAATTACCTTAATGGCAGGGTTGCTGGCCATGAAATGAGCTGCTCGGTTAAAAACCTCACCATCGCCCACCAGTAGCAGCATGTTTACAGTTAAATGAACTAGCAGGAATACCATTAGAAACAATCCGGTTATGCTCATTACCAGCTTTTTCCCAATCGATGAGTTAAACATTTCAATCATAGTTTATCGGTTTAATTGGCAGTACAAGTTATTAAATTTTGCTTTTCATCTAAAGCATATGAACTAATTTAACATTCTAAATAACTTTTCCAACACGCATTTTATGTACCGACAACACATAAGGCCTTGATAATGAATAAAAATAAAGGGTTTCTCTTACTGAGAAACCCTGTAATATTCAATATTTCAAAGGATTAACAAATCCTTTGTGGGCAATACAAGATAGGATAGCCTAGTTGTTAACTACTGTACTACGGTAAATTTTACTGTAGGCTGGGCAAGTTTTTTTGGAGCATGAACTTGCTAATACTGCTACAAATGCAAGTAGCAATAATCCAGTTACGATTCTTCTAATTTTCATAGGCCAAAATTTTATACAAATATACTTTACTTTACCACACTTGCGTAGGCCGGACATGGAATATTATTATGGCATGAACTTAAACCTACGGATATAATAATACCAACAACTATTAGGACTAAAAGTTTACCTTTAAGTTTAAACAAATCCTTCATCGCTTCTAAAACTTCAATTATTATAACCTATTTATAAACTTCCGCAAGGAATAATTTTTTTGCAAGTTAGTAAAATTATTTTGACAAAACGAAGATAATTGATGATTTGCATTACCATTTCATTGATAAAAACACAAAATGTTGTAAGCAAGTTTTTTGCCGTTTCGGTTTGCTCCATAAAGATATTAACAGTTAGGCTTAAGCCTTAGCATGAACAACTATTTTATATAACTTTCCAGAGTGAAAAAGTTGTTATAATGACAAGCCAACTTTATGCTGATGTTATTTTGCCTTTAGCTCTTCAGGCAACATACACCTACTCTGTACCCTTTGAGATGGAAAAAATGATTCAACCCGGGGTACGGGTTGTTGTATCGTTTGGCCAACGCAGGCTTTACTCAGCTCTGGTTTACAGGGTGCACTCTGAAAAACCCCAAGTGCAACAGGTAAAGGATATTTTACAGGTTATTGATACTACACCTATTGTGCTTCCCAGCCAGTATGAGCTATGGGAATGGCTTGCTGAATACTACATGTGTTCCCTGGGCGAGGTAATGAAAGCTGCGCTTCCATCGGGATTAAAAATGGAGAGCGATACCTACATTGCTTCTGGCGACTTTGATGAAATTGACCTCTCCGATGAGGAGATGACCCTTATCCATCTGCTAGGGCAAAAGCGTAAGCTTACCATCCAGCAACTTACCCAAAAATCGGGTCTCAAACACCCTATGAGCGTTATAAAATCGATGTTGGAGCGCAAATTGCTTTTCATAACTGAGGATATTGAGTCCGATTATCGCCCTAAAACCGAAAATTATATTGCTTTGGCACCGGAATACTCCGATGAGAAAAAGCTCTGTGAGCTTATTGATTCACTTAAACGTGCACCGGCACAGCAAAGGCTAATACTTGCTATTGCCTCGCAGGCAACTACTCCAAACGATTTATCTACTGCAAGGGTTCTCAGAAAGACCCTGCTGGAAAAGGTTGATGTGTCGGCATCCGTTTTAAAATCGTTAATTGACAAAGGATTTATAGTCCAGGATGAGGTTGAAATCTCAAGGATTGATAATGCTAATAGCGATCCTCCTACTCGTAACCCCCTTGCCCTGGAAGATTTTCAGATTAACGCCCTCAACGAAATACAAAACCAATTTAGCTCACACGATGTTGTGCTGCTACACGGAGTTACCTCAAGCGGTAAAACTGAGCTCTACATACACCTTATTAACCAAGCTCTACAAAATGGGAAACAGGTGCTTTACCTGTTACCCGAAATCGCATTGACCACACAAATAATTAATCGTCTGCGCAAAGTTTTTGGGAATAGGGTTGGTGTTTACCATTCCAAGTTCTCAGACTCTCAGCGCGTTGAGGTTTACCTGAAAATGCTAAGCGAGGAGCCTTTCGATGTAATTCTCGGGGTTCGATCTTCAATTTTTTTGCCTTTTTCAAATTTAGGGTTAGTAATTGTTGATGAGGAGCATGAAAATACCTTCAAGCAGTACAACCCTGCACCCCGATACCACGCTCGTGATACTGCAATTGTCCTAGCCAAACAGGTTGGGGCAAAGGTTTTGCTTGGTACCGCAACACCGGCAGTTGAGACTTACTTTAACGCTAAATCCGGTAAGTTTGGATTAGTAAAGATGCTGGAGCGCTTTAGTGGCTTAGAATTGCCACGTACTATTGTGGTTGATACCCGCGATGCTCGTAAGCGAAAGCGAATGAAGTCGCACTTTTCCGATACTCTCCTGAGTGCCATTGAGAACGCTCTTTCCCAAAAGGAGCAGGTAATACTTTTCCAGAACAGGCGAGGGTATGCTCCATTTATTGAGTGTGCCGATTGCGGTTGGGTGCCCCACTGTGAGCATTGCGATGTTACGCTTACCTACCATAAGTACACCAATCAGCTAACATGTCATTACTGCGGCTTTGGCATGGAGCAGATGGGTTCATGCCTTGCATGCGGGAGTACAAACCTGCAGCCTAAGGGTTTTGGAACCGAAAAGGTTGAGGATGAACTTTCGGTTTTCTTCCCCGATGCCGTTATTGAGCGTATCGATTTGGATTCTACCCGTTCACGCTCATCGTATGAGCGAATTATTTCGGGCTTTGAGCAAGGTAAAATTGATATTCTGGTTGGCACCCAAATGGTTTCCAAGGGGCTCGATTTTGACCGGGTTAGTCTTGTAGGCATTCTTAATGCCGATAATATGCTTAATTTCCCCGATTTCAGAGCATTTGAGCGGAGTTTTCAGCTGATTACTCAGGTTAGCGGTAGGGCTGGGCGAAAGGGGAAGCAGGGTTTAGTTATTATTCAAACAGCGCAGCCCGATCATCCCGTTATTAAAAGCGTTACAGGTAACAACTTTTTTACTTTCTGGGAATGGCAGCTAGCTGAGCGTAACCGATTCCACTATCCGCCTTTTTACCGCCTTGTTCGGATTACCCTCAAACATAAGGATAAGCACCACTTGGAAGATACCGCTGAGAATCTGGCAAAAACCCTAAGGCATTCGCTGGGTGAGAATGTACTGGGGCCTGAGCCTCCAATAATTTCGAGAGTACAAGGGCTATATATACTCGAGATTCTTGTAAAGATTAAGCGTGAACAGCCCTTGCAGCGAATCAAGGAATTTATTAGGTATAGTATTACGATGTTAAAGCAAAAAAGGGAAACCAGCACGGTGGTTATCGCCATTGATGTTGACCCATACTAAACCCTAAAGGTAATCGGCTTTTGATTCCTTGTTTGCTGTAAAAGGTGCAATGGCACGCTGGTAAATACCCTGAACATAGGCAATAGCCATTCCGTAGTTGGTAACAGGTATGCCTGCCTCAACGGCCGGACGCAAGCGGTTAATTAGTTGCTTGCGGGTAATCATACAGCCACCACACTGAATAACAAGTGAGTATTCCTTAATATCGCGGGGTAGGGCATCGAGGCCTGCAACCACATCATACTCGAGCTGCTTCCCGGTAAAGTTCGATATCCACCTTGGAATTTTAACTCTACCAATATCGTCGCATGAAACATGGTGGTTGCAACTTTCAAGCAGAAGCACCCTATCGCCATCCTTTAGCTCCGATATTTTTGGAGTGCCCTTAAGGTAGTTTTCAAAATCGCCCTTCAGGCGGGCTAAGAGTATGCTAAAGCTGGTTAGCGGAATGTCGCGGGGGATTGATGCATCGGCTTTAACAAAAATTTGGCTATCGGTAATGGCTAATGCAGGTTTAACCTGGGTTTTACGTAGGAAGGCATCAACCTCACGTTCCTTAAGAACAACTGCTACAGCATCGTTGTCCAGAACATCGCGTATGGCCTGAACCTGCGGGAGTATTAACCTGCCTGCAGGAGCTTCAACATCAATAGGGGTGATAAGTAAAACAATATCACCGTACGATATAAGGTCGCCAAGCAGCGTGGGTGTCCTATATGACGATTCGGGAATGGCTTTCTTGATTAGACTAATAAGCTCGTCGGGTTGGGTTTGGGATTTGCAGCTGATATCAATAAATCCCGAATGCCTCTTGCCACTCAGCTTTTCCTTAAAAATACTGGAGGCAGGCTCAATGTCGCTCTTGTTATGAACCACTAGGTATGGTGTATCGGTTTTGATAAACTCGTTTACCAGCATCTCCTCGTAGTCGCCCCAAGTATTTGAGGTAACAACCAACAGGGCAAGGTCAATATGGTTAATGGATTGTAGGGTTTTTTCGACCCTTTTCTGTCCAAGCTCACCCACATCGTCAATTCCGGCAGTATCAACCAGTATTACAGGTCCAAATCCGGTTATCTCAAACGACTTTTTTACCGGGTCGGTTGTTGTTCCTGCAAAGTCCGATACTATGGCTACATTTTGCCCGGCAAGAAGGTTAATTAACGAGCTCTTGCCGTTGTTTCTGCGTCCATAAATCCCAATATGCGGCTTTGTTTCTTTCCCTTTCTGCATAAAACATGTTGTTACTTCACAAAAGTATTGAAATATTTTACAAAAAATAACCTGATAGTCAGCACAATGTTCAAATCATTTGGTTAACTTGCATTACTTTAAACATATAAATTAAAAAAAATGGTACGAAAAACATTTGCATTTGCCTTGGTTATTGCCCTAATGGGAGTAACCATGGTAACCGAGGCTCAAGTAGGTGGTTTCCTGAAGGATAAAGCCCAAAAAGCCGTTGCTAAAAGTTTGAAACGTGGCGAGGATGAAAAAAAGGTTGAAGAACAGCAGCAGGAAGAACAACCAGAAAAACAGGGGTATAAGCAACCAAGCGCTGCCGATAGGTATATGCAACAAAAGATGATGGGGCTTATGGGTTTCAAAAACGTGAAGTTTGAACCCGCCTATAGCTTTACATCAAGCATGAAGATGGATGTTGAATCTGTCGATTCAGCATCAACAGAGGTAAACAAGGGCGCATACGCCTTCTACTTCGACAAGAACTCACAAAACTTTGCCATGGAGTTTGAGGCATTGAATCGCGAAACGGGGAAGAAGGAAAAATCATTGATGATTTTTGATTATAAGAACAAAGCTATGCTCATTCTAAGCGATAAAGATGGAGAGAAAAGTGGTATAGCCATGAACTTTGAACCCGATTCAGTCCAACAGCAACAGGGGAAGGATGAGCTCGCCGAGCCTGTACCTCAAGAAGATTTATCGGCCTATAATATGTACTACAAGGCAACAGGACGCACAAAAGATGTACTGGGCTATAAATGTAAGGAATACGTTTATGAAAACCCAGATGGTAAGGTAGAGCTTTGGGCTACAAATGATATAAAGTATGACTACTCCGAGGCTTTTGGACACATGAATGGTTTCCAGTACCTGGCTACTGGAGGAACAGCTTACTTATTAGGTACGGTGCTTGAAATGCATTTCAGGGATGCTAACTCAAATGCCCGTGCCGATTTCTGGATAAAGGAGTTTAATCCAAACAGATCCAGAACACTTAGTGTTGCCGATTACCAAGTTGTTGGCTTAGGTGACAAAAAGAAGTAGATTGAATAAAAACCGTTGTACC
>JAGPEQ010000108.1 GCA_018056955.1 Bacteroidales bacterium | reverse complement strand
TGGCTCAGGCCATACCCATACTGCTGCAACCATTTCTTCGTCGCTACTTCTCACCCCACGATTTTGGGGTTTACTCGGTTTATAGCAGTTTAATTGGAATTTTGCTTGTAATTTCCAGCTTCCGTTACGAACAGGCTATTGTGCTACCTAAAAGAAATAGGGATGCCTCAGTACTCGTTACATCATCAATTCTTTTTAGTTTAGTTTTTAGCTTTCTGCTGTTCATTGCTATTATCCTATTTCGAAAGGGGATAGGAGAGGCGCTTAACCTAGACGATTCTGATGGATTTATTCTTTACCTAATTCCTATTGGGGTATTCCTTTTGAGTGTTTTTCAGGTGTTTAACTTCTGGCTTATTCGCCAGAAAGGATTTATGAAGATTTCGGTTAATAAGCTGGTTCGTAGAATTGTGGAGGGTGGCTCACAGTCAGCAGCAGCCCTTACTCATTACCCCATGGGTCTTGTTTTAGGAGACGTTGCCGGTCAAGTTGGAAATGCAGTTACTTCAGCCTACCAATCGGTAAGGTGTGGGTATTCTCCAAGGCATTTCAGCATAGTTCGATCTAAATATTTACTCGATAGCTATTCCGATTTTCCCCGTTACAGCCTTATTCCTGCCCTATGCAGCACTATTGGATTCCTATTGCCGGTAGTTCTGATTAACAGGTACTACTTGCCCGAACAGGCAGGTTTTTTTGATCTGGCTAAACTTATCCTATCGGTTCCAATGGCACTAGTTGCCACCTCAATTTCGAGCGTAGTGCTACAAAAAGTTTCGGAAAGCTATCGTCTGGGGAAATCCTTTGTGGGAGAACTTAAACCACTGATAGCTTTTGTTTTTATAGCTTCAGTAGTTGAGGTACTGCTGATTGTATTTGCGGGTAAGGGCATTTTTAGGGTGTTTTTTGGGAAAGTGTGGGAAACATCGGGAATTATTTCGAAATGGCTGGTTTGGCCTTTTGCCCTGAACTTTATTACTTCATCATTTACCTCTATTTTTGTGGCGCTTAACAGAATCAGGTGGCAAAGCTTGTGGCAAGTTGCCTACTTCCTGCTGATTATTTCACTTCCGCTATTCAGAAATTTCACGTTTTACGGCTTTATTAGGGTTTATGCTAGTTTGGAAATACTTGCCAATCTGGCAATGGTTACGCTGCTGACTATTGTCGTTATTAAATACGAGAAAAAATTTTGAATGACATGATGAAGCGTGTGCTTTTCATAGAGCCGATTGTTGCCCACTACCGAAGGGATACCTACCGGTTGATCTTTAGTGATAGCCGCTTCGAATTTGCATTGCTGGCAGGTGATTCATACCTGGATATTAAACCTGAAAAGGTTGAAAAAACCATCATATCAACATATAGGAAGTTCACGCTACTCGGTGAGGAATTCTACTACCTACGTAACTCCCTGCATCATGTGCGACACTTCAACCCGGATATTGTGGTTTGCTCCGGAGTCGATTTCCATCATCTGCATACCTTACTCATTCTTCTCTGGGTAAAATTTCACCCCAAAAAGAAATTTATCTGGTGGTCGCACGCCGGATTGGGGCATCAGGGCTGGTGGGGACAAATGCTACGAAAATGGTTCTACTCCTTATCTGATCATATTCTTGCTTATAGCAGCAAAGGGAAGGAAAACCTTAGGCGTATAGAAATCCCTGAAAGTAAGGTTACCGTAGTTAGAAACTCGCTAAACCAAGAAGATTACGGGTTTGATGTGGTTAGGAATCTTACAGATAATGAGAGCGTACAGCTGCTTTTTTCGGGAAGAATATCGAGGCAAAAGGGATTAGACGTGCTGATCAGGGCGGTTAGCATACTTAGTAAAAATGGATATTCTTTAACTTGTAAGCTAGTTGGTAGTGGTGATGATTATGAATACAGAGAATTAGCAAGGAGCTTGGGCATTGGCAACCTAGTTGATTTTGTTGGGCCCCTTTATGGTAAAGCCAATGAGGAAATTTTTTCAAGTTCCGGTATTTTTGTTTTCCCCGCCGGTATTGGGCTTTCGGTGGTGCATGCTTTGTCCTGGGGCTTACCGGTTATCACAACTAATAATCTAATATCACATGGTCCCGAATTGGAGCTCATTAGGCAGGGTGTTAATGGTGACTTTTTTGAGGATGGAAACCCCTATGACCTAGCGGCTGTTGTTGAAAAATGGATTCACAAGGTTCAGCGTTATTCCATTGAAATTGCCTCTGCTTGTCATAATAGTGTGGCTGAACTTGAATATACGCCGATAAAAGTTTCTGAAAAAATATTAAAAGTCTTATCCTCTTTTTGATTGGAGTAAAATGCACCCTGAACTTCTTAAAATAAGAACCTTTGGACGAAATTCACTCCTGAACTTCTTGTCGCGTTACTCAGAGCCCAAACCTGGCATCCATATACTCAACAGTCACTTCTTAAGCCTTGATGGCAAAGCTTCGCCAGAAATTTTCGAGGAGCTACTTTCGGGTATGGAGGATAGGGGTGTGAGGTTCATTAGCTTTGAGGAGGCGGTCAAAAGAATCACAGCTTATAATCTTCCTGTGGATGAATGCCTGGTGGCCTTCTCCTGGGATGATGGCTTTGAGGAGTGCTTTACCCGAATTAAGCCGGTTTTAGATAGGCGCAGCCTTAAAGCCGCTTTTTTTATTAACCCGGGTTTCATTGACGGCGATGAAGCCTACCGCTACCACTTTACCCATGAGGTGGTTATGGTAGATAAGCCACCCATGAGCTGGGAGCAGCTTAGAATACTAAGTTCAGAGGGCCATGTGGTTGGCGCCCACACGCTCGACCATCTATCGCTTGATTCTGATAATACCGAGTTGCTCCATAGGCAGATAGCTGGCTCAAAAATTAGGATAGAGGATAAAATCAATGCTAGGGTTGAGCATTTTGCCTTCCCCTTCGGACGGCTGAAGCTGCTAAGCCCCTTAGGACTTCAGCTTGCACTCTCCAATTTTAAGTATGTTTACAGCCAGAGCAACTACCGTCATTACTTCTCTTTCGACGGAAAGGTTATTAACCGTCGACACTTCGAGTGCGATTGGCCTTTGGAGCATGTTATTTACTTTCTAAAATCTAAAAAGTTTTGAGGGCAAAGGTTGACGTGCTTGTGGTGGGAGATTTTCCACCCAGAACTTTTACCGGCATTAGCATGGTTAATGCCTTAGTGAAGGGAACGTTGGAGGCTAAAGGGAAAATAGTTGTTGCTATTGACGAATCGGCATGGAGGTTAAAAGGGTTAGGTCGCATCTTTCATTACTTTTCAAGGTATATTGATGTTGCCCGGCCGCTGGTTAGCTGTCGGGTCGAAATCCTTTACACTAACATTCCTCTATCAAGGTTTGGATTACTCCGATTGATTTTGCTTTGTTTTTTTGCTCGCATAATTTCATGGAAAACGACTTTTTACGGGCATATCCACAGGGGGGATATACGTTCATTTTTTACATCATCCCACGTAAACAGGTTTCTTTTGAAGCTATCATTGAGTTTTTTTAACAGGATTATTGTTCTTAGTAAGCAATTTGCCGATGAAGTTAAAGCAATCAACAGCAACCAGGTCTTTATTTTGCCCAATACCTCGTTACTCGAAGGATATGGCAAAGGCAGGCAATATCAATATAATAGAAGTTTCCTTTGTGTCTCCAACATTATTAGGAGCAAGGGTATAGGCGAGCTGGTTGAAGCCTTCTTAAGCCCGGAACTTACTGACTTTAAGTTAGCTATTGTTGGAAATATCTACGAGAATGATTTTTACAGGGAGCTGGTTGATGTGGCAACTCCGAATGTTGAGTTTCACCTATCAAAATCAAGGGAAGTGGTTGCCGAAATGATGTCGGCATATGGCTGTCTTGTATTACCATCGTGGAATGAGGGTCAACCCCTTGTTATTCTGGAGGCCATGTCGTTGGGAATACCCGTTATTGCTACAAGGGTCGGTGATATTCCCGATATGTTGGGAGAAGATTATGCGTTTCTGTTTAATCCCAGAGAACCCAATATGCTCCTAAAAACCATACTTAATTTTGATGAAGTTCCGGGAAAGGATGAAATTGGAAAGGTTCTACTTAACCGGTATATGGCTAATTATTCGCAAGATGTTTTTAAAAGAAATATTTACGAACTTTTTAAAGTTAGGTGATTTAGTTTTATATGGCTGAAGTAAAGGTGATTTTAATATCCCAGGTCTTTTACCCCGATGAGGTTGCCGTTTCAAACCTGCTAACTAAATTGTTTGTTAGGTTGGGAAACGATCACGGGATTAGGGCAAAGGTATGGTGCGCTCAACCATCATACACTACTAGGTTAAGACAACCATCAAAAGCGGTTTATCAAGGAGTGGAAATTTCATATCTCGCCTCCACCAATTTTCCTAAGAGCCAAATTTTAGGGCGTTTACTAAACGTGCTTACTTATAGTGTCAGTGTTTTTTTCAAGTTGATTTTCCATAGGGGAAAGGAGATTATTATGGTGCATACAACCCCTCCATTTCTTGCAATACTGGTAATCTTTCTTTCCAGGGTTAAGGGATTAAGGGTTGTTTATGTTCTTATGGATGTTTTTCCTGACGGCCTTATCCGGTTGGGGAAAACATCTACCCGTAATCCATTGGTCTGGCTTTGGAAGCGCTGGCATAGGAGTGCGCTTAAACACAGTAGTAGGATTGTTACCATTGGTAGGGATATGGCTGAATGGGTGAGGTTAGAGGTTCCTTCTGCAAACGACCAACAGCTATGTGTAATTCCTATTTGGCAGGACGAAAGGCTGATATCGCCTAAATCATGGGAAGAGAATCCATTTGTTAGCCGTTACGGTTTAGGGCAGCAATTTGTGGTTCAATTTTCAGGGAATATGGGGCTGTGGAACGATATGGCAAC
>JAGPEQ010000005.1:46056-75616 GCA_018056955.1 Bacteroidales bacterium | reverse complement strand
AATGGCGTACCGGTCGTAATGCTGAGCGCAGAATGTACAAGCAACTTATGCCTGTAATGTACAAGGGCTCAAAGTATGCCGAACGCGATGTTATTGGCGATATCAACGTAATTAACAACTTTAAGCACCAGGAACTGGTTGACTACTACAATAAATGGTATCGTCCCGATTTACAATCGATTGTAGTGGTTGGTGATATTGATGTTGATCAGGTTGAGGCCAAGATTAAATCGTTATTTGCTGATATTCCAGCTCCGGTTAATCCTGCGCCCCGTCCTTTCTATGAACTTCCCGACAACGATGAGCCCCTTGTAGGTGTTGCTACCGATCCGGAGGCTCGCAATGCCATCATGTACCTATACTTTAAGGCACCGGCAACACCTAAAGAGGCAAAAAACTTGGGTTATCTCCGTACCGATATGGTAAATGAGCTCATCTCGTCGATGATTTCATCACGATTAAACGAACTTGTTCAGAAACCTAATCCTCCTTTTGTGTTTGGTGCATCGGGTTACTTCAATCTGGTTAGAACCAAGGATGCTCTTGCATTTTATGCAGCTCTTCGTCCCGATAACATGATTGATGGTGTTAAGGGACTTATTCGTGAGTCGGAACGCGTAAAACAATATGGATTCAATGCTACAGAGCTCGATAGGGCAAAATCCGATTACTTACGCTCACTTGAGAATCAACTCAAGGAAAAGGACAAACAAAAGAACGAGAAGTACGTTTGGGAATGTGTTGATCATTTCCTGAAAGGCGAACCCATGCCAGGCATCGAATTTGAATACATGTTTGCCTCACAGCTATTGCCTACAATTAAGATTGAAGAAATAAATGCGGTTGCCAAACAGCTTGTTACCGATAAAAATGTCATTCTAACCCTTATGGCTCCCCAAAAGGATGGCATCACTGTTCCAAATCAGGAACAATTGCTTGCTGCCCTAAAGGAAGTAAAGGCCGAAAACATTGAGGCATACGTTGATAAGGTAATAACCAAGCCATTGGTTGAAAAGATTGAAAAGCCCGGTAAGGTTAAAAAGGAAAACGTAAAGAATGTATACGGTACCACTGAGTGGATTCTCTCCAATGGAGTAAAGGTTGTTGTGAAGCAAACCGATTTCAAGGAGGACCAGGTTGTTGTTGATGCTTTCAGTGCAGGTGGCGTTTCGCTTGCATCCATCGATGAGCTACCCTCGGCTAGTATGGCCACCCAAATTATTACCAATGCCGGTGTGGGCGAATTTACCAGCACTGACCTTGAAAAGATGCTTGCTGGCAAGATGGTTAATGTACGTCCGGTTATTGCCGAGAGCTACGAAGGTTTTAGCGGTGAAGCATCGCCTAAGGATTTTGAAACCTTACTACAGCTCATCTACTTGTACATGACAGCACCACGTATCGATGAGGAAAACTTCAATACCTATATGGGTAGAATGAAGGCTTTCATGGCCAATGCCTCGTCCGATCCACGCATGGCCTTCCGCGATAGCATTACCGTTGCCCTGGCAAACCACAACCCCAGGGTTATGCCAATGAACCTTGATTACCTGAACAAGGTTGACTTTAACAAGAGCATCAACTTCTATAAGAATCGCTTTGCCGATGCTTCCGATTTCACTTTTATCTTTACCGGAAATGTTAGCCCAGTTGAGATAAAGCCTTTGGTTGAAAAATACCTGGGCGCATTGCCCACCGTTAAGCGTAAAGATGTTGCCAAGGATAATGGAGTAAGACCTCCTAAAGGCAAGGTTCAGAATTACTTTACAAAGCCAATGCAAACCACCAAGTCGTCAGTATTTGTTGGGTTTACCGGTGAAGTTGAGTATAACGTGATGAACGATATACTTGCCGACTACCTCACATCCATATTACGCACCCGTTATCTTGAGGAAATTCGTGAAAAAGAAGGTGGTACTTATGGTGTTGGAGTTAGGGTATCGCTCCGCAAATTCCCTGTAAACTCCTTTGTGGTTCAGATCCAGTTCGATACCGATCCTAAGCTTCGCGATAAACTAATTGGTATTGTTTACTCTGAGATTGAAAAGATTAAGACCAATGGACCATTGGCCGATGATCTGAACAAGAGCAAGGAGTTCATGCTCAAGGAGTACGAGCAAAACCAGCGCGAAAACTCTTACTGGACAAATGTGATTAGGGCAAAATACGAGGATGGCCTTGATTTTGACTCAAAGTATGTGGAGATGGTAAAGGCTGTTGATGTGAATGCCATTAAGGAATTTGCCAATAAGATTTTTGGACAGGGTAATGTTGTTGAGGTGGTAATGACTTCCGAAGAACAGAAATAGCATTAGGTTTTTCAATACAAAGGGGTATCCGTAACGGGTACCCCTTTTTTGTTGATAGGAAAGTTTTTCCTATCATTGTACAAACATCATAGTTATGAGACCTCTACTATCCCTGGTGCTAACTATTATATGCAGTATTGGTTTTGCTCAATACGATAGCACCCTACGCTTAATTTTTATTGGTGATGTAATGGGCCATGTTCCTCAAATCCAATCGGCATACGATAGTTCAACCGGGCGATACGATTATACCGATGTTTTTTCTGAATTAAAAGGCTTGCTCACTAGTGCCGATTATTCCATTGCCAACCTCGAGGTAACTTTAGGAGGAGAACCCTATACCGGTTACCCTCAGTTTAGCTCACCCGATGAACTTGTCGATGGTTTAATGGCGGCTGGTGTTAATGTTTTGGTTACCGCCAATAACCATTCAGTTGATAGGGGAGGCGATGGTATAAGGAGAACCATTGATGTTCTTGCGGCCAAAAACTTACTTTTTACAGGGACATTCCTCGATTCAACTGACAGGTCAATTCGAAATCCTATTGTTCTAAATAAAAATGGGGTAAAGCTTGCCTTGCTTAACTATACCTATGGAACCAATGGAATTCCAGCCCCAAGCCCATACTTGGTCAATTTGATTGATACAGTTAGCATGGCAAATGATATTGCTAGAGCACAAGCTCTAGGAGTGGACGATATTGTTGTGTTCATTCACTGGGGCAATGAGTACGAACGTTTACCTAACATGCAGCAGAAACGATTAACTGGTTGGCTGCATGGTAAAGGGGTTCGTATTATTATTGGTTCGCACCCCCATGTTGTTCAGCCCGCTGAGTTTAACCGTTTCGAGAACGATTTTAGACTGGTTGTTTACTCGCTTGGCAACTTTGTTTCCAACCAGCGTCGAAGGTACTGCGATGGAGGTTTAGTTGTTCTTGTTGATTTAATGAAGCAAAATGGAAAGCTAGAAGTAAGTGGTGTGGGATACATTCCGGTTTGGGTTGATACATACTTTTCAAGTGGAAAACGTAAGTATAAGGTTTTCCCGGTGGGGATGTATGAGGGCAAAAGCAATCAGTTCCTTTCAGCAGCAAGCGACTCCGCTTTCAAGGTTTTTGTTGATGATACTCGTAGTTTGCTGAACGCCAACAATATAAATTTCCCCGAAGTAAAGCTAGTAAATGGCGAATGGGTGGTGCCTTTGCTTAGTCGTTAAGCAAATCCCTAACAACCACTGAGGCAATCATGCAACCAAAGAGTGGCGGCATGTACGAAATGGTTCCAATGGTAGTTTTCTTATTGGGTTCACCCTCGCAGGGCCTTGTGGCATTCTCGGAAACTTCCTCGGGCGAATAAACAACCTTAACCCCCTGACGTATTCCCAAGCGGTGTAGCCGTTTTCTTAGGATTCTGGCAAGTGGGCATCCATGCGATTCAGAAATATCGGAAATCCTTGCCATTGTTGGGTCGAGTTTTCCTCCGCTCCCCATTGAACTTACCACTCGCTGTCCAAACCGAAGGGCATCGTGAATAAGGAAAACCTTAGGCGAAAGAGTGTCAATAGCATCTACTACGTAATCGTATTTATGGCTTAGCAATGCAGTAAGCCGTTCATCCCTTAGGTACTCTTGAATTACGGTTAGCTTTAGGTTTGGGTTAATGTCCAGTAACCGTTTCCCAATATACTCTGCTTTTGGTTGGCCAACACTACTATGAAGTGCCGGCAATTGGCGATTAATGTTTGATTCGTGGATAGTATCGCCATCAGCAATGGTTAGTGCACCAATTCCTGCACGGCAGATTTGTTCGGCTGCGTATGCTCCTACTCCTCCAAGCCCTATAATTAGCACATGCTTTTGCGATAGCTTTTCAACGGCCTTGCCGCCAAGTAATAGTTCAGTTCGTTCAAGCCAGGTGGGAACCATATCATGTTTTTTGCTCAGCAAAGGTCGTAATCAGTATCATTAAATCCAATAACCTTTACTTGCTTTTATCGGAAAGGGTGTTCCCAAAAAATGTTAACAGGTTTTGGTTTGTAACACTAACAAGTTCCTCAATGGTGGAGTCAAGAATATCGGCGGCTGCGTCGTAAACCTCATAAATGGGTATCTCGGTATCGTCAGTTTCAAGGAATAGTTTATTTCTCGGAACAAGCGTTAAAGCCTCAGCTAACTCTGGTGTAGCATGTATAAGAGCGGTTCCGAATGAAAGGTAGAATCCATTGTCAACAAGCTGTTTGGCTACATCGGCTTTGGCTCTAAAGCCATGTATTGCCTTAGGTAGTTCACTATATTTTGATTTTGATAGTATTGCTATCAGCTCAGTCCAGCATCTAACACAGTGAATTATTATTGGCTTTTTAAATTCGTTGGCAGTTTCAAGAATTTTCTCAAAAATATCGATTTGATTCTTTAAAGGAGCGCCTTTTAGCCTGTCTAACCCTATTTCCCCTATTCCAATAAAATCAGGTTGCTTAGCCAGCTCATTTAGCTTGCCAAGCCATTGGCTAATCTCACTGCTTTCGGTTTTCCAGGGGTGTAAGCCAATTGTTTTGTAGTGCGATGAACTATAAAGGTTAAAACCATCAATATCGTAAGGCACAACACAAATGCTATTGCTGTTGAATTGAGGTTTATGTGTGTGAAAGTTAACCAGCTTCATTGTTAAATTCTTTATGTGGTTTTGAACTAAGTTAACCAAGTATTTGGAATCCTATAATATCAAATGACTGTTGAATATCTTTAACATTGACGTTTTCTACATTTGAATGTGCAGGTCCCTGGTTGCACAGTAAAATCAGTTGCTCAAGCTGGCTGTTTGTTCCGCTTGCTTCAATGTAAACATCGCCATTGGGCAAGTTCTTCACAAAACCATTAACACCAATTTCATTGGCATGGCGCATTACAAAGTATCTAAAACCTACACCCTGAACCTTTCCCTTTACCGTTATTGCAATGGTTTTCATTCTAGGAAAAAATGATATATTTACCAAAGTTATTGAATAAGAACAAAAAAGCAAATGATACTAGATTACTTTTTGCTTGTATTTTCCATTACGCTAATACTGCTGGGACTGGCAGGGTGTATTTTACCTGTAATTCCAGGGCCGCCGCTAGCGTGGCTGGGGCTGTTGCTGGCAAAGTTTACATCGTTTTGCTCTGTGGACTGGATCACCATTATGGTTATGGCAGGTGTAACTCTAATTGTAACCCTGCTCGATTACTTGTTCCCTGCCTGGATAGCCACAAAAATGGGTGGAAGTAATTGGGGTGGCTGGGGTACAATCATTGGCCTACTTGTTGGGGTAGTATTTTTAGGGCCACTTGGAGCCGTTGTTGGACCTTTTGTAGGAGCGCTTGTTGGCGAGATGCTAAGGAAACAACCCCAAAATAATACCAAAAATAATCCCTGGCTTTCGGCAGTAGGATCATTTCTTGGATTTATGTTAGGAGTAGGTGTAAAGCTAATTACAGTAGGTGTAATAATCTACTTTTTAGTAGTTAGCTTTTAATCTTTAGGATTTAGTATCGGGCTCCTCCTCTTTACCCTTGCTTGCTTGGGGTTGATCGGTTTTTCGGAATGCGCTATTAACCTTAATATTCCGACCCTTAACCTGAGTGTCGTTAAGTTCTTTTATGGCTTTCTGAGCCGATTCCTCATTATCAAACTCAACAAAACCGTAGCCTTTTGATTTTCCGGTAGCACGATCGGTAATGATTTTTGCTGAAACCACATTTCCAAAAGGCGAGCAAAGTTCCTTTAATTCATCGGCGGTCATTGTATACGCGATGTTTCCAATATAAATCATCATAATGGCAGAAGTTTAAAAATCCAAATAAATTTAGGAGTTAGTATTAAAAAATGCAAAAAAAAAGCAGCTTTTTTTAAAGCTGCTTTTAAAAATGCGGGTAAGTTGCTATTGTCCTAATGTGGCAACCATTACTGCTTTTATAGTATGTACGCGGTTTTCAGCTTCGTCAAAAACAATTGAAGCATCCGATTCAAAAACGTCCTCGGTAACCTCCATGGCTTCCAACCCAAACTTTTTGTAGATCTCTTCACCAATTACGGTTTCGCGGTTATGGAACGCTGGTAAGCAGTGCATGAACTTGCAGTTTGGATTGCCTGTCAATTCCATTGCCTTACGGTTAACCTGATAGGGTTTAAGAAGCTTTATTCGTTCCTCCCATACTGAATCGGGTTCGCCCATCGATACCCATACGTCTGTATACAGGAAGTCGCAGCCCTTAACTCCTTCCTCAATACTCTCAGTTAAAGTGATTTTAGCGCCAGTGGTTTTAGCAATCTCTTTGCATGTTTTAACAAGTTCCTCGTTAGGCCAGCAAGCCTTTGGTGCGCAAGCCCTGAAATCCATACCCATTTTGGCAGCGCCAACCATCAGCGAGTTGCCCATGTTGTTGCGAGCATCGCCAAGGTAGCAGAACTTAACTTCACTTAATGGTTTTGAGCTGTGCTCGCGCATGGTTAGGAAGTCGGCGAGGATTTGGGTGGGATGGAACTCGTTTGTTAATCCGTTCCATACAGGTACGCCCGAATATTTAGCAAGGGTTTCTACAATTTCTTGGGAGTACCCACGGTACTCAATGCCATCGTACATGCGGCCAAGTACGCGAGCGGTGTCCTTCATCGATTCCTTTTTGCCCATTTGCGAGCCCGATGGCCCGATGTAGGTAACGTTTGCACCTTGGTCGAATGCGGCTACCTCAAATGCACAGCGGGTACGGGTCGAATCCTTCTCAAAAAGGATAACGATGTTTTTACCCTTTAACCGTTGCTGCTCAGTTCCGGCATACTTTGCCTTTTTTAGATCAGCTGAAAGGTCGAGCAAGAATTGGATTTCCTTTGGTGTGAAATCGAGCAGCTTTAAAAAGCTGCGGTTACGTAAGTTGAACGACATAGCTTTTAGTTTTTTATGGTTTATTGATTAATCTTCGTACTCCATTGTAATTTTGGTACCATATGACATATCCTCAAGCTTGGTGGCTTCGGTAATCACGCTCATTTTGCCACCGCGCTTTATAAAGTCCAAACATGCTTTAATTTTTGGAGCCATGTTACCCTCACCAAACATTCCCTGTTCAAGGTATTTCATGGTATCGGCATAGTTGAGGAACTCAAGTTTCTGCTCGTTCGGCTTTTTGTAGTTCAGATACACGAATGGAACATCGGTTAGGATGTAAAATTCATCGGCTTTAATTTCGGCTGCCATAAGCGCCGATGCCAGATCCTTATCAATTACCGCTTCGGCTGGTCTAACATTCTTCTCCTCGTCAATATAAACCGGTACACCGCCTCCGCCTGAGGCAATAACAATAATACCCTGACGAACAAGTTGATCGATTACCTTGATGTTTAGAATCCCTTTGGGCTTAGGCGAGGGAACTACCCTGCGCCAACCGCTTCCTGTATCCTTAACCTCTTCCTTAAATATCCAACCCTTTTCAGCAGCCAGAGCGTCGGCTTGAGCCTTGTCGTAAATACGACCTACACGTTTTGTGGGGTTGGTAAAGGCAGGGTCGTCGTGATCAACGATTACCGGCGTTACCAGGCAACATACTTCACGGTCAATACCATGTTTGCGCAATACATTCCTAAGCATGCGCTCAATCATGTAACCAATTCCCCCCTGCGAATCGGCAACGCAAATATCAAGAGGCATTTGAGGAATGCCATAGAGCTGCTCGCCAGCATCGTTTCGCATGAGGATATTTCCAACCTGTGGACCGTTCCCATGGCTGATTACAAGGTTATACCCTTCCTTTATTAAGTAAACTAGATTCTCAAGGGTATCGGTGGTATTCTGTTCTTGCTCATCGATGGTACCCACCTGATTTCCACGCAAGAGGGCGTTTCCGCCTAATGCTACAACTGCTAATTTGCTCATAAACAGTAAATTAAATTTTTTACTTTGAAGTTACAAAACTAACTATTTTTTGCAATCCTAATAAAAATACACGTGATGTAAAACTATCACTCAATGGTTTATATGTATGTTTAATAACATGTTTGATGGCTGATCAGGGTTTTACCATAACTATTACGCCCCTCAAACTTTTGCATACCACAAAAACATTTTCTATTTTTATGATTTAATAATTTGAACTAAGGTGTTGATGAACAGAAGTGTATACCAACTTGTTGGCGTGGCTGTGATTTTATTCTCATTAAGCAGCTGTATATCAAAAAGCCCAAAGGAAATAAGTGAAGGACGAATTGAATACGACATTGAATACGATACATTAACTCTCAGTAGAATCGACAAAAAAATATTGCCCAGCTCACTGGTTGTTCGTTTTTGCAATAACAACACCATTAACACCATCGATGGGCTCTCAGGGGCTATAACAATTTCAATTATTAGCCAACCATCAAAAAAGGAGTTTACTACTTTGCTAAAGGTTTTTAACAAGAAACTTTACCACAGTGAACCATACACCAACGGGCATTACCCCGCGCTTTATGCTCGAATTCCAAAGGTTAATATTGATACTTTGGTTAGAGATTGCGATTATATTGGCTATAAATGCAAGAGCGTAATGGGATACTTTGCCGATAACCCTGATAATAAGTTTGAGATTATTTACACCAAACAAATTGCAATTGACAATCCAAACCTGAATACTCCTTTCGAAAACATTGA
Organism: Bacteroidales bacterium; assembly: GCA_018056955.1. Taxonomy (GTDB): domain Bacteria; phylum Bacteroidota; class Bacteroidia; order Bacteroidales; family Tenuifilaceae; genus Tenuifilum; species Tenuifilum osseticum. The sequence goes on along the minus strand of JAGPEQ010000005.1, from coordinate 66,643 downwards.
TGGGGTTATGCTTGGTTTTAACTTGAGGTTCAATAATCTTGAAATGAGGCTCAGGGCACGTAATGTAGCCAAGGAAAATATCAATAATGATGCGTTTAAAATCCCAAAGGATTACAAAAAGGTTGATTTTCAAACCATGACGGATTTAATCTATTTACTTCAGCAGTAAGGTTTCTATTTTTTACAAATACAGGTTAATTTTACATCGTTTTATATTGATTATGCATTATGGCTAGGAAGGATAAGGGTACCGATGTTGAAGACTCGGACAGTAAGGATGTTAGCAACGATTCGCTTTTCAAGGATGAAAGGATTAGGTTTACCCTAGGTCTTTTCCTAATCCTTTTGGGCGTTTATATTTTTCTTTCGTTCTTATCATTTCTGTTCACCTGGAAGGTTGATCAAAGCATTGAGTGGGTTTCAATATTCTCATCAACTGAACAAAAGATTGGCAACTGGGGTGGAAAACTTGGCGCTTCACTTTCAAACCAGTTTATAAATCATTGGTTTGGCATAACAGCCTTGGCATTCCCTTTAATTTTCATGGTTTTGGGCCTTAAGCTGCTTAAGTTCATTAGGGGACGTGTTACAAAATTTATTTTTAAGGTTTTGCTGGGAATACTGGTTGGCTCGCTTACTTTAGGTTTTTTATTCAAGGAATTAGGCGGATACCTAGGAAGTGGACTCGGCGGGGCGCATGGTTTATTTGTCTCGGAATGGTTATCGACAGTCATAGGTAAGGTTGGTGCGGCCTTTCTGGTTCTAATAGCACTTATTGCCTATATTATATACGTAATGCCTAAATCGCTTTATCACTTTCAGAGTGGCACATTCTTTCTTTTCGGTTCTTTGAGAAATTTTGTGGTTAAGGGCAAGCAAAAAGAATCTCAATCCGAAAAGCATGGCGAAGAAGATTTTAAGCAGGCAATAGTTGAAGTTGCTCCTGTTGATATCTCAAATGAAAGGATAAAAGAAAAGGTTGATGAATTTGATGATACTGATGAGATTGACGACTTAGATGATGAACTTGACCTGGACGTACAGGATGAATACGATGGTAGGGAGACTAAAACTGTAACAGAATCAACCATTGAGGATAACTTTACCATTGAGCGAAACGAGGAGAAAGAACTAGCCATATCCGATATTAACGAACAGGAACTTTACGATCCCACGCTTGAACTTTCAAGCTATCAAAAACCATTAATTGAACTACTGGAGGATTACAAGAATACTGAATCGCCAGTAACCAATGAAATGCTGGTTGAAAACAAGAACAAGATTGTAGAAACCCTTTCGCACTATAAAATTCAGATAGATAAGATTAAGGCTACCATTGGCCCAACTGTTACTCTTTACGAGATTGTTCCTGCCCCAGGTGTTAGGATCAGCAAGATTAAGAGTTTAGAGGATGATATTGCGCTTAGCCTTTCAGCATTGGGAATACGAATAATAGCCCCAATTCCCGGAAAGGGAACAATTGGTATTGAGGTACCCAACCAAAACCCCGAGGTGGTGTCAATGCACTCAATTATCAAGTCGCAAAAGTTCCAGGAGTGTAAATACGATTTGGCAATAGCGTTGGGTAAAACCATTTCGAACGAGATTTTTATTCTGGATCTTACCAAGCTACCCCACCTGCTTGTTGCAGGTGCAACAGGGCAGGGTAAATCGGTAGGGCTTAACGCAATTATCACGTCGTTACTTTACAAGAAGCATCCAGCAGAAATAAAGTTCGTTCTTGTTGACCCCAAGATGGTAGAGTTAACCCTTTACAACAAGCTCGAACGCCATTTCCTGGCCAAGCTGCCCGATTCTCCTGAGGCCATTATTACCGATACCCAAAAGGTTATCTACACCCTGAACTCGCTAAGCGTTGAGATGGAGGATCGGTATAAACTTCTAAACCTGGCTAAGGTTCGAACAATAAAGGAGTATAATCAGAAGTTTGTGGCTCGCAGGCTCAATCCCAACAACGGCCATAGGTATTTGCCTTACATAGTGGTTATTATTGATGAGTTTGCCGATTTGATTATGACAGCGGGGCGTGAAATTGAGATGCCCCTTGGACGCCTTGCCCAAAAAGCACGCGCCATTGGTATTCACCTAATCATTGCTACGCAACGTCCATCAACCAACATCATTACGGGTGTTATTAAGGCAAACTTCCCGGCACGTATTGCTTTCAGGGTGTCGTCAATGGTCGATTCACGAACCATTCTCGATACGCCAGGTGCAAATAACCTAATAGGCCGCGGCGATATGTTAGTGTCTGCCGGAAGCGATTTGGTTAGGGTGCAATGTGCCTTTGTTGATATCCCTGAAATTGAGAGGATTACCGACTTTATAGGTAACCAGCCCGGATATCCTCATGCCTATGAGCTACCCGAGTATGTTCCTGAGGGTCAGGATGGCCCAGTTGATGTAGACCTGCGGAAACGTGATGAACTGTTTGAGGATGCCGCTCGCCTTGTGGTGCAAACCCAGTCGGGTTCAACATCCCTTATCCAACGCAAATTTTCCATTGGGTATAACCGTGCCGGACGCATTATGGATCAGCTGGAAGCTGCAGGAATTGTTGGCCCTGCCGACGGTGGCAAACCCCGACAGGTTTTAATTGTTGACGAGGTGTCTTTGGAACGTATTTTGAACACTTTATCCGTAGATTAGTTTCTAATTTTGTATTTTTGCACGAATAAATTCTTTTATCAATGAAACAAATTCTGAGTTTGCTGTTTATTTCATCGTCGCTTACTCTCTTTAGTCAAGAGGTAAACCCCGATGGAATTGTTAGGAGTTTTAGTAACAAAATGCAGGAAATTAAATCGCTTTCCGCAACATTTAGCTTTACACTTGAAAACCTCCAGGAACGCATTACCGATACCCATCAGGGTAAGATACTGGCTAAGGGTAAAATGTTTTACCTCGACCTAATGGGCATGGAAGTATTTTCCGATGGTCAAACCAAATGGCAATACATTAAGGAGGCAAAAGAGGTTACCATTTCAAAGATGAATATTAAGGAGAATAGCTTTTTGGACGATCCAATGAAGCTTTTTAAGGATTACGACAAGAACTTCAAGTATAAGTATATCGGGCAGCAGAAATCAAAGAACAGGGTTTTGCATGAGGTTGATTTTTTCCCACGCGACCTGAATTTACCTTACTCATCGGTTAAGTTGCAGTTCGATGCAAACACCCTTGAACCATACCTTATTCGTTACCAGGGTAAGGATGGCAATAACTACATCATTCAAATTAAAAACTTCAAATCAAACGTTCCTTTACGTGACGATCGGTTCAAATTTGATGTGGAAAAGCACAAAGGGGTTGAAGTTATTGATATGAGGTAGTTTTCATGAGTTATAAGCATCCTATCACAGTCTGGATAACAGGGTTACCCGCTTCAGGAAAAACAACACTAGGGAAAGCACTACAAGGCCGTATTAATCAGCTTAAAATTCCTGTGGTGCTGCTCGATGGCGATGAGGTTCGAAAGGGTTTATGTAGCGATTTGGGATTCAGCCCAGCCGATAGAACGGAGAACATACGTAGGGTGGCCAATATGGCAGCATTACTTAATTCACAGGGAGTTGTAACCATCTGTTGTTTTGTTTCACCACTGATATCCATGCGCGAAATGGCAAGGTCAATTGTTGGCTCAAAAAACTTCTTTGAGGTATTTACCGATGCCCCAGTAGAGGTTTGTCAGTCGCGTGATATCAAGGGAAACTACAGCAAAGCAATTAACGGTTCGCTTCCAAACTTCACCGGGATATCCGACAGCTACGAGGCACCTATGAATCCCAGCTTGCGCTTAAATACTGCCGAATTAAGTGAGGGTGAAGCTGCTGACATTCTCTACGACCATTTCCTGCGATGGGTTGATAAATAACAATCATTTCATACTACCCTATGGTGTATCTTTGCCATGCTTATAGGGTGTTGAAAGCGATAGAGGCAAATGAAAAGCTATAGGAATATTGTTTAGGGAAAAACACCAAGTAGGCAAGCATGTTAAGGGTTACCTGATGTAATCTCTCAAGTTGCTAAAATTGAAGTAATTAAAAGGATTTTGATATGAGTAATAAAGTGCCAATTAACCACTTACGCGAACTTGAATCGGAAGGAGTGTTTGTTATTCGCGAGGTGGTTTCACAGTTTGAAAACCCTGTGATGCTTTTCAGCGGTGGAAAGGATTCCATAGTGATGTTTCATCTAGCCCGCAAGGCTTTTTATCCCGCAAAGGTTCCCTTCCCCCTAATGCACATCGATACCGGCCATAACTTTCAGGAAACACTAGATTTTCGGGATTGGTTGGTGCAGGAAACCGGAGTGCAGCTAATTGTAAGATACGTGCAGGACTCAATTGATAAGGGTAGGGTAGTGGAGGAAACCGGTTACAATGCCAGCCGAAACAAGTTGCAAACCGTTACCCTGCTCGATGCCATTGAGGAATTAAAAATAGATTGTGCCATGGGAGGTGGGCGTCGCGATGAGGAAAAGGCAAGGGCAAAGGAGCGTTTCTTCTCGCATCGCGATGAGTTTGGCCAGTGGGATCCCAAAAACCAACGCCCTGAACTCTGGAACCTTTTTAATGGTCGCAAGAATATGGGTGAGCATTTTAGGGTATTCCCAATTAGCAACTGGACCGAGATGGATGTATGGCAATATATACTTATGGAAAATATTGCTATACCCTCGCTATACTTCTCGCACGAACGTGAGGTTTTTGATCGCGATGGTGTGCTTTATGCCAAAACTCCCTTCTTAAAGATGAAGGATACCGAAAAAGCCGAAAAACGGATTGTTCGTTTCCGTACCATTGGCGATGCCACTTGCACAGGTGCTATTGAGTCGGTTGCAAGTAGCGTTGAGGATATTATTCGTGAGGTGGCTGCAACGCGAGTAACTGAACGTGGCGGTCGTGCTGACGATAAACGCTCCGAGGCAGCCATGGAGGATCGTAAAATTGAAGGTTATTTTTAGTTTTAAATCATTTTCCAATGGAAGATAAAGTAATTGAACGTTCATACCTAGATATGGAGCTTTTGCGGTTTACTACTGCTGGCAGTGTTGACGATGGCAAAAGCACTCTGATTGGACGACTACTATACGATTCAAAGGCAATCTTTCAGGATCAGCTGGAAGCAATTGAACGGGCAAGTATAAAGAAAGGCGAAGAGTATATCAATCTTGCCTTACTAACCGATGGTCTGCGCGCCGAGCGCGAGCAGGGTATAACCATTGATGTGGCATACCGTTATTTCCATACCCCCAAGCGCAAGTTCATTATTGCCGATACTCCAGGTCACGTACAGTATACCCGCAACATGGTAACCGGTGCCTCAACTGCAAATGCAGCCGTTATCCTGGTTGATGCCCGCCATGGCGTGATTGAACAAACCATCCGTCATGCTTACATTGCCTCGCTTCTCCGTATTCCTCACGTGATAGTATGCGTGAATAAAATGGATTTAGTTGATTTTAAGCAGGATGTTTTTGATAGTATTCAGCAGAAGTTCCATGAATTTGCAACGCATCTCGATTTGCACGATGTCCGATTCATTCCCATTAGCGCTCTTCTAGGCGATAATGTGGTTGACCGTTCCAAGAATATGGATTGGTATCAAGGCCCTACACTGATGTACCTGCTTGAGAACCTGTATATTTCAAATGATTATAATCAGCTCGATGCTCGATTCCCTGTTCAGTATGTTATTCGTCCACAGTCCATTGAGTTCCACGATTACAGGGGTTATGCCGGACGGATGGCAAGTGGTACATTTAGGGTTGGTGATAGGGTTAAAGTTTTACCCTCGGGCTTTACCACTACCATCAAGGGTATCGATTTTTGGACTGATCACCTTGATTCAATTACCGCTCCGCAATCCGGAACAATTATTTTGGAGGACGATTTGGACGTATCCAGAGGGTGTATGATTATTCCTGAGGAGAATGGCATTAAGCAGGGGCAGGACATTGAGCTAATGATATGTTGGTTAGGCGATAAACCCATGGTTCCCGGTGGTAAGTATGCCCTGAAGCACACCACTAACGATTTGCGCTGCATGGTCAAGGAGGTGAAGTACAAGATAAACATCAACACCCTGGAAAAGGATTACAACGACAAATCGGTAGGGATGAATGATATTGCTTGCATTACCATTCGCACAACCAAACCATTGTTTTACGACTCGTACCGCCAGAACCGTGTTACAGGAAGTTTGATACTTATTGATGAAGCCACTAATGTAACAGTAGGTGCCGGAATGATAGTTTAGGCAGTTTACTGTTCTGGAAAACCTCTCTTAAGGCAGCCAAGAGCTGCCTTAACTATTTTTGAATGGTCGAATGCCAGCGGGGGAAGATTATCAAGCGGAAACCATTGGGCTTTTGCAGCGTCATCGCCAGCAGTCGGACTAATTTTATCATCGCTTACCACTCCCCAAAAGGCAATGGCAATGTTTCTATCGCGTGGGTCTCTATCAATATCATCGAATGCACCAATCTGTTTTAGCTCAACCCCAGCAATCCCGGTTTCCTCAAATAGCTCACGAGCTGCGGCATCAGCTAGTAGTTCCTTAATATCTGGGAAGCCTCCAGGTAAAGCGAAATGTCCCTTGTAGGGTTCGTTGCCACGTTCAATGAGTAGAAGGTGGGTTGGCTTATAGTTTATATCGACCTTGAAAATTACGGCATCGACCGTGACAAGCATTCGGGGGTACTCGTAGGTATACATGCTAAACTATTCATTATCAGGGTCCTCTTCGTTGTCCGATTTTTTTTGATCGCGTTTTCTAAGAGCAACCCAAATTGCAAATGCAATAATGGCAATGGCTATCAAAAGTTGGTGTTTTAGCATACGGTTGAGTTTAGAACGGATTTTGAAAGATACCAAAAATATGTTTTAATGTCAAGCAAAACTATAATTATGCAGACTTGCATAGAGAATGCATTGGAATCAATTGGATTACATTCTTTTAGATTTCTTTCGTTTGGCCCACCAAGCCATTGTCTTCCGTTCCATTATGGCTTATAGTACCCGCTTAATAATCCTAAGCTTGTGGGTGTATATGCCCAGTTGCGGGTTGTAAATTCCTTGATGGTCAAATTTATCAATTCGAACGTAACCGGAGCTATGTACTATTTCATTGGGATTGATTAGTATACCAACATGGATTATACGTCCCTCTTCGTTATCGAAGAAAGCAATATCGCAGGGTTGGGCATGGTCAACAAACTCAACAGTTTGGCCGTTTTGAACCTGTTGCCACGCATCGCGTGGGAGGAATACCCCGGCAGTTCTGAAGCAAACCTGAACCAGGCCAGAACAATCGATGCCGAAAATCGATTTGCCGCCCCATAGGTACGGGGTGTTTATAAATGCTTGGGCGGTTTTGATTATATGATCCAAAGGATTAGTGGGCAGAGAGGGAATATTGGCAGTAAGTTCAAAATTTGAGCCGTTTAAGTGGAATTTTTTTCCAGAATATCCGTAAAGAATCGATCCCGGACTAAGTAAATACCTTGAGTTATCATCTACCTTTATGGCCTCGGCCAGTGATGAGAGAACCGAAAAGTTGGTAAGTTCCTTTTCGCTGCTAGTGTCTGCTACAATATCAATTAGCCTGGAGTCCACCCATCCCGGGTAGCTGTCAAGGGTGCTTTCAATTCTATACCATTGCTTATAATTCTCAAGAATTGTAACCTTTTCGCCAAAAAGTAGTTGGTTAACCATCTCAGTGGTTTCATTGGGTTCCTTGCGAACCGGAACCAAACTTTTAGCTGCCAATCCCAGCATAATTGCTATTTTTTTTGTAAATATAGCAATTATCAGGTTTCATTCAATAACTATTGTAGCTATTGCCACATGGCAGTTATCCGAGCGGTAAGGTTCTTCCCGTTTACAATTTGTTCCACATCGACCTTCAAGGGTGATTTAAGTGTGATTTCAAGGGTATGCTCAATCCAGCCTGCAATTCGCTCCATTATGAGTTTTTCGTCGACATGGAATTTTTCAAGCTGAAGTACTGCTTTTTTATCGGAACTTTCCACCACTTTAATGTCGGCAGGTTGGTAGTAAGTGGAAAATATACTTGATGCTCTACTTAATACAAACTGTGGTGAACTTATCCTGACAAATATTTTGTATATGCCTTTGAGGGCTATATCGGCGCTAAACCTTCCAATTTCACGTGCTGCCTTATTGTAATCGCCATTGTAAAACAAATCGGCTACCTTTTGTGTAGGTATGATTACCGATTCAATTAACGGGTACCATGTTGTTGCATAAATAGGTTTCTCAATAATCTCACGCGATGAGCTTGGTAGTGACTTTAGCCATTCCGAGTAGCGGTTAATAAAGTTGGCTTTTACAAAGTCAGGGGTTGCTTTTACTGCTGAACCTTTTATTTCCATGTTTTTTCATTTTATACAATTTTAAACAAACTTTTGATTACTATCAAGTTTTTTTGATGTTAATTCTTTGATTGATGATGAATGTTTATGGTTATTATTTTCTGCAGGTGTTGAAATGCAAACCCTGAGCATCGATGTTACCCAAACTGCCCGATATTGAGAAGCATTTACAAGCCTCTTCCCTTTCGCCTGCTTGCAGCAGAGCTAAACCTTTTAGCAGGTACGACTCTGCAGTGCAATAGTTCTGGCTGATTGCTTTTTCAAAGTCGACAATTGCTTGTCGGGGTTGGTCGGTTTTTAGATAGATTTTTCCCCTAAGCAGAATAAGTTCTATGTTATCGGGAGTAAACTTGAGCATTTTGGCTATTGCCAGCAGGGCATCGGTATAGTATCCAGACTCATAAGCATACCTTGCTAGGTTTAAATTTGCTTCGGTGTTGTTGGGGAAATACACAAGGTATTCCTTTAGGGTTTCATACGCCTCGCTATAGCGATCTAATTTACTGAGGATTTTTGCCTTCAACAGCAAGTAATCGGGTTTACTCCCTGATTTCTCAATAGCTTGCTCGATTTGCGTTAACGCTTTTCCGTTTTGATTAAGGTTAAATAGCGCATTGGCCTGCAGTGCCAAGTAAACATAATTCCTTTTGCTGCGATGGTATGCGTTCTCAAAATCTCTTAGTGCAAGTAAAAAGTTTCCGGCATTTAGGTGCGCACGTCCCCGTAACTCAAATAGTTCCGCTTTTGATTTTTTACTTTTTATCCTTTTGTTAAGGAGCTCAATAGCCTCGTCGTAGTTTTGGTTACCGATCAGGTAATGGGCATAGTGTATATCCTTTTCAATTGCGGAATACCATTCTTTGTCCCAGATTTTTTGCCATTCCTTTAAGGAATGCGCAAATGAAAAGTCGTCACTGAGTAGGTAGCTACTTTCAGGTTCTCTGTATATCGACTGTAAATTCTGACGAGTCCATTCAATACAGTTTATTGTATCGCCCATGAGGCAATATGTTCTTGCCAGTTGATACGATGCAATACCTGAGCGTTGTTGTTCTGCCTGTAAAAAGGCCTCAATGGCCTCATTATACCGATTGGCTTGCAAAAGGGCTTTTCCTTTTATAAGGTAATACTGGTAACGGTATGGTTTGGCATTGAAGCACGAATCAGCCCAGCTGAGGGCATTCTTTGTATCGTTTAGTTCAAGCGCTGCCTCTGCTCTGTAGTAAGCATTTGGCATTTTCTGTGAGTAGCCCAATAGGCAAATAAGTTGAATAGCTAGAATTGCTATGTGCAGTTTTACTGATTTGCCTAAAGAATCGGGCATTTTTTACTTTTTGGATACCAGATTTTTCACCTTGCTAATTTCCATGAACGAAGCACCATTGCTGGGCCCAAAGCTACCTCCAATGATAAGTACCATGTCCTCGGAAGCTATTTTTCGGCGTTCGAGCATGGTGCCAATGGCATCGGTTAGGAAATGGTCGCGTGAGGTGCGGGGCTCCATGTAAACTGCTTCTACGCCATACGATAGTGCTAACTCGCGCATTACATGTTGCTTGTAGCAAATGGCAAATATGGGAATTCGACCACGGAATGCAGCAAGGTATCGGCCGGTGCGACCTGTAAGTGTATCAACAATAATAGCTTTGATGGGAAGCGATGAACATGCCCTAACGGCAGCTTTAGCCAGTGTTGCTGTTACCTCGTTGTTAATTCGAACAAGGTTTACTGAAAGGTCAGCCTCTTGGGCTTCCTCAACCTCGCGTGCAACGCGGGTCATCACCTCAACCGCTTCAACGGGGTACTGACCGTATGCCGTTTCGCCGCTTAGCATAATGGCATCGGTACGTTGGTATATGGCATTGGCAATATCGCTGATTTCAGCACGCGTGGGACGCGGATGCTCAATCATGGTATGCAGCATCTGGGTTGCAATTATTACCGGCTTTTTACTCTCTATACATTTCCTAACAATTCGGCGTTGTATAATTGGCAGTTTCTCGGCAGGAATCTCTATACCTAAATCACCACGAGCCACCATTACTCCGTAGGCGTGGTCGAGGATTTCGTCAATATTATCAACACCTTGTTGGTTCTCAATTTTGGCAATAATTTTAATTGGGCTATTGTGCTTATGGAGTATCTCCTTGATTTCAAGTACATCGTGTTTGTTACGAACAAAGCTGTGAGCAATGAAATCTATATTGTTTTCAATGGCAAACTGAACAAACGCCTTATCCTTTTCGGTTAGCGAGGGAAGGTTGATATGCACATTCGGTATATTTACACTTTTCCGCAGTTTTATGGTACCACAGTTTGTTACCTCGCAGTAGAGGGCATTTTCCTTTTTATCAACCACTTTTAGCTCAATTTCGCCATCATCTATAAGAATGGTGTTACCAACTGGTACTTCGGCCGCAATGTTCGGGTAGCTAACGTACACGGTGTCGTTTCCTGAGGCTCCATCGGGGTTGCCAATAATCTTTATTTTCATTCCGGTTTCCACCTTAATTTCCTCACCATTTGATGAGGTTCTAATCTCGGGGCCTTTAGTATCGACAAGTATAGCGATGTTTTCAGAAACACTCCGGATATTTGAAATCAGATTTTTAGCTGATTCCGGGTTCATGTGGGCGGTGTTCAAACGTGCAACGTTCATTCCAGCCTGGTAAAGGGATTTTATAAAATCTACATCGCAACGCTTATCGGATATGGTGGCAACTATTTTTGTACGTTTGAGCATAGGTGGATTTTTTTGCAAAAATACTCAAGTTTTTGTTAAGCTTTCTAAAAAAAGAAAAGGGCAATCGAAAATTCGAAAGCCCTTTTGCGTATTACGTTAAGTAAATTATTCGGGAAGTATTTGCTCCTTAGGTAGTTTTGATGGTTTGAAGATTTCAATAATTCCTTTTACTCCGATTGTGAGGACAAGGTTGAAAAAGTATGACAAGTAGGCTAAAAGTAATGCTGCTCCAGCTAATGCTGCAAGAATCATGAAAATATCAAACTCGCCATTGTAGTAGATGGTTCTGCGGAGCATGCCTTTAAGCCCAGCCATGCCCATGAACGCACCCATACCTATACCTCCAAGTAGATGTAGCCAGAAATGCCATGATGTAAGCTTTACGCTAAAAATGTTCAAACCGTTAGTTAGTACGGGTAGTAATTTATAAACTACTGCATATAGGGTCATGGTAAGTCCAATCAGAACAGCAACGTGGACGTGAGGCCCAACAATCCATTGTGTGTTGTGTAGTATACGATTCATCCCCATATCGGCTTGGATAATTCCTGCTGCAACAGCTAGGGCAAAACCAAGTAAACCTCCAAGGAAAAATTTTAGTTCTGGTGTCCATTTTAGAGGGCGTGCACCCCAAAGAGTTACTAAACTTATAAATAGAGCTAAGCCTTGGGTTATAAGCTCAAACGCTGTTACAAATTGACCAGACACAAGTTTTAGCATTAAGGGCTGCGCCTGATCGGAAAGGAGGTGGTGCGACCAAACTGTCCAGGAAACTACTAGTTCGAGCAAAAGTAGTGCCCTAGCTACGTTCTCCATGTATACATTTTTAACGCCAGTTATTAGCATGGCAAGTAGGTACCAAGTACCGGCAACAAAAATGAGAACTAAACCATCAGCTATTAGGTCGAGCCCCCACCAGAACATGTTCTTGTAGAGGAGCGCATCAATCCATGAGTTTTGTAGGTTAAATCCCAAAATATGTCCTAATAAGTAAACCAGAATAAGCACTCCCGTAAAGGTTATTATACCAGCATTCAGGAATACATCAACCGATCCCCTAGCAATGGCAGCAACTGGTAATGGTACTTGGTGATGTTTACGATTTTCTTTTTTTCGGAAAAGGTTTGCTAGCCCCGATACTCCCAGTGCCGAAGCCAAAAGTGAACCACCCGGTTGCTTTTCCCACCCTTTAGGGGTGTAAGTAATTGTTTTAAAAACAATAACAACAAAAATTATGGAGGCCACCATTACCAAGGCAATTCCAAGAATAAAGAATGTGCCACCCCATGGCCCAAATTGATTAAAGTCAGCTGGTAGTGGCCAGTATAGGGTATATAGAGGCCCATAATGCGAAAGGAATCCTGCAAACCAGAAAACGAAAACCCCAATAGTAATCAGCCAAAACGACCAATTTGCAGCTTTAAATCCCCATAATGGTTTTTTAAGAAGGAAAGGTAACGCAAAATAGAAGGCGCCAAACACAAGGGTGTAGGTGGCACCAAAGATACCAACAAGTGGATGTGCAGTTAGGATTGCAAAGTATTGATGTTCAGGAATTAGTTCAGTGAGTGAGTTTGGTGATGCAAGGATTAAGCGCATTATCATCCCTTCAATTACAGCAAAGCCATAGTAAACAAGTGATACTACAGCAAACCTTAAGGTTAATTTTTGTAATGGGGTAAGGCCTGCTAAGCGTCCGTTTACCTCATTGCCATTTATTAAAGTATCTATAAACTTTTTCATAGACCAACAATTTTATTATTCGACAGTAATAAAGTTAGGTATTATCATACGGGTGCTTTTTGGGCCTGCAAATTCGGTTGAACGCAAGGTGAAAGTCCCCTTTTCATTGAACTCCCATATGATTTTGTTACTGTAAAGTGGTAGTACCTGCATTTGTAATACCATAGTATTGTTAGGCCTGAATAATCCAAATCCATAGGTTAGGTCTTTGGAATACACATCGAACATAACTGTTTCACCCTCCTTGATTTTAATAGGCTCAGCAACGGGCAACTCCTGCCTAATTGAATCGGTAAGGATGTAAAACTTAAAACTATCGACCTCCATTTTAATCAACCTGTCAGGGTTGATTTTTGATGCATCCATTTCCAGTTTTACCCAAGGAATGGTGTGCATGGTAGTGAGGTGGAGCGATACGCCAATTATTACAAGCAACGTAGTAAAAGAGTAAAATAGTACAGGCTTTATTACAGGCGTTTTAGTTGGTTTGGTTATTCGGTAGGCAAACCAACCAAATAGACCAATTGCTACCAAACTATAAAGGGTGTAAGCAGCAATTAGTCCTGTTGCAACTAAATCGGAGTTTACCATAGTTTTGTTTGTTTTGGTTTACATGCAAAATTTACGAAATTTTAACGTAGGTTAAAGTTGATATAAAACAACCATAGGCTGATTCTAATCATTTATGGGTTATTGCATATATTTGTATAAACCTAACGAGTTAAAATGGGATGGAGCAACGCAATAGACGATTACATTAACTTTCTGCGACTTGAGAAATCGCTTTCCGAGAACTCCATTGCAGCTTACCGCACCGATATGGATAAGCTCTGGAAGTTTGCCGAGGGGAAAGGCGTTGAGCCTGAATCGATACGGCGTAACGATTTGGAGGAGTTCCTGGCTCAGCTTCACGATTTAGGCTTGAATAAGCGTTCGCAATCCAGGATTCTTTCAGGAGTTAGAGGCTTTTTTAAGTACCTGCTACTTGAGGAGGTGATTGACACCGATCCTACCGAACTGATCGATTCTCCCAAAATAGGCCGAAAATTGCCCGAAGTTCTAAGCGTAGCTGAAATCGATGCTTTAGAGGCGGCCATCGACCTGAGCAAACCCGATGGGCACAGAAACAAAGCCATTATTGAAACGCTTTACAGCTGTGGGCTTCGTGTGTCGGAGTTAGTGTCGCTTAGGCTTACCGATTTGTTCTTTACCGATGGCTTTATTAGGGTTATTGGTAAAGGCGATAAGGAAAGGCTTGTGCCCATTGGCACAAAAGCCATTAACGACATCAATGCATACCTTGCGCAGCGTAACAGCATCGATTCACGTATTGATCCTGATTCGCGCAATATCGTTTTCCTAAACCGATGGGGCCGAAAGCTAACCCGCGAGATGGTGTTCACCATTATTAAAAAGTATGCTTCACTGGCCGGGATTAAAAAGAACATAAGCCCCCATACGCTCAGGCATTCCTTTGCCACCCATTTAATTGAGGGAGGAGCCGATTTGCGCGCCGTTCAGGAGATGCTTGGGCATGAATCGATTCAAACCACCGAGATTTATACACATCTCGATAACCAGTACCTAAGGGAAACAATAATGATGTTTCATCCCCATAAATAAATGTCAAACTAAAATGAGTTTACTATGGACGCAAATGAGAAAGTAATTCAAACCCTAAAATCGGCTGGTAAGCCGATGAAAGCAGGAGAGATAGCCGAAGCTGCAGGTGTTGATAAGAAAGAGGTTGAAAAGGCAATCAAAAAACTGGTGGCTGATGGGAAGCTACACTCTCCCCAACGCTGTTTTTACGATATCAAAAAGTAAATAAAAAAAACGGGTTGAAAACTTCAACCCGTTTTTTTATTTCATTACTTCGACCTGTCAGGTGCTTGGGGTATTTGCGGTAGAGGCTTGTAATCCTTAAGCATAACCTTAATCTGCTCAATAGCCTTATTCAGCTGATCATCCTGCCCCATGTACTCCCTGTAAGGGTCGTTGTCAATTTCAATATCGGGATCAACGCCATGTCCTTCAATTATCCACTCACCCGTATCGGAGCTAAAGCTGGTAAATTCTGGTTTACGCAGGTCGCCACCATCAACAAATGGTAGTGAGCCTGAAATACCAACAACGCCGCCCCAGCTCCTAACGCCAATAAGTGGCCCAAGGCCTAACTTTTTGAAACCGTAAGGGAAAAGGTCGCCGTCGGAGGCGGAATAACGGTCAATGAGCACAACCTTTGGCCCGTAATGCGTTTCCGAAGGGATTGTTGATGGTTGATCGAATCCACGGCGCATGGTCATACGGTAAACCACACGGCTTAGGCGTTCAAGTATCATTGGCGATACATTACCACCACCATTACCTCTGTCGTCAATTATTAAAGCCTTTTTGGTGAGCTGAGGGTAGAAGTATTTCACAAACTCATTGAGCCCGGCAACTCCCATATCGGGAATATGGATGTAACCCACTTCGCCATTGGTGGTTTCGTTTACCTTACGAATATTGTTCTGCACCCAGGTATAGTAGTAAAGTTCCGATTCGTCGGCAATGGGTTTTACAAGCACCTTGCGGCCTCCGTTAGCCTGTGGTGAGCTGTTAACAACAAGAGCAACTGTTTTATCGGCCTTATTAATAAGGGTAGAGTAGATATCGGGGATGTTTTTGAGGTCAACCCCATCCACTGAAATTATATAGTCGCCCTCCTTAACATTCACACCAATCTCGGCCAGTGGTGAACGGAGCGCATCGCTCCAGTTGGCGCCTTCAAGTATTTTGTCAACCCTGAAGTAGCCGCTGCTGTGCTTGCTCAGCTTAGCTCCTAACAGCCCGGTTTTAATGCGTTCGGGTTCTGGCTTATCGCCACTGTTCACGTAAGCGTGACCAACATTCAGCTCGCCAATCATTTCGCCAATGATATAGGTTAGGTCGTTGCGGTGGTTAACGTAGGGTACCAGTACAGCGTATTTATCGTGAATGGCTTTCCAATCAACACCATGCATGTTCTCTACATAGAAGAAATCGCGCATCTGACGCCAGCTCTCGTCGAATATTTGTTTCCACTCCTTGTGGTAGTCAACCCAAACCTTCATGTCACTTAAATCAATGGTCTTTTCCATGTTGATTTTCCCGGTTGGAAGGTCGATTATTGCATAGGTGCGGTTTTTCGATACCAGCATCTTTTTCCCGTTCGATGAAATGGTGAACCTGATGGATTCGCCCAGTTCAGTCTCCTTTTGTTTCTTCAGGTCGTACATCATGGCCACAGGTTGGCGATCCTTGGAGCTGGAGTAGTTGTAGTAAACCTTGCCATCAATACAGTAGATGTTGTAGTATCGGCCTGCTTTGCCCGTTAATTCCACGGTGCGATTCTCAATACCGTCAAAATCGATTTTAACAGGCTGAACTTCAGGCTTTGGTTTCTCCTCGGTTTTAGCTGGTTTTTTGGCTGAATCCTTGTCCTTGGGCTGCTCTGTTTTGGTTTCGGGTTTTACCTCGTTATTTTCAAGGGCAAAGGGTGATGGTGTATCCTTGGAGAGCATCACTATGTATATGTTGCTCATGTCAACATAGGCGTGATTCCACTCCGTGTTGCTGTATATGGGATTAAACTCCCTATCCGATACGTAAAGCAGGTACTTGCCATCGTTTGAAAATACCGGCCCATACGATGAGAACCAGCCATTGGTAACGGAATTGGTGGTCTTACTGTCAATGCCGTAGATGTAAACCACAGAGAATCGGTTGGCATCGGAGGTAGAGTAGGCAATCCATTTGCTATCGGGCGACCAGCTATAGCTGTTTACCAAGCCATACTTACCCTTAGTAACCAGGGTAACGGCTTTAGTTTCTATATCAACATACTGTAGCCTACCCAAGCGATCGCTAAAAAGTATTTTTTTACTATCCGGCGACCACTCTATGCCAAAAATGTAGTTGTTAATGCCCGAGGTTACCTGAGTGGCGGGCATGCTACCGTCCTGGGGTTGGATGTAAACCTCATACTCTCCTGTTTTATCGGAGAGGTAGGCAATCCATTTACCATCGGGCGACCAAGTGGCTTCGCGCTCATGGACATCGGATGAAGCAGTTAGGTTGTAAGTAATACCCTTTTCCGATGGTAGAGTGTAAACATCGCCACGTGCACTAAAAACTACCCGTTCGCCATTGGGCGAGAGGTCGGCATTGGTGATGCGCTTGCTTGCATCAACCAACGAGGGGCGGGAGTAGTTCTGGTCGTCGGTTATGGTGATATTTATTTTCCGGGTTGTACGTGTTTTTACATCAAAGGCAAATAGGAATCCGCCCTTCTCAAAAACAATGGTATTATGGTCGAACGAGGGGAACTTGATATCGTAATCGGTGTAATTGGTAACCTTTTCGATGTTCTTGGTTTTTGTGTTGTACACAAATAGGTTCATGGTTCTGTCGCGGTCCGATAGGAAGAAGATTTCATCGCCAATCCACATGGGGAAAATGTCCTGTGCGGGGTTACTGGTGATGTTGGTAACCTCTTTGGTGTTAAAGTCAAAAATCCAGATATCATCTGCCATGCCACCCTTGTAGTATTTCCATGTACGGAACTCACGGAAAACCCTGTTGAAGGCAAGCTTTCTCCCATCGGGCGAGAATGAGCAAAAGCCACCGGTGGAAAGGGGTAGTTCCTCGCTCATGCCGCCGTTGGCGGGGACCATGAATAGTTGCCCCTTAAAATCGTTAAAGCTCTGCTTGCGCGAGCGGTAAACAATCTTTTCGCCATCGGGCGTCCATGCCATTACTATGTTGTTTGGTCCCATTCGGTCCGAGATATCATCGCGGTTTAGGGTAGCCGTATGGGTTAAACGCTTGGGAGTACCTCCCTCAGCAGGAATGCTGAAAACCTCAGTGTTTCCATCGTATTGCCCGGTAAAGGCAATGGTTCTACCATCGGGCGAAAAGTGAGGAAACATCTCATACCCAACATGGGTGGTTAGCTTGCGGGCAACGCCTCCGCTTATGTCAACAGTGTATAGGTCGCCGGCATAGGTAAACACCACCTGATTGTTATGCACAGCCGGGAAACGCATTAAGCGTGCCTCCTGCCCCTGAACTGCTGTGATGGTAAAGGCTATAGCCAATACCCAAAGTAACAGTTTTTTCATGGTTATAGGTTTTAGTTGTAAAGTTGATTTTAGTGTAAGTTAGATTTATTTCATGAAAAAAAGTTTATCCCCTCAGTTAAATAATAAGAATACACCTATAAAACCATGTAATGAATTACTAGGTTTGTTGATGTTAGTGTTGATTTTCAACCCCTTCGCCTTTCGGCGTAAATTTTTTCAAGGCCAATAGCAAAGGGCGCTTGCGAGTTTTGCTAAAATTACTACTTTTGCAACGCGATTTTTGAGAGGGAAGGGGAGATACCAAAGTGGCCAACTGGGGCAGACTGTAAATCTGCTGGCTTATGCCTTCGTAGGTTCGAATCCTGCTCTCCCCACACTTGCCGATGTAGCTCAGGGGTAGAGCACTTCCTTGGTAAGGAAGGGGTCACGAGTTCAATTCTCGTCATCGGCTCTAAGCAAAAAAGTTAGCAAATTAAAGAACCGCCTCTATGGGCGGTTTTTTGTTTATGGAAATACTCGGCTAGTTGAGGATAAAAAATTTGTTTAAAAAAAATCATTTCCAATAGCCCACGAATTAATTGGTGGGCTAGTGGAATTTCGAGATATTATTTGAATAGATTTATCCATTTTCCCCATTTTTTTACGTTAAAAGGGTTTTTATTATTTAATCCGTTCAATAGCCCGGGGTTTAAACCCCGGGCTATGGTTGGATTCGTGGTATCGTATTAATGGATTTATCCATTTTCCTCCCCTTTTAAACATGTTTATTAAATTCATCAAACGCATCGGTTACATGCGCTAAAAGCTACCGCTTTACCCTGCCAAACTCTTTCTCATCGGTTATCCTGAAAACCGGTACCGGGTTGTAGTTGTTGCCCCATTGTGGCACAAGGTAACGGTCCCAGAAATTCCAATAAACCAACCCATCGTCCGACTGTGGCTCAAGCAGGTAAGCAGCCAGTTGCCCAAGGGGTTGCGAGGTTTTAACCATCACGTAGTTGGTTGTGAATAGCCTATTGGCCTTAACGTATTTGCCAAAGATATTGCTGTTATAGTGCCCCTGGTTAATTCGAGGGGCTGGCTTTAGCGAGTCGATTGTAAACTGCTCTACATTTAGGGTTACCGTATCGGTTAGGGTTTGGAATTGTATTCCGTGATTTTTAAGGAGATTGGTAACCACTTTGTCGTTTCTAACAATGTAGGCAAAGGGGAGCGGAATGGTTGAGGTGGGGTAGTAGTCGGCAATGTAGGGAACAGTAACCGTGCGCTTACGGTCGGTTTTGCGGAAGCGTTCCCGTCCCTGCTCGTCGGTATAGGCTTCGGCCTCGTAGGTGAGGATGGTTACCCACTGGGGCGTAGGCCTACCCTCGTAGGTTATGGCAAACTCAGGAGCGGGTGTGGTTTTGGGAAACTGAATAGCCTCTCTGTCGGCTTTGGCAAGCAAATCCTTTATTTCCTTGCTGTTTTGCATGGCGTAATCGCAAACTGAGGCAATCAGGTTATAGCACCCGTAAACCCGTTCGTCGAATGGGGCGTAAACGTAGTTCTCGTTCAAAATGCTAAGCCTATTCCTTAACCCAATGTAGTTGGTGAAGTAGCGGGGTTCAGAAGCGTACGATATCCAACCCTTTTCGTAATCCTTTTGGTCGATAAACTCGCCGTAGAAGCAGTTTAGCGTTTTATACTTGACCGACAGCTGGGTCGATACCCAGGGCATCATCCTATCGCGCATGTAGTTTATGAGTTCGCGATTACCGTTGGGGTTCATCATCCAGGTAAAGGTAACCGGCTCCTGATGGTAGGATCCATTGGTGGTGTGGCAATCCATAACAATGGAAGGATCCCAGCGGTTTAATACGTTGGTTACTACGCCAACCATTTCGGGAGTTTCCAGTTTCATGGCATCCCTGTTCAGGTCGAGCATTTGCCCGTTATGCCTTACGCCAACACCGTTAACAGGCCCGTTCTGCCAAAGGCGGTTTTTCGGACTGATGGATTCGTTACCATCGGCATTGAGTATAGGGCAAACCAGCAGAACAATGTTTTTGAATAGTGGATTATTGGGGTTTTTAAGCAAGTCGCGAACAAACATCAGCGATGCTTCCTTGCCTTCCACCTCCCCCGCATGTATGTTGGCCTGTATATATACCACAATCCGGTTACCAATATCGCGGGGTGTTTTGGGCATTGGGTTTGCCACAACCATTAGCGGGATTTCGCGTCCTTCAATGCTGGTAGCAATGGTTTCGGTTTTTATGTGCTTCGATGCTTTCTCAAGCATCTTGATGTAGTTCATAACATCGGCATAGGTTGATGTTGACTGAAAGTTGCTACCCTCAGCTATTGTAACCGGAAAGTATTGGGCGTTTCCGAGCAGTGGATAGATACAAAGCAGAAGAATAAATAGTTTTTTCATTTTTTTATTTGTTTGATATTTCAATTTGTTCGAAGTTTAATTAAACTCAGCTTAGCTGTTGTAATCAAAGTTAGTAAAACAACCCAAAACTCTAAAATCATGAAAAAGCTTTTTCTGTTACTATTGGCAGTAATGGCAAACGTATTGCTTGTGATTAGC
>JAGPEQ010000005.1:11714-45956 GCA_018056955.1 Bacteroidales bacterium | reverse complement strand
AAGTTTAATTAAACTCAGCTTAGCTGTTGTAATCAAAGTTAGTAAAACAACCCAAAACTCTAAAATCATGAAAAAGCTTTTTCTGTTACTATTGGCAGTAATGGCAAACGTATTGCTTGTGATTAGCCAACCTGTACATGTTACTAAAGCTAATTACGATCTGCCCGCCAGGTTTTCGCCAAAAAAAATTGATAAAATGGTTTTTAGTACCAGCGTTGATGCCCACTGGCTTAAGAAGAGTACGCGTTTCTGGTATAGTTACGAAACCCCTTCGGGCAAAAGCTATTACATAGTTGATCCGGCAAAAAAGAGCAAGTCGTTGCTGTTCGATAATGTTGATATGGCTGCTCAGCTCTCAAGGCTCACCAAGGAGCCGTTCGATGCGCAGCATCTACCTATACAAAAAATCAAGTTCATTAAAAACGAGACTGTCATTCAGTTTGAGGTGAAAAGCACGTTGGTCGATGAAGATAAAACCGACGATGAGGAGAATGACATGAAGCAGAAAAAGGACGATAAAGCCAAGGCCAAAAAGGACAAGAAAACGTACTACTTTGAGTACGATTTGAACACCCGCAAGCTAACCCTGCTCGACGATTATAAGAAACCAAAGGAAAATCCTGAGTGGGCAAATATATCGCCTAATGGCGAGTATGTGGTTTACAGCAAGAACCACAATCTATTCTGGATGGACAAGGAGAACTACGAAAAAGCTAAGAAAAACGAGAAGGATTCCACCATTGTTGAGCATCAGCTAACCACTGATGGTGAGAAGTACTATAGCTACGGGTATAATACCAAGGAGGAGGATAATGTAGAGGAGGTAAAGAATAAGGACAACCGTAAGCCAGCTTACATTACATGGTCGCACGACTCGCGTTACTTCGCCATGGTTCGTACCGACCAGCGTAAGGTTAAGGATTTATGGGTGATCAAGACTCTTAGCAATCCCAGGCCAACCCTGGAAACCTATAAGTACCACATGCCAGGTGAAAAGGAAGCCCCACAGGACGAGATACTCGTTTTTGATATGAATAATAGGGATAAGGTGATAAAACCCGATATCAAAGCATTTAAGGATCAGGATGTTTCAATCCTGAATTACCGTCGATTGGCCAGTGAACGCGACGATGACTATGTCCCAACCCGATGGCTCTCCAAGTACAACGATAGGCTCTACTTCCAGCGTACATCGCGCGACCTCAAGCGGATTGATGTTTGCTATGTTGATATTAAAACAGGTGAGGTTAAAACGGTTATAGAGGAGCGCTTAAACACTTATATCGATTTCAATGGCATTGCGTTGATTAATAATGAAAAAGAGATTATTCACTGGTCGGAGCGCGATGGTTGGGGGCATTTTTACCTGTACGATAACCAGGGAAATCTCATAAGGCAGATAACCAGTGGACCATTCCATTGCGAGCGCCTTGTTGGCTACAACGAAACCACCAAAACGCTGTTCTTCACCGCAAATGGACGTGAACCCAATGAGGATCCATACTACCTTCATCTGTATCGGATCGGTATTGATGGTACTGGCCTAAGGCTGCTGAATAAGGGTAATTTTGACCATTCCATCAGCATGGACGATAATCAGCAGTATATAGTGAACAACTATTCGCGGGTTAATACTATTCCGGAGTCCAAATTGATTGATAATCAGGGCAACGATTTACTTTTCCTTGAAAAGGCTGATTTAACACTGCTATTCGAGGCTGGCTACAAATTCCCCGAGCCATTTACCGTTAAAGCTGCCGATGGCATTACCGATTTGTATGGCGTAATGTACAAACCTTTCGATTTCGATTCTACTAAACAATACCCCATTATCCTTTACGTGTACCCTGGCCCACAGACCGAGGCGGTGAATAAGTCGTTCTCCGCACGAATGGATAGAACCGATAGGCTGGCCCAGTTCGGATTTATAGTTATTACCGTTGGTAATCGGGGTGGACACCCTGCTCGTTCAAAGTGGTATCATAACTATGGCTATGGCAACCTGCGCAACTATGGCTTAGCGGATAAAAAGGCTGCTACTGAGCAGTTGGCATATCGACATAAATATATTGATATTAACCGTGTGGGTATCCATGGCCATTCAGGTGGCGGTTTTATGACTGCAGCAGCCATGCTAACCTTCCCCGATTTCTTTAAGGTTGGAGTGGCTAATGCCGGCAACCACGAGAATAACATCTACAACCGCTGGTGGAGTGAAAAACACCATGGCGTTAAGGAAATTGCCGATACGGCCGGTAATGTAACGTTTGAGTACAACATCGATAAGAACTCTGAAATTGCTAAGAACCTTAAAGGGCATCTACTTATTACTACTGGCGAAATAGATAATAACGTTCATCCGGGAAACACCATTAGGCTTGCCAATGCTCTGATTAAGGCCAATAAACGTTTCGATTTCTTCATGTACCCTGGCCAGCGACATGGCTATGGCGACATGACCGAGTACCATTTCTGGCTTACCGGCGATTACTTCTGCAAGCATTTGCTGGGCGATTACGACACGAGTATTGATATAACACCCATGAACAACGAAATAGAACGAAAATAAAAAAGGGGCAAGAGCCCCTTTTTTTCAACCTAACTTTTAACCTAAACCTATTGAAGTTAACAGAAATATTGCTGTAATCCATCCAGAAGCCTTTTCCAGCGTTGTTCCTCGGTCATTGAGTAGTACTTTTGTTTTTCCTCCTGAATTTTACGCTGAACCTCTTCCTCCTTCTGGCGCTTAATTGACTCATAATGGTTTACCACTTTATCGCGAAGATATTTTTCCGCTACGGTAGGGAATAGCTCAAGCAGCAATTCTTCCTTCTCGTTCATGGCCAATTTCACATTCTCACCATATTCAGGGAACGCTGGGTTTGGCTGTTTTTTGTAGTTAGATGTGTCGTAAGGGGTTTCCTCGGCTACGCCGGCAATCTTCAAGCGGAATTGCGGGTCAATTGGTAAGGGAGTTCTCCCGTATATCCCTTTAACAAGGTTTACGAACTGTATGGATTTATTGGTGTAGAAGGGCTGTCCTTTACTTTCGTCAATAGCACAGTTTACGGCTTGCGCACCAACAATCTGGCTGGTGGGTGTAACCAGCGGAGGGCAACCGGCGTCGAGCCTTACGGTTGGGATGATTTCTAGCACCCTTGGAAGTAGGTTTTCAAGCTTTAGCTGCTTGAGCTGTGCCAGCATATTGGTGTACATTCCCCCCGGAATCTCAGCGTTTTTAACGTTCTCATCGGGTTCGGGGAAATTAAAGTAACGCTCTATGGCCTGGCAAGCATCAAGTAGGGCATCGTACTTGCCCGACTGGGCAAACAGAATGGCTTGCTCAAACAGGTTATCGATACGTGCAGGGAGATTATAGCTGGTTATATCAAAGTCAATGGGTAACTCGTAGGTGTCAAGTTCCTTTAGCTCTGTGCGAATGGTTTTAAGTTCTGCGTTAATACTGGCTACAGCCTTCAGGTTAACACCAGTATCTATCCCCATTTTATCGCAGAAAATCTGAATAAGTTCAAATGCTGGTGCTGCTGGACCACCAGCAAAATTCCATATGGCAGTATCAACAATATCAACCCCATTTACAATGGCTGTAAGGGTTGATGCCAAACCATAACCCGGTGTACAGTGCGTATGGAAATCGATAGGCACTTTAATCTCGCGTTTTAGCGCCGAAATAATTGCAGCCGACTGCTCAGGGGTAACCAATCCGGCCATATCTTTTAGGGTAATCATATCGGCACCCATGGCCTCGAGCTCCTTGGCCTTAGCTATATAATACTTTTCAGTAAAGATTTTACGGGGTAAGGTTTTACCGCTTAGCATGGCTTTAATCCTATCCTTACGGGAAAATTTAGGGTCAACGGTAAAGCAAACGGTACAGTCGGCCATGCCTCCATTTTCCTTTACATACTTTACGGTGCTGCGAATATTCTCTGTATCGTTAAGGGCATCGAATATACGCATGATGGAAATCCCCGATTTAACCGCATTGCGGTTAAATCCTTCAATCACCTCTTCGGGATATGGGTTGTACCCAAAAAGATTGCGTCCCCTGGAAAGGGCCGTGAGTTTTGAAGTATCGCCAATAGCAGCTTTAATGCTTTCGAGCCTATACCATGGATCTTCGTTCAGATATCGCATTACGGAGTCGGGAACGGCACCACCCCATACCTCCATGGCGTAAAACCCGGCTTCACGGTAGTAAGGTAATACCCTTTCAACCTGTTTCTGAGTCATTCGGGTGGCAAACAGCGATTGCTGTCCATCTCTAAGGGTTACATCCCTGATAAGCAGTTGTCTCTTCACCGTAATCAATTTTATATTTATACTGATACTTGCTAAACACTAATACTTACGGCGAAGTAACTAATATTGTTTTGAATTATCGGTTGGTTTTTAGTAGTTTGAAAACATGGTTTTAAAACATTGCTAAAAAACATGTTTTAATACCTGAGGCGAGCATCAAGTATATCGCCTGAAATTGTGTAACAGGGGCTGGAGCACGACGACTTATCATATTTTAGTTTAACTGTAGTTGCATCAATTACAATTATTTGCCTTCCTTTACTTGTGTAATACGCTTTTATTGAGTAGTACGAGTTGGCATCGAACTGGAATACTTTTTCGCTTATGGTAGTATTTCCACTAAAAAACAAAACTCCGTTTTCAGGATTTCCACTGTATAGTTCAAAGTAAACTACTTGGTTCTCATTGTTAATGGTGAATTTTAGGCGAACATCAATTTTGTCAGGTTTCAATTCATAACACTCATCGCAGTTAACTATAAAGAACTCCATTTCCTCACAGGAGTAGGGCGCCAGAACAATTAGCAAAATGGTTAGTAACTTAAATATCTTACTGAACATGTTTTACATTTTTGTATACAACCTTAGGATTTAACACATTAAAATGGATTTTGGCTGATATGGTGTAGAAATAGGGTGATACTCCAAGCTCTTTATAAAAATTATACCCAACACCTATCGAATACTCCATTGCATCACCTTTTATCGATAGACCCCCAGAAAAGTTGGTTGTAAAATGTGTTTTCGGGTTCGAGGATGTTCCCCTGTAGTTCCGGAACGCTGGTCCTGCACCAATTGCCGCAAACGAAATAATGTTTTTCCCTTTGTAGCTAAACAGGTTATAGTATTTGCGGATGTTTAGCTGTAGTATGTTTCTCTTTTCCCAATACTGGTAAAGTTGTCCGTCGATAGTGGTTAGCGAGGCAGTTGCAGATGGCCGGTAGAGGTAACCCAGCGAGAACTCTGTTTGGGTTATTTGTTCAAAAACCCCCAAATGATAGCCTAATAGAAACTCATGTTTTGAAAAGCTTGTTCCTATGCCAAAGTAAACTGAAGTAATTGATGGTTTGATTTTAGTTTTAATTCCATTACTGGCAAAAAACTGCATGGCTTCCTTATTGTTGTATTCGCGGGCAATTTGGTAATAACTCTTTTTAAGAGGGAACTTAAGGGCATCAAATTCGCTCAAACATTTAACAATTTCGTTCGATTTATTGGCAATAGCATAGCAAAGGGCATTAGCACCCCTGGAATCGCAGAGCGATAAATCAGCACCATAGGTAGTAAGGTAGTTGCAGATAACAGTATCGTTGAATTGTGCAGCAACCATCAAGGGTGTCACCCCCTTATTATCGGGTATATCTGGGTTGGCGCCATTCTCAAGGAGTAACCTTGTGCTTAGCTTTGCTCCGCTGTATACAGACAGCATTAGTGGTGTATTTCCTTGGTAATCAATAGCGTTAAGGTCGGAGCCGTAGTAGATTAAGATGTCGGTGAGGTATGGGAGTCCATACCACACAGCAAAATGCAGAGGGGTAAGCCCTTTCACATTTTTGGCATTTACATCTGCCCCCTTTTTAATAAGCAACTCAGCAACACTATCGTTTGCAGCTATAACAGCAGCATGGAGAGCCGTGTTGCCATTGGTAGGGTAAGCGTTTACATTTGCCCCATTATCAATGAGCAATTCTACTAAATCTATGTTGCCCGATTGAACTGCAAACATCAATGGGGTTACACCGTTTTCATCGCTTGTGTTTGGGTCGGCTCCAAGGTATAATAGCGTTCTAACTTTTTCAATATTGCCTGAATCCGCTTCAACCATTAAAAGGTAGTTGTAGGTTGATATAACCCATGCTGAATCGATTACAGGATCTTGTCCAAATGTTATATTCGTTTTCCCTATAAATAAGAGTAAGGGTATAAACAGGTAATACCTTAATTTTAAATACATAAAAAATATTGTAATACGCAAAAGTATAAAAAAACGCCCTGATTTCAGGGCGTTTTCGTACAAATATTATACCAGAATTACTTTCCGTATTTAATACTTGCTTGAGCAGCGGCTAGGCGTGCAATGGGAACGCGGAATGGTGAGCAGCTTACGTAGGTTAAGCCGTTCTTGAAACAGAACTCAACCGAAGCAGGATCGCCACCCTGTTCGCCGCAAATACCTACCTTAAGTTCAGGGCGTGTATTGCGGCCCTTGGCCACTGCCATCTCAATTAGCTGGCCTACGCCATCCTGATCGATGGTTTGGAATGGGTCAGCTGCAAGCATTTTCTTATCCAGATAATCGTGGAGGAATCCGCCAATATCATCACGGCTGAAACCAAAGGTCATCTGGGTGAGGTCGTTGGTACCAAAGGAGAAGAACTCGGCTGTTTTTGCCATTCTGTCGGCAAGTAAGCAGGCGCGAGGTATCTCAATCATTGTGCCGTACTTATACTCAATGGCTTTGATGCCAAACTTATTGCAAACCTCAGCGTAAACGCGGTCAACAATTTTCTTGGTGAAATCGAGTTCCGATACATCGCAGGTAACGGGTACCATGATTTCAGGCTTAGGAGTTTTGCCTTCCTTCATCAGCTCAGCTGTAGCCTCAAAAATGGCACGGATCTGCATTTCGGAAACTTCGGGATAGGTTACACCAAGGCGCACGCCACGGTGACCCATCATGGGGTTAACCTCGTGAAGGGCCTCGCCACGTTTAACAATTGCTTCAACTGTTATTCCTAAAGCCTTGGCTAGTTCAGCTTGTTTTTCGGGGCTTTGGGGTACAAACTCATGTAGGGGTGGGTCGAGCAGACGGAAGGTAACGGGTAGGGTGTCCATGGCAAGCATGGTGTTCTTAACATCACGCTTAACGTAAACGAATAGCTCATCCAATGCCTTACGGCGCTCTGCCTCGGTTGAGCTAAGAATCATCTTGCGGAGCAAGAACAATGGCTCTTCGGAACCCTTACCGTAAAACATATGCTCGGTACGGAACAGACCGATACCTTCGGCTCCAAAGTCACGTGCTACCTTGGCATCCTCAGGGGTATCGGCATTGGTGCGAACACCCATCTTACGGTACTTGTCAACCAACTTCATAAACTCCTGGAAGCGAGGATTCTCAGTGGCTTCCATAAGTTTTAGTTCAGCATTATATACGTGTCCCTTGGTACCGTTGAGGGTTAGAATATCACCTTCTTTAATAACAACGCTTGAACCTTCAATCTTGGCAGTTTTATCAGCAGCATTTACTTTGAGTGCTCCTGCACCAACAATGCAGCACTTACCCCAGCCACGAGCAACAAGAGCTGCATGTGAGGTCATACCTCCACGAGCGGTAAGAATACCCATTGCGGCACGCATACCTTCTACGTCCTCGGGGTTGGTTTCTTCGCGGAGCAGGATTACCTTTTCGCCTTTACGTGCCCATGCCACTGCATCTTCGGCTGTGAATACAACTTTACCTACTGCTGCACCAGGACCAGCGGGTAATCCCTTTACAAGCGGAGTTACTTTAGCTTCTTCCTTGGGATCGCAAATGGGGTGAAGTAGTTCATCGAGCTGTATGGGGTCAACACGAAGAACGGCGGTCTTTTCATCGATCAATCCTTCGTGTAGCATATCCATGGCCATGTTCAGGGCAGCAGTACCTGTACGCTTACCGGCACGGCACTGTAACATGTATAGCTTACCTTCCTGAATGGTGAACTCAATATCCTGCATATCCTTGAAAGCTTTTTCAAGGGTGTTGCGGATTTCAACCAGTTCCTTGTAGGTGCCTGGCATAAGTTCCTCCATGCTGGGAAGATGCTTATTTTGCTCGTTCTTGGTGTCGTTGTTAAGAGGGTTTGGCGTACGAATACCGGCAACCACATCCTCACCCTGGGCATTGATAAGCCATTCACCATAGAATACATTGTCGCCGGTTGCAGGGTTGCGGGTAAAGGCTACACCGGTGGCTGAGGTATCGCCCATGTTACCGAATACCATGGTTTGAACGTTAACGGCTGTTCCCCAATCATCGGGAATACCCTCAATACGACGATACGAAACGGCTTTCTTACCATTCCAGCTCTTGAACACGGCTTTAATACCACCCAGGAGTTGTTCCTTAGCATCATCGGGGAATTCCTTGCCAAGAACCTTCTTAACCTGCTTCTTGAACTCCTCAGCTAAGAATTTAAGATCGTCGGCAGTTAAATCTGTATCGCTCTTGTATCCCTTGCTATGTTTGTATTCGTCGAGAATATCATCGAGTTGCTTGCGGATTCCCTTACCATCAACTGGCTCAATGCCTTCCGCCTTTTCCATCACAACGTCGGCATACATCATAATTAGACGACGGTACGAGTCCCAAACAAATCTTGGGTTGTTGGTTTTCTTAATAAGACCGGGAATTGTTGAAGAGCAAAGACCAATGTTCAGTACGGTGTCCATCATACCGGGCATGGACTTGCGGGCACCTGAGCGGCAGCTCACTAGAAGTGGATTCTCTGCATCGCCATACTTCATGCCCATCATCTGCTCAACCTTTGCCATGGCATCCCATATTTCAGGGATCAATTCGGCAGGTAGCTCATGGTTATTCTTGTAATACTCATTACAGGTATCGGTTGTAATGGTAAAACCTGCGGGTACTGGTAAACCTAACAAGCACATTTCTGCAAGGTTTGCACCCTTACCGCCAAGCAGATTCTTCATGTCTGCTTTTCCTTCGGCCGTCTTGTTTCCAAAGACGTAAACTCTCTTTACTTTCGACATCTATTTTTGAGTTTTTAATTAAACTTAAAGGGTTTTATTTACTTTGTTTCAACAAATTCTTCGTGAGCTTACAAAAGTATTAAAAAAAATGGAATAGGGGAACAAAAGTTTGGTTTTCACACCTTTTAACATCCGCAATCGATTTAAAACTATTGCTTTTTGTCATGTGGCAGTGAATTTTTTATTGCTACCTTAGTGCCATGGTTAAAACCGTATTACTGACTAATCGGATTTAAACATTTGGCTTACTTTGATATCAAAATAGAAAACCAAAACCAATGCGTATGAGAAGAGTAATTCTTTTGTTGCTTTCAGTTTTAGTTGCTGGGCTTCAGCTTTCAACGGCACAGGTTGCCAAGCAGCAAATTACCCTGGACGATCTTTTTAAAAAGGGTACATTCCGCTCAAAAAGTATTTGGGGGCTTACACCCATGAACGATGATGAGTACTACTCAGCGTTAAACGATAAACGACAAGTGGCTAAGTTTAAACTTGCCACGGGCGATCAGGTAGAAGTATTATTCGACCCTACAGTTTTTGATGTGCCAGACCTAAATGCAATGTCGGGTTATCAACTCTCAGCCGATGAAACCAAGATGTTGGTTGAAACCAATCCACAATCCATCTACCGCCATTCCTACACCGCTGAAAATTTTATTTACAACATTAAAACCAAAGAGTTAAGGCGATTATCGTCGAACGGACCACAAATGAATGCAGCGTTCTCGCCCGATGGCAGCAAGGTGGCCTTTGTTCGTAGCAATAATATCTATATTGTTGACTTGAATAACTTTGAAGAGATTCAAGTGACAACCGATGGCGAGTATAATAGTATTATTAACGGGGCAGCCGATTGGGTTTACGAGGAGGAGTTTGCCCTTACCACAGGTTTACAGTGGTCGCCCGACTCCAAAAAACTTGCTTACTTCCGCTTTGATGAAAGCCGTGTTAAGATGTTTAACATGACCATGTACGAGCGTAATCTATACCCCGAGAACTATACCTTTAAATATCCTAAGGCTGGTGAAGATAATTCCATTGTAACAATTCATGTGTACAACCTAGATAGCAAAGTAACAAACCAAATGGATGTTGGCCCAAATACTGACCAGTACATTGCGCGTATAAAGTGGATGCCTACCTCCGATAAACTTTGTATGATTAGGCTCAATAGACTTCAGAATCAAATTGACATACTAATTGCCGATGCAGCAAGCGGCAATTCTGAAAGTGTGTTTACAGAAACAAATAAGTATTACATAGAGGAGGTTTCCGATGATTATCTAACCATTATCCCCGATGGGAAACGCTTTATTTTAACATCTGAACGCGATGGATATAAACATATTTACCTATACGATTGGCAAAACAAAGCAATCCAACAAATCACAAGTGGTTCAAACGAGGTGATATCGGTTAGCGGTTATAATCCAAAGGAGAAAACCATTTACTATCTTGGCTACGACCAAACCCCGTTGCGGAAGGCTATTTTTTCAGTTGATTCTAAAGGACAAATTCGAAAACTTTCCCCGAACAGTGGAACGAATAGCGCAGTTTTTACAAAAAACTATAAGTATTACATGGTATACAACTCTTCAATTACCTCGCCCCTGAGCGTTACCCTTTACAAAGCAAATGGGAAACAGGTAAGAGTGATGGAGGATAACCAAAAACTTAAGGAAAAGCTTGAGCAATACGATATCCCCCAGAAGGAGTTTTTCACCTTCAAAACCTCCGAGGGAGTTGAGCTCTATGGCTATATGGTTAAACCCCTTAATTTTGACAGCACCAAACGCTATCCGGTTATGATGTACCAGTACAGTGGCCCAGGCTCACAGTCGGTTACTGATAATTTCCGTATTGGTTGGGATGAGTACTTGGCAACCCAAGGCTACATGGTTGTTTGTGTCGATGGTCGTGGCACTGGCGGACGAGGTGAGCAGTTCAAGAAGATGACCTACGGGCAACTGGGATATTACGAATCCATTGATCAGATTGAAACCGCTAAATATCTGCAAACCCTTCCTTTTGTGGATGGCAGCAGAATAGGGATATGGGGTTGGAGCTACGGTGGCTACATGTCGAGCCTTTGCCTATTCAAAGGCGCCGATGTATTCCGCATGGCCATTGCCGTTGCACCCGTTACTAACTGGCGCTACTACGACTCAATTTACACCGAGCGTTTCATGGGCCTACCCCAGGATAACCCTTTGGGCTACGATAATAACTCCCCAATTAACCATGTTGACAAGTTAAAGGGCAAATTCCTTCTAATCCACGGCACAGCCGATGATAATGTTCATTTCCAGAACTCAGTTGAAATGATAGAGAAGTTGGTTCAGGCCGGCAAGCAGTTCGACGTAATGGTATATCCTGACAAAAACCACGGCATACGTGGCGGAAATACTACTATGCACCTCTACACGCTTATGACTAACTATATTAAGGAAAACCTTTAGGTTGTATATAATACATAAAATTAAGAGCCGGAATCCTATACATTCCGGTTTTTTTATTAAGTTATGAATCAATGGTATATAAGAATCTTTTTGTATTTCAGCTCTGTATGCATTCGTTTTAATAGCCTCTTAGACTTTGGTATTTTGTAATTTTACTTGACGATGCCTATGTTGTGTTGACTTAAATATCCATATATTGATATACATAAAAAAATACATAAATGTTATAAAACATACGTAAAAATTTGCCTATTTGTAGGGGGGGGTAAATTTGTATATACACGTATGTTTAATATTAAATATTATAATAGGAACAGAATAGGAAAAGTTTCACTACATTTGTACCAAGCCCACCAGGTGGGGGCGGTGCACCCGGATACACCACCGGGGCGAAAGGGTGGAACCAAAAATTATTTTAAAACCACAAAAGTTAAACTACTATGAAAAAAGTTTTTTGCATTTTAGTATCTGCAGGTATTGTTTTTTTTGCAATAACCCTATGTACAAGCAAAAGTCTGAACGCAGAAATTAAATCAGTAGATGAGATTGCACCTTCTGATGGGGTGCAAGGATATAAACCTGGTGCAATAAAATGCCCAGGTAGTCATTATGTTTACAGATGCTTTGAGGGAGGTTCAGGTTGTGACGTTCATGCTCAAGGGTTATGTTAATCAATAAAGGGGGAGCCTACCCCCTTTTTCTAATAAAATTTATTTCAATTATAAAAATTATGAAAACGAAATATCTTGTCTTAATTGCATTATTTATTTTCTCTTGTAAAGAGCAAAGTGATAATGCTTTTGAAATTTTAAACATTGAAACCAACCTAGAAATAACACTTAAATCATCAGTGTTTTCAAATAGTGTTTCCTATGTTTCACTTAAAAATAAAAATAAGACTGTAATTGGAGAAATAAGTAAAATGCGTATCTTAGAAAATAAATTTGTATTTCTTGATAAAAAGTTATCTAAAATACTGATATTTGATTATAAAGGAGAATTAGTTGGATTCTCAAATAACTATGGTAAGGGACCTTTGGAAGTATCAGAAATAGTTGACTTTTATATTGATACTTTAAATGAAACTATTGAAGTTTTGGATGTTGCAGGATACAAAATTTTAGTATATAATAAAGAGTTAGAACCAATCCGGAAAATGAGAGTTAAAATAAACGGTCAAAGAAATTTCTTTAAAATTAGTGATAATCATTACTTACTGTTTAACGATAATTCTCCTTTTGAAAATAAAATTTATAGAACTATTAGTTTAGTTGATACATTGGGTAATCATATTAATTCATATATAGATAATTCTGATCTATTATATTTGTTTTTTGCAGAAAGAAACTGTTTTAATGAATTTGAAAAAAAAATTATTTTCAATAGAAGTTACTCGGAAGATATTTTTGAGTTTGACACAAGAACAAATTATGCTAAATTAAAATATCGTATAAATTTTGAAAATTTTAAATTCCCTGATAACGTTCTAAAAGAGTACAGCAAAATAATTGATAAATTTCCTGTAAGTAGCGATTATTTGCTAAAACTTATTGATATTGCCAACAGTGGAAAATATGCAAAAGGGCTTGGTGATTTATATGAAAATAACAAATATTTATTTTTTAGTTATGATTTAACATCAACTCCAAATAAATATTATGTTGTTTACGACAAATTTAATAAGGTGTTAAATAATGGACTGCTCATTAACGACCTAAGCCCCATTGCTGATTTTGGGAAGCCTGTTTGCATGCAGGGCAACAAACTCTACACGGTGCTCTACAACGAGGACTCCGATACCTACCAGATTGCCATTTACGACTTAAAGGAGTAAACCGCATATGTTAGGAAGGATAGAGAATAGGACTATTCTTATGGTCGCGTTAGCTACTGCTTTTGTCATACTTTGCTACCGTTTCTATAAGGTTAAAGTTGAATACGCAAGACTTAGTAGTAGTTTAGACCAGTGTGAGAAGGCAAACCAATCTAATGTATCCAGGTTAAACACAGTTACAGGTGATGTTTACCTTCAGTTTTTATTTGAGGGTAAAAAGGTCATTGAGCTTGACAGTGACCTTAAAAAAAAGGTTTTCGCTTCTGGTAAAGCAGAAAAGATTTTCTTTTATTTTGATGATGAGGATTGCGAGGCATGCATCAATAGCCTGGTAAATGCTATAAGGGAATTAGGCAAGGAGGTTGGAAATTCCCGAGTAGTTGTACTGTCAAACTATACCGATAACCGTGAACCCACCTACATTTACCATAAGCTGGAGAAAAAGGTTGAGGTATACAACCTTTCAGGGACAGGAACGATGGTAGATTCACTGTTCAGAAGGCTTCCACCAAGCGTTTTTATTTCCGACAGCACCATGGAGGTTCGGTGCCTGTATGTTTATAAGCCCAAAGAGGTTGAAGTGAACCGGGTTGTTTTTAACAGCTATAAAAATCGATTAATGAACCCAAAGGCCAATTAGGGGTTCTTCCATGGCTATGCAGACCCTAACGGCAATAAATACTCCCTTGTTGGCGTGCATCTACCGACGAGTGCGATAGCGAGGTTGTTTAGAGTCCATGCCCAACGCAGCGCTTCAGTCGGAAATAAAAATCTTTTGTACTTACCTGAACGGGGACTACAACATTTTCTAGATGTTAAAGGACGGATTGGCGTATGCTGCACGCGTTTATGAAAGCGCGCAAGCAATAGTCAATAGCGGCTAGGGTAAAAATACAGGTTCAATAAATCACTTTTTAGTACATGTAAAATTTAATATATGTAAAATATTGCATACGTGTTATAAAACATACGTAAAAATTTGCCCATTTGCAGGGGGGGGTAAATTTGCACATAGACGTATGTTTAATATTAAATACTATAATAGGAACAGAATAGGAAAAGTTTCACTACATTTGTGTCAAGCCCACCAGGTGGGGGAGGCACACCCGGAGACACCACCGGGCCGTAAGGGTGATATTTGATGATTTGTTGTTTAACTAATTAAAAAATAAACAAATGAAAAAGAGTAAATTAGTTTTAATTTATGTATTAGTAGTAATCGCTTCTGCTGTTATTGTTTACAAAACATCAGTTCATACAAAAGCAGAATGCAGTAACCTAGAAGAATTATCAATGCCTGATGATGATAGTAAAAGGCCATTGCTTCAAACCCAAGATGGCTCATATGTTTGTGGTTGTACTAGTTACTCTAAATGCAGTGTAAATTGTAAATAGTATAGAAATAGGCTCTAGGATGATTCCTAAAGCCTATTTAAATAATTACTAAAAAATAAAGAGCGATGAATATTTTAAGTAAAAATTGCTTATTTTTATCACTCATCTGTTTGTTGTTATTTGGTTGTTATGATCAAGCACTTGATTTTGCAGAAAAAACGATAGTGAATGTTAGTAAAACAGATACTTTAGAAATTCAAATTAGCCCAGAATACACAAAGGCATTTAATCTATCAGACTTTAATTGCTTAATAGGTGAAATAGAGAAAATTAGCATTTTAAAAGATTATATTATAATTTATGATGGCGCACTTCGACTTTTTAATTATAACGATAAATCCTTTATTGATTTAAGTAAACGAGGGAAAGGACCTTCAGAGTACATATCAGTAAATGCCATAAGAGCAAATGATGAAGGAGTATACTTTATTGATCGACGAGCAAGAAAGTTGCATAAAATAAGTTTTGAAGGGAAAACAATATTTACAATCGATGTTGGATCCAACCCGTCTGACTTTTCTGTTGTAAATGATTCTCTTATTCTTTTCTTTCATGGGAGTTTTCCTATTAACGGAAGATTTTACAAGGCTACACTTTTCAATATTAAAACAGGCAAACATTCTGATTATCAATTACCATATCCCGAAAACCATTCAAACTTCCTATATTTTGACGACTGGAATAATATATCAACATATAATAAAAGCATTAAGTTACGATATAGCGCTAGTAATTTAGTTTATGAATTTGATTATACTAATTTAAAACTGAAAAATGTTTTAGAGTTTGATTTTGGCGAAAATAATTTAGATGAAACGTTACTTAATAATAGTTTTTCAGAAGTATATGAATTTGTAGATGAAGCTAACAAAAGAAATATATTTTTTAGAGTTATTTCATTTTATGAAACTGAAAAATATTTAATTTCATCAACTTTTTTGAAAAATAAATGGTACATATATATTTATAACAAAAAATTAAAAACAACGCAGATATTTGATAAAATCAAAATAGGGAACAAGTCATTAGAAATTTCCTTTGATGTTATCCCTAAAGGTTGTATTAATGGAAATTTGTTTTTTATACTGGAACCATACTATATCAAAGAAAATGAACTCTATTTAGAATCAATATTGCAAAATAGATTAAAATCAATAAGTGTAACTGCGAACCCTTTAATTTTAGTAGTAAATGAGAGCGCAATTAAATTTTAATAACAAAATAGTATACCCAAGTTATTTTTAAGATTAATAAATAATTTTTCGAATAAACTTTGTATATTTAAGAATTTAAAGATGAGAAAGAATTACATTTGTTTTCTTTTTGTATTAATTTTTGTTGTTAATATAATAAGTTGTAATAACAACAAAATTGAGAATACAGAAAATGATTTGTTAATTTATAGATTTAATATTGAAAATAAGATCAATAATTTTGTTTATTTAAAACCCAATGGATCTGAATTAGATTTAAATTTACTACCTAAAAAATCCTTTTTTCTATTTATACCAAGTTTATGTTGTTCTCAATGTTACAGCAATATTTATAATATAATTAATAAAAAATTAATTAATAAATCATTATTTATCGTATGCGATGAGAAGTATTTAAGAAAAACACTTTTTACCTTCCCTAATAATAACATATTAACTGTCAGGAATCTTGATAAATTTGTTAAAGTAAAAAACTCTATTTTTATAAAACCTTTTCTATGTTTTTTCCAAAACGGGGAAAATAAAAGTTTTATTATTATTGAAAAAAATGAGAAAGAATCAATTACTTTATTTATCGACTGGTGGACTAATAATTAATTAGGCTTAAGACTAGGAAAAGTTAATAACTTTGTCCTATGAGCCTTGTAAAATATAGTAAAATCAGTGATTATAAAATTAAAAAAGTTCTTCGACATTTTTGCGTCGATGTTGATGCCACAAAAACCGCATACCTATTAGGCATTAACCGGAATACGATAAATCGGCTATACAAGATATTTTGGGAAGCCATATATCGTTCAAGGATTGAGACCCTTCAGGCGATACTGCTCACGAAAGAAGTAGAATTTGATGAGGCCTACTTCGGATCTAAGCGCATCCGAAGCAAAGTGGGTATTCATAAAGGGGGGCAGGGAACCTGGAAGCGTCCAGTTTTTGGTGTATTCGAACGCAACGGAGAGGTATACACCGAACTCATTCCCGACAGCAGCCGCAAATCGCTTCAACAGGTAATCCTCAAACGTGTAAGCCCCGATGCGGTGGTTTACTCCGATGGCTGGAGGGGGTATGATGGGCTGGTTGACGTAGGCTATAGCAAGCACTTCAGGGTCAATAAGTCCAAGCATTTCTCTGACGGGAAAGGCGTTCACATCAATGGCATTGAATCTTTCTGGAGTTTCACCAAAAGGCGATTGTCCAAGTTCAACGGAGTGAAAGCCCACTTTGACCTCCACCTAAAGGAGTGCGAATGGCGATGGAAAAAGTCGGAAGAACAGATGTTCAAAGAACTAGTGCTTTTGTTGAAACGTGAATAACTCAAAAAACGAGTTATTTCCCGTTCCAACAAAACATCATTATCATAATGTTGAAAAATATTTTATAGTCTAGAGCCTAAATAATTTTAATTACATAGATGCTGTGATAATATCCAATGCCCTTAATGATTATGAGTTAATAAAGGTAAATTTTCAAATTGAATAAATTTATCACTACTAAACGGTTAATAAAATAAAATAAGGGGTTGCCACTTGAAGTTTTTGTTCCATCTTGTAGTTTGTTGACGCGCCTCTGTTGACGCGCACGAAAGCAAGGTTGAGTTGAGTCCATGCCAAAAGTTACGCTTCAGCAGGACATAAAAAATTTTTTGTACTTACCTGAACAAGTGATTTTTTACTGCACTTACTAAAGTTACCAGGCGGAATGGCGAATGCCTCACGCGTTTACAAACGCGTGCAAGCAAAGTCAGTAGCTGTTAGCATAAAAGTACTGGTTTAAAAAATCACTTTATAGTACATGTAAAATTTAAAATATGAAAAATATTGTATACATGTTGTAAAACATACGTAAAAATTTGCCTATTTGTAGGGGGGGTAAATTTGCATATATACGTATGTTTAATATTAAATATTATAATAGGAACAGAATAGGAAAAGTTTCACTACATTTGTGCCAATCCCACCAGGTGGGGGAGGCGCACCCGGAGACACCACCGGGACGAAAGGGTGTAAGTTATAGTTTGTATACTAACCTAAACAATAGTCAATATGAAAAAGAGTAGAGTTAAGATTGTTTTAACGTCATTATTTTTAATGGGATTCCTGACAATTGGTTATTTTGCAAGCAGAACAATTGCAAATACACCCATTAATCCTGAATGCCCCAATGGTTGTAAAGAGGGAAGCGGTGGGTGTTATTGCTATCAACATTACAAAGATCTAAGAGAAGCAAATTGGAAAGTTAGAAAATATGAAAAAAATACAATTAATGAAAATTGGTAAAGTGGCTTAAACTTTATGGTTCTCCATGCTTGAATTGTTGCGTGGAGAATCGTTTTTAACAAAAACTCTCACTAAATGATGAAAAGGATATTCGTACTATTAATTTTATTCAGTTCAATAGCAGCATGTAAAAAGGATGGTGATACTAAGCATTACAACCCAGGTCAATATATTATACGATTGAATTCGCCAGATATACGAGAATGCGCTTTGAGTATTCCAATGGGATCGCCTGCATTATTCTATACGGGTAATCGCCTATGGGCTCTTGACTATCGCGCTTATACCGATCATGTAATTTACGAGTTATCAGGTGATAATTATGACAAAGCCAAGGGTTACCTTAAAATTGGCAAGGGACCAGGTGAAATTATCCGCGCAGGTGATGTAACTGTGCATGGTGGCCATGTTTATGTGAATGATAATGGCCGTAGTAGTATTTGGATGTTTAGCTTAGATTCAATGCTGCTCAACCCAGATCTAATTAACGGTAAGGAAATTCTAATAAATGATGGCTACATACTATCAAATATCTACTTTGTTAACGATAGCATAGCTGTATCGCTAGCAGTACACCCTTTAAGTATCAGCACTTTTGAAAAAAAGGTTGTAAAAGGAAACCTTAGATCATTTGAATTTTCGGAATGGGGCTATGAACACCCGGAGGCATTAGGGAGAACGATATCCTCATCAAACCTTGTTAGACTAAAGGATGGCGGTTTTGCTCGATGCTACTTATGGCTAGACTTAATTACGATCCTTAACCCCGATGGTACGCTACGTTGCAATATTTATGGTTCACACTGGAATCAACATGATATGGGAGAATATGAGTTTTCCCATGACATTTGTGTATATAAGGACTACTTTCTAGTTAGTTACGTAGGCGATGTGAGCGATATAACTGACAGTAACGGGCGGTCTAGAGGGAATTTGCCTTCTCGGGTCCTAGTATTTGACAATTCGGGGAAACATTTAGCAACAATTGAATTTGGTGAAAAATTTAATAGAATGGCCGTCGATGAGCAGAAGCAGCGGCTAGTTTTTACCTTTTATGAGCGCGAAGCCATGCTAGGCTACATCGACCTAGAACCAATACTCCGCAACATTCGCTAACCATAAAGAAAAAGTTAGGCCATGCGTATTGCCATTTTGCTTGCTACCATTACTGGTTTGGCGGTTTCCTGTAGCCATTCACCAAGACCCAGAACCAGTAACCCGGGTTTGGCAGACACCATTTTGGGTAAGAGCATTAGCTTCCCTAAGGGTCTGGCACTAATAGCTAATGAAGAGCTCAATAACCCTGATTCGCTTCTGGAGAACATCGGTTTAACCCCGTTCGTTGTTACCATAATTGATGCCAGTTGCCCCAAGTGCATAGTCTACCATCTCAACGCAGTCGATAGCATATTATGCAATAACTTACCCGAATATGTAGGTCGGGTATATGTACTAAACATTAAACCCATTGCAGTAAGGCATTTCTTCCGCGAGCTATACCCTGAAATACGAGTTTGCAGGGCCGTGCTGCTAGCCGATACGAGCTACCAATTTGAACGCGCCAACGGCATCAACGCAACAGCCAACCCCAACAACAGGGTATTCATGGTGGCAGATGGTAGGATTGCAGCCTATGGCGACCCAATCTACCAGCCTGGGCTCGTAAACCAGTATCTTAATGAGCTAATACAGCTCTACAGCCACTAGAGTCCAAACGGGCTAATACCAAAAATAGATGTTTAAAACCTTTTTGCATGTAAAAATTAATATATGTAACATGTTATATAAATGTTATAAAACATACGTAAAAATTTGCCTATTTGTAGGGGGGGTAAATTTGCATATACACGTATGTTTAATATTAAATATTATAATAGGAACAGAATAGGAAAAGTTTCACTACATTTGTGCCAAGCCTACCAGGTGGGGGAGGCGTACCCGGAGACACCACCGGGACGAAAGGGTGTAAGTTATAGTTTGTATACTAACCTAAACAATAGTCAATATGAAAAAGAGTAGAGTTAAGATAGTTTTAACGTCATTATTTTTAATGGGATTCCTGACAATTGGTTATTTTGCAAGCAGATCAATGGCAAATACACCCATTAATCCTGATTGCCCCAATGGTTGTAAGCCATGTGGACAATACTGTTACTGCAATGGAGACCACCCTAATCTGGCTGAGGCTAAGTGGAAACCAGTTGAAATAAAAAAACAATAATAATTTAGAGAGGGAGTATCAAAATCCTGATTCTCCCTCAATAACTATTGATTATGAAAAAGTTCAACATTGTTTTAATAATGGTCACGCTTGTTATTGCAGGATGTAACAAGGACTATAGAGCCAAAACATTTAACCCTGACAAACGAATCGTTTCTTTTAAAGAAAGAATTAAGGATATCCCATTTAGCGAGATAGTGCAAGTTGGGGGAATAGAAGTAACTGATTCAATTGTAATTGTTGAGGATTATAGTGGTTTTAACGACAGGGTTTTCTACCTGTTAAACAAAAATGATTTTAGACTAATTGCCAAATCCTTAAAACTAGGCAAAGGTCCAGGTGAAATTACGCGTGCCGGTTATTTTACCACTGACAGGTTGAAACAAAAATTATACTTAAACGATCATGGTAAAAATGTGGTATGGGAAATCCCCATTGATAGCATGATAAGTAACCCCGAATACCTACCCTCTCAACAGTTACCACGCAATCGTCAGTTGCTACTACAGGAATATTATTCCTTGAATGATTCACTATTGCTCGGTATCGCCATGCATCCGCTTTCACCTAGTACATTCGAAATAAAAACAGCAAAATGGAATGTCAGAAACAATACCATCACCGAATTTGGTTATGAACACCCCGATGCACAAGGTATATACCTATCCACAATGAGCTTTGGCATCTCCCTTGAATACAGCTGCTATTATAAAGCTCATTACTGGTTAGACCTATTAACAATATGTAACCTTGATGGATCATTAAAATTTAATATATACGGACCCGACTGGGGTAAAAAAGACAAACTAGGCTCTAGCATATATTTTTTTGGAGGGGTTAAACCGTACCATAACTTTATACTTGCAGCATATGTAGGCGACAACGCCACTGTTACAGATGTAAACAAACGGGAAAAGGGTAATTCTCCAAGCAAAATGCTGATATTCACCCAGGAAGGAGATTATGTTGCAACAATTGAGTTAGGTGTTAATTTTACAAAATTTGCAGTTGATGAGGAAAATAACCGAATAATCCTTGGCACAGCAGAAGCAACCGATGAACCATTGAAGTACTTTACGCTTGACTACCAGGAAATCCAAAACCTAAAAAATATTTAAAAAATACGTATCTTCATGTTTCGAATTCTTAACCTCTTTGTATTGGCTATTTTTTTTTCATGCTCCAATACTAGTTCAACAACCAATAGATGTTCCGAAGAGCCAGACACCCTGATAGGCAAACCTATTCATTTTCCCAGAACACTTTTGCAAGTAAAAAACGGTGGGCTGGTAAATGCAGATTCAGCAATTAACATCATCGAAGGCTCAAACTATATGGTGAGCATTATCGATGCAACCTGCGTAAAGTGTATTTATTATAGGCTAAACATACTCGACAGCCTCTTCCGAGCTAACCTACCTCCTGAAGTGAGTAAGGTTTTTGTAATAAACATTGAGGGTAGGGCTATTTCCTACTTTTTCCGGGAGCTATACCCAGCTATTAACGCTCAAGGTATATTGCTGCTCGACACTGCCTTCGTTTTTGAAAGGGGAAACTCCATTCTCTCTTCAAACATAAACCATAGAACCTTTATGGTTGATTACCATGGAAAACTAGCACTTTACGGCGATCCTCTGTCGCAGCCCCAATGCCTTGATCAATACATTAACGCCTTGAGCTATAGGTAGGACAGTGAGTTTTTATGAATGGCCCAGAATTGGATTAGTAGCCACAGGAACTCGTGACTTATGAAAGAATGAGTTTATGTCAAATAATTCATAATCGTTGTAAAACATACGTAAAAAATTGCCTATTTGTAGGGGGAGATAAATTTACCCATAGATATATGTTTAACATAAAGTATTGAAATAAGCACAGGATAGGAAATGTTTTTCTACATTTGTAACAAACCCACCAGGTGTGGTAGGCGCACATGGTGGCTCTACAGGGACGAAATGGAGTAAATTCAAATTAATTAATAATAGTTTTGCAATTAACCTTTAAAAATATGAAACTAAGTTCATTGATTTAAAGTAGCAATTGTTGCAACAGGAATTTTTGTGATTACAGTAACTTTTTCAACTTTAAAAATCATATGTTGGGCTAGGCGATGGAAATGACGTGTTGCTCTGCTTACCATGCGAATCGAGTCTTTGCTTTATGGATTGTAATTGGTATTGGGGGTGGTATCCAGTCGCTACAAGTAAAGGGCCAATTAAACCAATTGAAGTTCAGTTATAAATAGTTTATGGGTTGCTAAATAAAGCAACCCATAAATTAAAGCTTAAAATGATTGAATAGCTTAAATTGTTTATCATGAGAGATGTTTTTAGTAAAGTAATGTTAATAGCCATTGCTATTATATTATTCTCCTGTTCAAGAGGAAAGGATGAAACCAATTTTTGTGATTTTCCAAAAGAAGAGTCTCTTATACCTACCATGAGGGTGAATTTAACTGGATTGATACAACCCTCAAAAATAATTGTATCGGACTCACTCCTTTTTGTTTATGATAGGGGCGACGAGTCTGCATTTTTAAAGATTTATTGCAAAAAAGATTTTCACCATATTAAAAGTTTTGGACAAATTGGTCGTGGTCCAAATGAGTTCATAAATCCAGTTTTGGCCTTTGCAAGTGTTCCGCTTAATAGTATATGGCTTTTGGATGTTGCAGGTAGTAAATTTTACCAAATAGATTTAAGCGAACTTATTCATAAGAGTGATTTATCCTTAAAGGATTATTCCCTTGATTACAAGGATTTTTCTCAACTTTTTAACTCTTTTATTCCAATAGCCAATGGTAAGTATTATTCAACTGGAACTTTAAATTACGGTAGATTTGTAACTTGGGACTCGGCTTTAAATATTGTAAATCTGGGCGGTGAACCCTTAAAGGATTATGGATTGCAGGAACCCATACGTTCTATATTTTATTTAAATCACTTATGTTTTGATTCCTTAACAAATACCCTATATTGCGCTTTAGCACGACGCGATCGAATATTTAAGTTTGATATAAATACGAAAGTTTTGCTAGATAAGTTTTCAAAAAACTATAAAGAGAAACAACCCGTATTTATTGGGGGCAATAATTTAGAACAAGACTATTTAGCTTTTGCTGGCTTGAAATTATGGAGAAATAAACTTTTTGCTCCCTATTTTGGTGGAAATTTTATCGAAATTAATGATAATAACTACAAAATATACTACCCACATGATGTTCTAGTATTCGATTCTAACCTGCGTCCCCTTACAGTATTACATTTTGATATTGATATACAGGGTATGGAAATTGATGCAAATGGTCTAATGTATGTTTTAACTTCGGATATTGAGAATCCTATTTACATATACAATCTTAAGAAACACATTGAATAATAATGAATGCCATAAAATTTCTTTTTTTATGTTTAATTATAGTGTTGTTTCATTCATGCATAACTAATGCTTCCAAGGAAAAGTGCAAGGATAGTATAGTAAGTGAGCAATTTGTGATAACCGACTCATTAACTATAGTGGTAGATAGCTGCTTGCAAAGGGTTGAATCAGTTAAACTCTTTAAGCTTAACCAGCCGCTATTTGTGATAGTTGTTTGGGGAAATTGTCATGTTTGCATTCATGAAATTTACAAATGGGCTGATTTTATTG
Source organism: Bacteroidales bacterium (assembly GCA_018056955.1). Classification (GTDB taxonomy): domain Bacteria; phylum Bacteroidota; class Bacteroidia; order Bacteroidales; family Tenuifilaceae; genus Tenuifilum; species Tenuifilum osseticum. Next base: position 21,829 of record JAGPEQ010000005.1, on the reverse strand, counting down.
AGACTAATAATCTGTGTAATTTTCAAACCCTACTGATTATTTCGACTGATAACCCAAAATATTTTATTAAGTTTTACTACCATGAGCTGCTAACAATTGGTGCACTTGTTATTGACAGTAACGATACGATAGCTAAAATGAATAGGTTGTGTAAGTTAAGACCCGATAGAAATGTATTTTTACTAGACGAAAATAAAAAGGTTGTAATTCAGGGTGATCCATTTGTTTACCCAGAACTAATGCAAAGATACTTGGAGGCAATGAAAAAATGATAATTTTGTATGAAATATTATCTACTTATTATATATGAAAAAGCTTATTATTGGAAGAAAATTGCCTTTAATTCAATTGGCGATACTCTTATTTCTAGTAAATTTAATTACATCGTGCCAAAGAACTACTGCTGAAGGCGATACATCAGAAAATGGGGCGAACTTATCGCCTTCGCCTGTTTACGTTACCACAGTAGTAGCTACTGTTAAGCCATTTTACAATGAGTTACTGTGCAATGGAAAGGTTGAGGCTGGCTTATCGGCCATTGTTCCCTTTGAGCAACCTGGCATGGTTAGGGAGGTTATGGTTTATAATGGGCAGGAGGTAAGTAAGGGTCAAATACTTGTCAAGCTCGACGATACCGATCAGCGGTTGGCACTACAAAAGGCGCAAAATGCCCTTAACAGGGCAAGGGTTGAGATGGCCGATATACTTTTGGGATATAACTCCAGTGGCGATACTGCAAATATACCATTAACAGTTAGAACAACTGCTGGTATCCGAAGTGGACTATTCGATGCTCAACTGCAAGTGAATGAAGCAATGATAAGTCTTTCAAAGACTGAGATAAAATCCCCGATATCGGGGAGAATAGTAGATTTGGAGGTTCAGCCCAACAATCCATCATCGGCATACAATCAGGTTTGCAGAGTAGTTGACGAAACATCGTTGAGAGTACGGTTTGGTGTTATGGAAACCGAACTGGAATGGGCGCAGCTGGGCTCAGAGGTGGTTGTGTCGCCACTATCATCACCTCAGGTAAAAGTTATTGGTAAAATAGTAGAGATAAATCGATTAGTTGATAAATCGGGAATGGTTAGTGTAATTGCAAGCCTTCCCAAAAATTCTACCCTAATTCCAGGAATGAATGTAAAGCTTTGCATCCGGAATACTATTAGCAATGCCCTTGTTTTGCCTGTTGATGCTATAACTCGCAGGCAGGACCGTGATGTAGTATTTGTAATGTCGGATTCTTTAGCGCTTTGGCGATATGTAAGTGTAGGCCCCCGAAATACATCCGAAGCGGTAATACTTGATGGTGTAAAACCAGGCGAACGTGTAATTGTGAGCGGAAACGCAACTATTGGCCATGAAGCCTGGGTTAAGGAATCGAATCAGCCATTATAGCCTACACTCGCAATGGCAATACAGAACAATGATGTAAGATCTGATTCGCTTATTCCCTTTGGGTTTAAGCCTTTTGCTGTTATACTCTCATTTGTTCTATTAGGTATTCTAGGCTTTGTGGTAATGCCAGTTTTGCCTTTGAGGCTTTATCCATCGGAAACAGGCCATCAAATTTACATAAGCTTTTCCATGCCGGGGTATAAACCCGATGTTGTGGAAATGGAGGCTACTGCACCAATTGAGTCGGTAATATCGCTAATTGATGGTATTGAGAGAATTGAATCAACATCGGGCGAGGGTTGGGGTGAAATTGTGGTGGAGGCTGCTAAGGGTATAGATGTGGAAAGGGTGAAAAGATCAATTGTTGCAGCAATTCGCCAAATCTATCCAAATTTACCCCAATTGCTTTTATTCCCAGAGATATCAGATGTAAGCCAGTCCGAAAACTTTAAAAAACAACTCTTGGTTTACACCCTTTGGAGCAATAAACCCACCTGGCAGTTGAAGCAAATTGCAGCGGAAAAAATTATACCCCATCTTACATCGCTTGAAGGTATAGCATCAATTGAGATTCATGGGGCATCTGACTTGATTTATCAAATCAGATTAAACCCTGATGCAATGGAAAAACATAACCTTTCACCAAGTAGTATAGCAATGGCCTTAAGGGACTACACCTTAAACGAAGGGGTTGGGCAAACCATAACTCAAAGCGGTAATTGCATTGCAGTATCAGTTAGGGGACCCGAACTTGGAACAAATTTTGATTCAATTGCTGTTGCATTAGTAAATGGGAGAGTAATACGTTTAGGGCAAATTGCTTACGTTGAGCAAATTCAAAGAGATACTGAGAGAGTGTTTAGGATAAATGGTAAACCCGCTGTTTATCTTATCATCTCTTCAATACCTGAAGTTAACCAAATTAAACTTGCAAATAGTATATATGATGAGTTTGAATCCATTGCAAATGGTATTAAGGATTTATCGTACAGCAAAACCTTTGACTCAACCGTTCAGCTACGTTCCGATTTAAAGAGGAGTATTATACGAACAATAGCATCGCTAAGCCTACTTATGGTATTTGTGGTATTGGCTTACCGTAAACTGAGATATGTTTTTATTATTGGAGTTTGCCTATTAATAAATATTGCCATAGCTTGTTTACTTTACTTTATTTTTAGGATTGAGATTCATCTTTTTTCCCTTTCAGGTCTTGCTTTGTCGTTAGGATTAATTATTGACAATACGCTTGTAACCCTTGACCATCTTAGAGGAAAAGGGAATATGAAAATATATACAGCATTATTGGCAGCAACATTAACTACTATAGCAGCACTTGCAACCATTTTTTTGATAGAAGGAAAGATGATGCAGAATCTTGTTGATTTTGCATGGGTAATTATAATCAGTTTAAGCGTTTCACTTATAATTGCATTATTCCTGACACCTGCGCTATTTCAATCGTTTCCTGTGCTTGAAGCAACCCAAAACAAAACAATTCCTAGGATAAGAATTTATTCAAGAATTATAACGTTTTACAAGAAATACTGCCATTTTGCTCATTCTTACAGGTGGATTGGTTTGGTTATAGGAATATTGATAATTGGGATTCCAATTTTCTTACTACCCGATAAAATTGAGGGTAATACAGGGTTGGCTAGTTTGTATAACAGCACAATTGGGAGTAATACTTATCAATATAGCATCAAACCTTTTATCGATAAAGCTTTGGGAGGAACACTTAGGCTTTTTTATAACAGCGCTTGGAGAAATCAGATGTGGGAGATTCCTGAACGAACTAAGTTAACTGTTATTTATAAGCTTCCACAAGGTACAACCCTTGAGCAAGCAAATGCAATTGCTAAAATATTTGAATCACATATACTCTCAGAAAAAGGGGTGGAGACCTTAATAACAAATGTAAATAAGAAAAGAGGTACACTGGAGATTTATTTTGATAGGGAGGCAGAAAATACTTCGTACCCTTTTGAACTAAAAGCAAAACTTGAACGATTATCGCTAACTCAAGCCGCTGCTGATTTTTATATCTTCGGGGTTGGCTTAGGGTTCTCTAATTCAACTTCATCGAGTTTTGCAAATTCCATTATAGTTCTTAAAGGGTATAGCTATAAAATGCTAATGGCATATGCTAAACAGTTTGCTGATTCAATTGCAAATGATCCCCGTGTAAAAACAGTATGGATTACCGGAGGGCAGGAATGGCTATTTGTCGATCAAGTGAAAAACTATGCCAAATTCAATAGTGAACCCTTACTGCTTCGTAGCATTGATGGCTCAAAACTTTTTCAATCCATTTCAAGTTATAGTGGAAACAATGAGTGGTTTGGTTGGATGCCCATTGCTGGCAAAGTACAGGCTTTAAAAATTACTCAGGATACTGATACACCTTCGGATTTTGAATTTGACCAACATATTATTACTGTTGATTCGGTAAGTTTTCGCCTTGGAAACATAACAAGTATTTCTAGTAGAAAAATCACCGATAATATATATAGAGAAAACCAGCAATACGTTCTTACATTGGCCTATAATTACATTGGACCCGACAAATTGGTTGAAAAAACACTAAAAAAGAATCTTGAAAGGATTAATGCGAGTTTACCTGTTGGATTTACTGCTAAAACCCCATATAACAATTGGTTTTATGAAAAGAATTTTTGGAGTTATTATTTAGTAGGAGTAATGTTACTGTTTATTTATATTATTTCGGCAGCCTTATTCGAGTCCTTAATTCAACCGTTTGCTGTAATAATGGTTGTTCCATTATCGTTTGTGGGATGTTTTATTACGTATTGGCTATTTAACCTACCCTTTGACCAGGGTACTATTGCATCGTTTATGTTGCTTGGTGGATTAGTGGTAAATTCGGTAATTTATATTCAAAATGAGCAAAACAACTTAACCAAAAACAAGCGTGGAAATGTTTCCAGCAAATTTGTTAAAGCATTTCGGTTCAAATTAATTCCAATTGTATTAACCATTCTTTCCACAATTTTGGGTTTATTGCCTTTTGTGGTATATGGCGAGGAGCCTTTTTGGTACTCATTAGCCCTTGGTACAATTGGTGGATTGGCGTTCAGCGCTCTAGTTCTAATAATCTTTATGCCTTTTTTACCCGGTGTACTCAAAAGAAAATAATTATTTGCTATGGTACGATATCTTATTAAGCGTCCAGTTGGTGTTATAATGGTTTACCTGGCTTTAATACTACTTGGTATATATTCGCTTTTTTTCATACCAGTTTCATTGCTACCCGAAATAGATGCACCTGCCATTACCATTAAGATATCTTACCCTGGTAAATTGGCTAAAGAGATTGAACAATCGGTTACATCAACCTTCAGGTTTTACCTTCAACAGGTAAATAGAATCGAATCGCTAGAGAGTGAAACGCGCGATAATGAAGCGGTTATTTCAATTAGGTTTAAATATGGAACTGATGGCGATAAAGCATTTTTTGATATCAATGAAAAAATTGATCTTGCTATGTCGTTTGTTCCTCGTGAAGTTCAACGACCACAGGTGATCCAGACGAGTGAAAACGATTTGCCAGTTTTTAACATTAATATATGCTATAAAGATACTACCAAAGGCTTAGATAGAATGGTAGAGCTAAGCCAACTTGTTCAATTTGTTTTTAAGAAGCGTTTGGAGCAACTTCCTGAAGTGGCATTAACTGATATTACAGGTTTATTGCAATCGGAAATTAGGGTTATACCCGATCAGTCAAAATTAGCCATGCTAGGGGTTACCTATCAGCAAATAAGAAACGCCATTGAACAGGCAATGAATAGTTTTGGCTCCATTAAATACAAACAAGGACAGTTAGTTTATGATATTAGCTTTGAAAATGAAATAAGTAAACCCGATGATATTGAAAATCTTTTTATTGAGGCGGGGGGTAGAGTTTTTAGGTTGGGGGATATTGCTACAATTACGCAATGCGCTCAAAGAAGTGACGGTTATTTTAAATTTAATGGTAAACATTCCATCAGTATTGCTGTCCTTAAAACATCAAATGCTAAAATTTCGGAACTTAAGACAGCAATATTGAACCAGCTCAGCCATTTTAAATCAGAATTTCCTGGCCTTGAATTTCATATTAGCAACGATCAATCACACATACTGGATCTATCGATCAGCAATTTACGAACTTCACTTATTCTTGGAATAATTTTAGCAGTTGGTGTGATGTTTCTTTTTATTGGCGATTATCGTAGCCCATTTATCATGGCCGTTACAATTCCTGTTTCGCTAATAATTTCAACGTTTGCTTTTCATTTAATAGGACTATCGGTCAATATAGTTTCGCTGGCTGGTCTTATCCTAGGGGTAGGTATGATGGTTGACAACTCAATAGTAGTTATTGATAACATCACCCAGTGGAAACTGCGGGGAGCATCAAATGAGGAGTCTGTAGTTTATGGTACAAATGAAGTAATAACGCCATTACTATCATCCATGCTTACTACATGTGCGGTGTTCCTGCCATTGATATTCCTTAGTGGTATTGCAGGTGAATTGTTCTATGACCAAGCCATGGCTGTAACCGTAGGGTTGGTTATTTCGTTCTGGGTATCAATTACATTAATTCCAACTCTTTACTATACTTCAAAATACTTTAAATCACAAGTTAATCACCAACCCATAATTCCTTTAGAAAGGCCGTATTTAGTAGGGCATATACTGGTAGAAAAAAGAAAAAAACTTGCGTTAATAATTACTCTTGCAATGTTACTAGCAACACCCTTTGTTTTTAGCCACATGGACAAACAACAAATACCTAATCTATCGCACAGAGAACTAATTGCTAATATTACATGGTCCAATAATATTAGTGTTGATGAAAATTGCAATAGATTTGAATCGCTTATTACAATTTTAACAGATCTTTCAAAGCAGCATGCTGCTTATATTGGACGACAGCAATTCATGGTGATAAATGGATTTGAAAATGAAGAAAATCAGCTTAAAGTCTATGTTAAATTTAACGATGATGTTGATATAGAAAAGTCCAAAAGCATTATTACTAAAGCCATCAAAAGTATTGATTCCAATGCAGATTTGAAATTTAAGTATCCGGAAACAGCTTTTGATAGAGTTTTTCCCACATCGAGTTACAACTTAAAGGTCAAGATATATACAGGTAGTGGGTTAAACTCCGTTCCAGTTGAACTGGTGAGAAAGGAGTTACATTTAATAGCTGAAAGTTGTAATTCCTCATACAGTATAAGCATACCCGACTCTTCAACCAGGATATTTCTTCAAATATTTCCTGAGCGGCTTTTGTTGTACCATATTGACACAAAGAGTTTAGTAGATGTTGTTAGGAAGGAGTTAGGATTTATGAAAATTACCAACTTAAGCTATGAACAACAAACTCTACCTGTTTATTTTGGTGGTTCATATGATTACATAGAAAGAATAATTGCAGAAACAGGCGTTAAAAACAGTTTTGGTGAGTTAATTCCATTGCGGCAACTAGTACGGGTAAAATCAGAAAATAATCCTCGCTCTCTTTTTGCCGATGCAAATGGATTATATTATCCTATAAATATAAAGGCAAATGAAAATGATGCTGAAAGTATAATTAAGAATCTCCAGCGTTCAAATAAAGGAGAGCTTTACAGCCTAGGTTATTCAGGTGATTATTTCAAGTCAAAAAATACGGCTTCGGAGCTAATAGTTGTGCTATTAGTTTCGGTTTTATTGCTCTACTTTATTATGGCTGCCCAATTTGAGTCAGTATGGCAACCATTAATAGTGTTAATTGAACTGCCAGTTGATTTTGGTTTGGCATTAACTATTTTGTGGATATTTGGTGGCACAGTTAATGTGATGAGTTTAATAGGCTTGGTTGTTATGGGTGGAATAGTTATTAATGATTCAATTCTAAAGATTGACACTATTAATAGGCTCCTAAATAAAGGAGTTTCCATTGAAAAGGCTATAAAACATGCAGGGGTTAGAAGGGTTAAGGCAATTGTAATGACCAGTTTAACAACTATTCTTGCAATTGTACCTATTCTTTTTGGTTCCGATATAGGCTCAGAACTTCAGCAGCCCATGTCAGTTGTTCTTATAGCAGGGATGACTCTTGGAACACTTGTGAGCCTATTTATAATACCGCTACTGTTTTCAGAAACTTATTGCTTTTTTAGGAGAATATTACCCAGATAATAAAAGCTGTTGTATATCTACATAAATCTTTTGTTCTTTTTGAGTAAAAAACTTACTTTGTTAAAACATGGAGATAATTTTTTTATATCTTTGCATCCGCAATTTTGAAAAAGTTCTTTCGGTGCTGAAGTAATGTTTATAACTGCCCAGATGGCGGAACCGAGTGAAACGAGCTCCCGCCATTAGAGGTAACAGAAGTGAAATAGTTTGATAGAAGTTCTTTCGGTATTGAATTATAGCTTAGTTTTGCCCAGATGGCGGAACCGAGTGAAACGAGCTCCCGCCATTTAGAGGTAACAGAAGTAAAATTGTTTGATAGAAGTTCTTTTGGTATTGAATTATAGTTTAGTTTTGCCCAGATGGCGGAATTGGTAGACGCGCTAGTTTCAGGGACTAGTATCAGCAATGGTGTGCAGGTTCGAGTCCTGTTCTGGGCACCAGAAATCATAGAAAAATTTTTCTGTGAACTATGCAGGAATTAATTTTGTTATTATTTTTGCAGCGATTTTAGTATTTGTATTATAGAGATTGCCTAGGTGGTGAAAACGAAATATTAGGTTTAAGCCACCCAAGGTAAAAAGAATAAGAAAGTTAGGTAAAAGAAAAGACCTAACTACCTAATAAAGATGCTAGACGCCCAGGTGGTGGAACCGAGTGGAACGAGTTCCCACCACCCATGGTAAAAGGAATAAGAAAGTTAGGCAAAAGAAAAGACCTAACTACCAAAAAAAGATGCTAAACGCCCAGGTGGTGGAATTGGTAGACACACCAGCTTGAGGGGCTGGCGCCGTCAAAAGCGTGCAAGTTCGAGTCTTGTCCTGGGCACTTTCACATAACCTTGTGTTCTTCACAAGGTTTTTTTATTTTTGGTGTTCACCAAATCGTAAAGCTATGAGAGCCAATTTACTTTTCGCCGCTTTTAGCATAGTGTCAACCATATTGTTTGCCCAAAAAACTGACTTTTTTACCTCTTCAAATGGCAACACCTTGCGAATAGCTCACATAGGGCATGGAACGTTAATGTTTAATTTCCGTGGTAAGGTAATTCATATTGACCCATGGTCAAGGTTGGCAAGCTACGACTCGCTCCCCAAGGCCGACTATATCTTTCTTACCCATCATCATGGCGACCATCTGGATTCAGTGGCTTTATCGAAAGTGTTTGCCACCAATACCCAACTTTACTGGACTAAGATCTGTGCAGAGCAAAGCAAGCTTAAGCTGGAAGGGAAGGTGGTAGCCAACGGCGACACCATTGCCACTCCTGATTTCCGTTTTATTGCAGTTCCCGCTTACAATATAGTGAATAAACGTCCGAATGGAAATCCATTTCACCCTAAAGGTGAGGGCAATGGATATATATTTGAATTTGACAACCTACGTGTTTATGTGGCAGGCGATACAGAAAATATTCCTGAAATGGAAGACTTTGGGAAAATCGATATGGCATTTTTACCTGCAAACCTGCCCTATACCATGAGTCCTGAGATGTTAAAAGCGGCTGTGATGATGCTTAAGCCCAAAATTCTTTACCCTTACCACACTGGCAATACCGATTTGAAAGCGCTTAACGATATTCTTGTTGATGTGGATGTTGAGGTTAGATTTAGGGACTTAAAATAAACCCAAGTGCCATGAATTTTGTGGAAGGAGTCGGGATGTGTCGGAATGAATCGGAATAGACGGAATATGATGGAGTTAGAGGAAGTTGAAGTCCGTGAACCGTTAATCGTTAACCGTGAAACGCGAGACTTGAGTGGGAATGAGTCGGAATAGTGGGAATATGAGGAAGTTAGAGGAAAATAGAGGGAAATAGAACAGATAAATTTAAAACCATAGATTATCGAATTTAAACGGGCTATAAAAAAGAGACGCAGTAATATTTTTAGAGGAAAATCGTCAAACGAAAAATTCTATTGACTAATCTTGGATCAATGTTGTTTAGTTAAGGTTATTTGTCATGCTGCGCGTAAGCTAAACATCACGCTGTCATGCTGAGTCTCGATTTATAGGGTAGACTACGCCGAAGCATATCATTGCTCTTTTCTCTTCAATCCTTTGAAAAGATCCCTCGACTTTGCTTGGGATGACAAAAACCCTATCTTCTTTCTGCTCCTTTGTAATGCTGAGCTAGCCGAAGCATCTCTTTGAACCTGCAACTCTCTATTAATGCTATTCCTCAACCAACAAGGAGCGGAAGAAGCAAGCAGAGGCATAAAAGCCTGACCCGGCAATGGGTCGGGGGTGGAACGTGGTGGTGGGCCTAGTAAGCGATACCAAATGAGTCACGCTGCAGGCGTGGCGAATAGTATCGCGTGGCAGTTCCACCCGCGGGACACCCATCGGGTCGGGCTTTTCAGCCTTGATTTTCTTTGGTTCTTTCTTGTATCAAGACAAGAAAGAACGTGTAAATAATTCTTTGTAATGATTTTTCTTTTGCGATGCAAAGTTTCACCTTTGCTCTTTGGTAAAGGCATTTCGTGCATCGCTATACATGTGGGAGTAGCCATGGG
>JAGPEQ010000005.1:0-11614 GCA_018056955.1 Bacteroidales bacterium | reverse complement strand
TATCAAGACAAGAAAGAACGTGTAAATAATTCTTTGTAATGATTTTTCTTTTGCGATGCAAAGTTTCACCTTTGCTCTTTGGTAAAGGCATTTCGTGCATCGCTATACATGTGGGAGTAGCCATGGGTTACAAATGTTTCGCCCCTACAGGGCTGGAAGCGGTAAGGACATAAAAGATTCCACGACTAGCTCGGAATGACAATACCATTGGCTCCCTCACTCCCTTTGTCATGCTGAGCCAAGTCGAAGCATCTCTTTGTGCTTCAACTCTTTTTAATGTGATTCCTCAACCAACAAGGAGCGAAAGAAGCAAGCAGTGGCATAAAAGCCTGAACCGGTAATGGGTCGGGGGTGGAACGTTGCGGTGGACCTAGTAAGCGATACCACATGAGTCACGCCGCAGGCGTGGCGAATAGTATCGCGTGGCAGTTCCGCCCGCGGGGTACCCATCGGGTCGGGCTTTTTAGCCTTGATTTTCTTTGGTTCTTTCTTGTATCAAGACAAGAAAGAACGTGTAAATAATTCTTTGTAATGATTTTTCTTTTGCGATGCAAAGTTTCACCTTTGCTCTTTGGTAAAGGCATTTCGTGCATCGCTATACATGTGGGAGTAGCCATGGGGTTACAAATGTTTCGCCCCTACGGGGCTGGAAGCGTTGTTTGTTGTTCGTGAAACTATTGCCATGTTGAACTAAGCGAAACGTCTCATGGGGTCGATTAGTGATCCTTCGCTACGCTCAGGATGACAGGCATGTATATTTTTGTAATCTTAACGACATTGAATCTTGGATAAAAAAAAGTTGTCCGGGTTATACTGTCTTTTAGATCTGGGACTAATGGTGGATTCGATGCATGGCCGACAGTAAATGCGGTGATCCGGACAACCTGGCTGCTGGTGGCAACAGCAATTTATGTATTTATGGTGTTTGGGACGTCATAAGTAATAACAAAACCGTGCCAGAATTATTGAATAGATTTTAATAGTTAAGAAAAAATCACAACTAGAAGAGAATCAGGTTTATATAATTTGAGTTTGAAACGAATTCCAATATAAAAAGCAAAAAGGTGTAGAAAATTTTCTACACCTTGTGGAATGCAGTTGTTGTGCCTCTTCTCAATTATTGCCCACTAGGCTTGCTAATGCTTTGAATGGCACGGTAAAATACATCGTGAATTCGTGTGCGGTAATTCATTGCTGAAAGTTTAGTATTTTCAGCATCGGGGTGAACACGGTTGGATAGGAAAATAAATACCAATCCGTTTTGTGGGTCAGCCCATACCATTGTTCCTGTAAAACCTGTGTGGCCAAAGCTTTCGGGCGAAGCCATTGTTCCCGCAGGCGACGAACCGCTGGCATTGGGCTTATCGAAGCCGTAAGCCCTTCGGTTTCCATTTGTTGTAGCTGGGTTGGCAAAACTTTTTACCGTTGAGGGAGCAAAAAAGCGTTCGCCACCGTATTCTCCGTCGTTCAGGTACAGCTGCATAAGCTTAGCCAAATCGTTGGCGTTGGCAAAAAGGCCTGCATGACCAGCAACTCCGCCAAGCATGGCAGCAGCCGGATCGTGTACATGCCCCCATATCAGCTGTTTACGGAAAACGGGGTCATGTTCTGTTGGGGCTATTCTTTCGGTGTCGAAACGTAGTAGCGGATTAAAACAGGTGTAGTTCATCCCTAACTTGCTATACAGCGGTTCAACTACCTTGTCTAATCTTTTCTGTTCAACTGTTTCAATTACCTTTTGCAGGTATAGGAAACCCAAATCGCTATATCGGTATTTACCCGCATCGGAAATTGGCGACTGGTTAATCCACCGGTAAATGGAATCGTTGATACTTGCCAAAGAGTATATGCGGTATGCAACATTATTTGGGAAGTTGCTGATTGAATCGGTTCGGTAGAACTTAGGGCTTGGGTAGGCAAACCGGCTGGCGTATCGTTTCCCGTTATATTTATAGGGATGAGTTTGGCTGAATGTTTCAGTCCACAACGGTATGTTAGGTTCCAACGATGTTAATGTGTTCATATAAAATGGAATCCAGGCCTGTAAACCCGATTGATGCCTCAAGATATCACCTAAAAGTAGTTTCGACTTATCGGGGAAGTTTCTTAAATCGATAAACTGGCCAAGTTTTGAATCGAACGACAGCACACCTCGGTTATACAGGCTCATAATAGATGGCAACGTTGCGGCAACTTTGGTAACTGATGCAATATCGTAAAGCATTCTGATATCGTTGCCATACTCCGAAACGTAGGTGGGTTTCCCAAAGGCCTTGTTATAGAATACAACCCCATCCTTTGCCGCAAGGATTTGCATGCCTGGAGCAGCCCCTGTTCTTATTATTTCCATTGCAAGGGAGTCAACCTCCGAGAGCTGTTCCGACCCTATTCCAAGTTCCTCGGGGATGCTGTATCCAAGTCTAATTCTTTGGTTTGATGCGTAACCGGTGTTAATGCCAAACAAGTCGCTTGCCGTTACGCTTAACCTGCCTGAGAACGGAATACCACCAAAAATGGTTTGGGCTGTAAGGTTCTGGCTATCGGTTGAGTTATCGTACGATACAATTATGGCAGCAAATGCTAAAGGATTAGCAAATCTGCTAATGGAGTAGGGGTTGCCAAACAGATTAAGAATCACCTTTTTACGGAACGATAGGTCGAACAGGAAATTTGATGATTGTTGACTTACCCCAAAACCCTTTGCAGCCTTGCTTTCAATAGTGTGGTAACCAACAATAATTAGGTTGTATGGCTCTAGATTGGTAAGTAGGGTATCGTACTCTGCCTGCTCGGCTTCGGGGTTGATGGAGAAAGTATGCACGGCAGTGTAAAGCTCAAGCTGCTCCCGGAATGCATCGCCTTTATTTTCGCCAATTTCAATATAAGCAATCCTAAGAGTATCGAGCCCTCTAAGGGGAAGGATATTATTTGCATTGTGTATTACAGTAATTGCGTTTCGTATAATTTTCCGGCGGAGTACCTGCGAGTAAGGACTGTTTAAATCGTTATAAAGCCTATCAACATTAATTGGGCGGTATTTATTTAAACCAACCAGATACTTGGCCATAAGAACCTTTTTGCATTTAATGTTGATAAGTTCTTCGGGGATTTGTTCGCTTTTAATAAGCTGTTCAACTTTTTTAATAGTATTTTCAATCTCGCTTGGAAAGAGCAGTATGTCGTTGCCGGCCATAAGGGAACGTATGTTGGCATCAACCGGGTTGTAGAAATCAGCAACACCTTTCATATTCATGGCATCGGTAAATGCAAGGCCATTAAACCCAAGTTCGCCAAAAAGTTTTTGGCCAACAATGCGGGCCGATAGGCTGGCGGGCAAGAGGGTATCGGGTTCAAGGGAGGGAATTTTTAGGTGTGCAACCATAACACTGGCTACACCAGCAGCAAAAAGCTTTTTGAAAGGGTAGAGTTCTATGGAATCGATTCGGTTTGCGCTATGTGGCACCAGGGGTAGGGTTAGGTGTGAATCGTCGTAGGTGTCACCATGGCCGGGAAAATGCTTAGCACAAGCCAGAATACCATTTTCCTGTAGTCCTTTTGTGTAAGCCATGCCATGCCTGGTTACCATTTCCATGTCCTGACCAAAAGCTCTGGAGCCAATAACGGGGTTGAGCGGATTGGAGTTAATATCGATAACCGGTGCAAAGTTGATATGGATACCCATTCGTTTGAACTGATGGGCAATATCGGCTGCCATTTGGTAGGTTAGCAAGGTATCGTTGGTGGCACCAAGCGCCATTTGCCTGGGATACGAGATGGTGCTATCCAACCGCATTCCTAATCCCCATTCGGCGTCGATGCCAATAAGAAGGGGAACCTTTGCAAGCGATTGGTAGTAATTAGTTTGCCGTGCTTGACGGACAGGTCCACCCTGAAAGAATATCAACCCACCAATTCCTTGTTTTGATACAAGTTGCGAAATCTCCATTACATGGGAATCGTCCTTGTTGGAGTATGCAGCCACCATAAAAAGCTGTGCAATACGTTCCCTTAAGCTTAGGCTGTTGAAAACGGAATCGATCCAGCGCATTTGGCTGGCTGAATCAGCTTTGCTTATCAATGGGTTGCTTTGCTGTGCGCTAATTGTTTGAGCAAATATCAAAGGAAAAAATACCCAAAAAACACGTTTCATTTTTAATTGGTTAAGGCTCCGGTAATGCAAATATAGCATTAGCTGGAAATTGTGCCATTTTTTAAGCTGATTTTGTTGAGAAGGGTGGGAGTGGAGTTAAAAGTGAAAAGTTAAAAGAGGTTCGTGAACCGTGAACCGTGAGCCGTGAATCGTTAACCGTTATCCGTTAAACGTGAACCGTTAACCGTTAAAGGGGGGATACAAATTTTTTACACTTATTTCGTATAATGCCAAACCTTAGGTCAAATATCAGGTAATAAATATCACGAGCAACGAACAACCATCAACGAACAACCATCAACGAACAACCATCAACGAACAACGAATCCGCTATCCTTCCAGTTCCTCCATTTCTTTTTGGAGCGCAGCCATTTTAATGGCAGTGATTGCTGCTTCAACTCCCTTGTTGCCGTGTTTCCCTCCAGCGCGGTCGAGTGCTTGTTCAAGGTTATCGGTAGTTAGCACTCCAAAAATGAAAGGAATATTATAGTTCATGTTGAGTTCGGTAATTCCGTATGTTACACCCTGGCAAATAAAATCGAAATGGCGGGTTTCGCCCTGAATAACACAGCCAAGGCATATAACAGCATCCAAATCGGCATACTCGGCCATGAACTGTCCGCCAAGGGTTAACTCAAAGGCACCCGGAACGTGCTTTACAAGAATGTTTTCGTCGGTGGCGCCATGCTCAATTAGGGCGCTATAGGCACCCTCAAGTAGCTTATGGGTTACAGAATCGTTCCAATCCGAAACCACAATGCCAAACTTCATGTTCTTTGCGCTAGGCACCATGTTAGGGTCATAGCTCGATAGGTTTTTCAGATATGTTGCCATAGGATTTTTTTTCAAAGATACGAATTTGTAAAAAAATAAGGGGTGTTTAAAAGCACCCCTTAAATATAACTCTGTTTAGTCTTTACTTTCCCATCAGTGTGTTTATACGCGCAATATCTTTTTCAATATCGCGAGCCTCAATGCTCTTTGTAAAATCATTCTTGATGATATTGTAAAGGTCAAGGGCCTTATCGTACTGTTTGAGTTCCTCGTAAACCATTCCAGCCTTTTTCAGGAAAATTGGCGTGGTAAAATCATTCTTCTCGTAATTGGCGGCCTTAATATAAAACTTGGCAGCATCCTTTAGTTTGTTGAGTTCCACATAGCAATCGCCAATAGCGCCATAAGCAATTGGGGTAACCATTTGGTCGCCGGCATCAAACTTTTTTAGGTAATCAATGGCCTTTTGGTATTCACCAAGTTCCCTAAGGCAGATGCCTGCATAGTAATTTGCCAGGTTCCCGGTGCGGGTCATTCCGTACCTATCAGCTATAGTGGCAAAGCCTAAATCGTTCTCGTTACCATATAGTGCCAGGCGAAACGAATCCTGCTCAAAGTAATACTGAGCCTGGAAAATTTGAGAGCTAGCCTCGTTCTCCTTGGGCTGTAAGTAAAGTTTTTTGTAACCAAAATAGATAGCCACAATAGCTAAAATTGCTGCTACAATAATGGTAAGGCTCTTCTGGTTTTGCTCAATGAACTGCTCAGTACGGGTTAAAGCGTTGTCAATTGATTCTACAGTATCGGTTGTCTGCTGTTTCTTTTTATCTGCCATAACTAATGAATATTTATTTTTAACAAAGCAATCGCAAAAGTAATTGTTTTTGTAATATCTGAAAATTTTAGGCAAACATTTTCGGTTTAATTACCTTTGCAAATATTCATTTTTAGCTACTATGTATCTTAAAAGGCTAACAGCCATAAACTTTAAGTCGATAAATCAGCTTGATATCGAGTTTGATAATAAGATAAACTGCTTTGTGGGGAACAATGGTCAGGGTAAGACAAACCTGCTCGATGCAATATACTTCCTTTCCATGTGCAAGAGTTCGCTTTCGTCAACCGATTTACAGGTGATACGTCACGGACAGGATTTTTTTGTACTGCAGGGTTTTTACTCGCGCCAAGGTGTTGATGAGAGCATATATTGCGGGTTAAAGCAGGGCGAAGGGAAAATATTTAAGCGTAACGGTAAAGCCTACGAAAGGCTGGCCGACCACATTGGTTTTCTTCCGGTGGTTATGGTTTCGCCTGCCGATAATGAGCTGGTTGAGGGAAGTGGCGAGGAGCGCCGCAAGTATATGAATGGAGTTATTTCACAAATTGACCATATTTACCTCGATGAGGTTTTGCGCTATAACCGATTGCTTGCTCAACGCAACAGCCTGTTAAAAACCTATTCCCGTACCGCTTTTAGTTACGATTTGATTGAGGCTATTGACATACAGTTAGCGGAGTATGCTTCGGTAATCCACTCAAAACGCAAGGCGTTTGTGGAGCAACTTATTGGAATCCTCCAGGAGTACTATAACAAGGTGTCGGGCGGACAGGAAAAGGTTTCGTTGAGCTACAAGTCGCACCTGAACGATACCCCTGCCGAGACACTTTTTCGGGAGAATATCGAAAAGGACAGGGTTTTGCAGTACACCTCGGTTGGAATTCACCGCGACGACCTTACGCTTTTAATTGATGGATACCCCATTCGCAACGAGGGCTCTCAGGGGCAACAAAAAACTTACCTGATTGCACTTAAGCTTGCACAATTCGATTTCATTTCTAAGGTTGCAGGCATTAAACCCCTTTTGCTGCTCGACGATATTTTTGACAAGCTCGATACCGGCAGGGTGCATAGGTTAATTGATATGGTGGCAAATGATGGATTTGGCCAAATATTTATTACTGATACTAACAAGAATAGGCTCGAGGAGGTTTTGGCAAAGGTAACGTCGGGGTATCGCTTTTTTAGGGTTGATAATTCTGAGTTTGAACTGGTTGAGTCGAGGTAATCATGAGCGATCACAACACAAAATCGTTGGGCGAAGCCATAAAGGCTTTCATTGATGCCATGAAGTGGAACGATAACTTTAATCAGGCATCAATCCGTTCCGATTGGGAAAGAATTGTAGGCCGCGATATAGCCATGCATACAACCGATATCCAATTTAAGGAAGGGATATTGACCCTAAGCCTAAATTCAGCCGCTCTAAGGCAGGAACTGCATATGCGCAGGAAGGATTTGCTTACCCATATCAATGAGTACTTTGGGAGCGAAGTGGTAAAAGAGATTAGGGTGAAGTAAAAACCCCACAGCCTTTGTGGGGTTTGTTGTACTAAGGGCGGAGTGCACTCATCAGCAAGTCGTAAACATGTTCGCGCCTATCCTCAAGGAATTGAGCCATTTGCTCATTGCTCAATGTCATTCTATAACCAATTAGCCACTTAATGGCAAACGGGAAGAGGATTAACGAGATCATGCTAACAAAGAACTGTTCCGGGTCAACCTTTCGAATATTGCCCAGCTCAGCCTCGTGTTTAAGCTGGTTTGAAAAAGTTTCGGTGTTGTAAAGGGTATGAACCGCTTTTAGTCTTGATGCCTGTTCGGCATTCCTATGAATAATTGAAAGTACAAAGGGAACAAGCAAGGGATCTTCAGTTAATATATCGATGTAAGTATTGATATAAACCTTAATCTTTTCTGCAAGTGGCATGTCGGCATTAAGTATTTGCCTGATTTTTTGTCCATTATCCTTGATGGATTGCTCAAAGATCTGCTCAAGTAAGTTCTCCTTACTCTGAAAGTAGTAGTTCATGAGCGATAGATTAACGCCGGCTTTGGATGCAATTTCACGTACGCCAACTCTATCGACTCCCTTTGCAATAAACAACTCCCGAGCTGTTTCCATCAACTTTAAACGGGTTGCGTTTCCGTGTTTGGTATCCATACTCTTTTAAGTTTTTCTCAAAATTATTAAAATCTGTTTAAAATAAACATATGTTTTAGGTTTAAGTTTTTTAAAATTGTTTTAAAATTGTCAAGGTAAATAATTGAATTGAAATGGTTGCAATAAAAAATCCATACGAGGGTTTGCCAGAGCACGGCTGTTTTTGCTGCTCCAGTAAGAATCCTATTGGTTTAAAGCTCAGCTTTTGGTACGATGAAACTAATCAAACCGTTGAAACCCGTTGGTTACCTGAGCTAAATTATCAGGGTTACCACGGTGTTTTGCATGGTGGCATTCAATCGACCCTAATGGACGAGGTAGCAAGCTGGTGCATATACATACTTGAAGGTACAGCGGGAGTTACCCACAGCATGGAGATTGTTTACAGTAAGCCGATGCTAATTGGTAAAGGCCAAGTGGTAGTTCGAGGCCGAATTGATAATCGTGAAAAACGTTTGGTAACCGTGCATGTTGAACTTTTTGATGGAGAAAGCAACCTTTGCACTACCGGTAAAATAAAATACTTTGTTTTTCCAACCGAAATCGCCAAGTCAAAGTATGGATATCCCGGCAGAGATGCATTTTTGGACGGAGGTGAGTAGTGACAAAATAGTAAAGGTTCGAGAACCGTTAGCCATAAACCGTTAGCCGTAAACCGTTAAACGTTTTGGCATTAAGTGTTTACTATCTTTCCAGAATAGTATTTCAGTATACTGTCAACTATCAACCATCAACCATCAACTACCAACCATCAACTACCAACCGTCAACTATCAACTATACTCAACGTAACTCTTTTGCAAAGCCAACGTCCACACGCTTTTAGCAATTATTAACACTTCTAAAGTAGCCTTTGAGCAGCATTAGGCGTCATATATGCGTCATTTGGTTAAAATAACTATTTTACCTATGAAGCATAACCTTACCGCATGCTCAATGTTGATGGCAGCAATGATTACTTTTTCATTCAATACATTGTTGGCCCAGGAAATGTCAAAAAATACATGCACAGCGTTACATGTTAATCCCCATCCCCCTATAATTGATGGGGCATTGAACGATGAGGTTTGGCAAAAAGATAATTGGTGTAGTGGATTTACCCAGCATGAACCCCATAATGGTGCTGAACCATCGCAGCAAACGGAGTTTATGATTACGTACGATAACGATTACCTTTATGCTGCTTTCCGGTTGCACGATACAGAGCCCGATAAAATTGTAGCACGCGTTACCCGTCGCGATGATATTGAGGGCGATTTTGTTGCAATTGGTATTGACTCCTACTTTGACAAGCGAACCGCATTTATTTTCTGCGTTTCAGCTTCAGGTACAAAGATGGACATGGTAATGACCGAGAATGGCGATAGGGAGGACCCTAACTGGGATCCTATTTGGTGGGCTAAGACTGCACGAAACCCGAACGGTTGGACTGCCGAAATGAAAATCCCCCTGAACCAACTCCGATTCTCAGCAGCCGATGTTCAAACCTGGGGTATTCAGGTGGGGCGTCACCTTTACAGGAACCAGGAAACCGATTTCTGGCAGCATGTTCCTAAGGATGCGCCGGGTTTTGTGCATCTTTTTGGCGAGCTACATGGCCTGAAAGGCTTAACACCCAAACGCCAGGTTGAGATTGCACCCTATGTTGTAACCAAAACAGAGAGTTTTAAACCCGAAGAGGGGAACCCTTTTATGACCGGAAGGCGCAATGGTTTGAATGCCGGAGTTGATGCCAAAATTGGCTTAACCAATAACTTTACCCTTGATTTAACGGTAAATCCCGATTTTGGTCAGGTTGAGGCCGATCCCGCTGTGATAAATCTTACTGAATTTGAGACCTACTTTGAGGAGAAACGTCCCTTTTTCATTGAGGGGAGCAACCTGCTTAACTTTCCGTTGATGTTTGGCGATGGCGACCTGGCTACAAACAATCTATTTTACTCCCGAAGAATTGGTAGAGCACCCCAGCATTACCCCGATTTGGGCGATAACGAATACGCACGGGTACCTTCAAACTCAACTATTCTTGGGGCTGCCAAGCTAACCGGCCGATCAAGTAGTGGTTTATCGGTTGGTCTGCTGCAAAGTGTTACAGGTAATGCATGGGCAAATATCGATTCTGCTGGCAACCGCAGCCATGAAATGGTTGAACCGCTCACAAACTATACCGTTGTTTCCGCAAAACAGGAATACAATGAGGGTAATACAATAGTTTCGGGAATGGTTACCTCAACCAATAGAGCACTATCGGGAATAATGGCCGATGAGTACCACCGTAATGCTTTCTCGGGGGGAGTGGATTTAATGCATTTATGGGCAAATAAAAAGTACATGGTTGAAGCCAAGCTATACGGGAGTCACGTTAATGGAAGCAAGGATGCTATTCTGCTAACCCAAACCAACTCATCCCACTATTTTCAACGCCCCGATATTAAACATGTGAAGATAGACTCATCCAGAACGTCACTTACCGGAACTGGGGGTGTGCTTCAATTCGGCAAAGTGGGCGAGGGACATATACGCTACATGGCTGCTGTTGCTTGGCGTTCGCCTCAGCTGGAAATAAATGATATTGGTTATGTTCAAAATGTTGATGATATATTCCAGGTTATCTGGGTTGGGTTGCGATACTGGGAACCTACTAAGGTTTACAGGTCGTTGAATGTGAATATTAACCAATGGACAGGCTGGAATTTTGGTGGCGAATCAACCTATAAGGGCGGAAACATAAACCTGAACCTTCAGCTGCCCAACTACTGGTATGTTGGGGGAGGTATTAACTGGAATGGCGAAAACCTTAGTGTATCGGAACTTAGAGGCGGCCCTGCTCTAAAATTACCCGGGGGATGGAACTACTGGCTTAGCCTTAACTCCGATGGACGGAAGAAATTAATTGTTGGTGTAAGCAATAGTGCCTATATAGGCAATTACAATAGCTCTGTAAGCCATAATTACTCATTGTCATTGACATACAAACCTCTAAAAAGTTTACTGCTAAGGGTTAGCCCATCGTACTCGTTCAGTAAAAGTGAACTTTCCTATGTGGATAACATAAGTACTGTGAGTGATACAAGGTATGTTAGGGGACATCTGAATAGGAACACCTGGGTGATGTCGTTACGGGTGGAGTATAGCATTAACCCTGAACTGTCAGTTCAATACTATGGTAGGCCATATTTTACAAGCGGTAAGTATTCCCGATTCAAGTATATTACTCAGCCCAGGGCCCAAAAGTATACCGATAGGTTTTTGACATATACCGATTCACAGATAAGTTATGACGCCGACAATGAGGTATATCTGGTAGATGAAAACACCGATGGCACAACCGATTACTCATTTGACAATAGGAATTTCAATTACTTGAACCTACAGTCAAACCTGATTATTCGGTGGGAATACCGCCCCGGTTCCACAGTTTACTTTGTATGGACCCATGGGAAAGAAAATTTTGAATCGGTTTACAGCAATTCCATTGGCAACGATATTGATAACCTTTGGGACTCGCACCCGCACAACATATTCTTGGTTAAGTTTTCGTATCGATTTAATTAAAGCAAAGATACCGCAATGTATAGCCGGAATTTGTATCCGGCTTTTTTTATTTTATCCCACGTCGGTTTAACTGTTCTCTTTTCTTCTAACTTCCTCTAACTTCCTCCCATTCCCAATATTCCGACTCATTCCTG
>JAGPEQ010000107.1 GCA_018056955.1 Bacteroidales bacterium | reverse complement strand
GATCAAATTCTACTTGCCAGACCAATTGTTGCGCTTTCCAATAAAGATATTGGCTTTTTACCGGGTGATGTTGATGAAAAAATAGGGCCATACATGCAGCCCCTATTCGACAACCTAGGTGTTATAAAAAATAGGTTTAAACCAACAAGCAAAGATTACATGCATATTGAAGAGATGCAACGTGCCGATAAGCTTGTAATTACACCATTGGCATATATTAGGGGACGAAGTCTTTCAAATGTTTTTTTCATTGTTGACGAGGCTCAAAACCTCACTCCACACGAGATTAAGACAATTATAACCCGGGCAGGTGAGGGTACTAAGTTTGTATTTACAGGCGATATACATCAAATTGACCACCCTTACCTCGATATGAAATCGAATGGGTTAACCTATTTAAGCGATAGAATGCATGGCCAGGAGATATTTGCCCATATTAACCTTGTTAAGGGCGAACGTAGCTACCTGGCTGAGCTGGCTAGCGATTTGCTTTAACTTAAACCAGATTATAAATGGCAAAAACGTTGCTCATACTCCGTCATGCCAAATCCTCTTGGGCCGAGGCCGATAAAGCAGATAAGGATAGGGCATTAAAAGCCAAAGGTATAAGCGACATTGTTAACACCGCAAGGGCTATTGCACCCAAGGTGCAAGGGTTAGATCTGATTATTACTAGTTCTGCTAACCGTGCGGTGCATACAGCAATACTTTTTGCCGAAACCATTGGTTTTCCGCATGATAAAATCCGGATAGAGCCAATGGTTTACCAGGCCGATGAAAGAGAGCTGGTGGAGATGATTAAATCATTACCCGATGAATACAAAAGTGTAATGGTGGTAGGGCATAATCCAACACTTACCTATTTGGTAAACACTTTTGTAGCCAATCGCATTCATGAACTACCAACATCGGGACTTGTTGGGGTTAAGTTTGACATTAACAGTTGGATAGAACTCTCTGCCGAAAAGGTATATTCTGTTTTTCAGAGCTTTGATTGGTAGTTTAACAATTTCTTAACATCAGTGTTTAACCTGTAAACGGTTAATCAATTAATATTGCCCGAAATACTAGATTTGAATGGCACCAAAAAAAATACCTCTTGTTAACCGTGAGCTAAGCTGGTTGACATTTAATGGCAGAGTGTTGCAGGAAGCCGCAAATCCATCAGTACCGTTAATTGAACGTATTCGTTTCCTTGGAATTTTTTCGAACAACCTCGATGAGTTTTTCCGGGTGAGGGTTGCCACCTTACGCCGTTTATTGGTGGTTGAAAAGGGGGCAAAAAAGATTATGGGCGATAATCCCCGTAAAATTCTCGAAAAGATCCAACGGATAGTCATTGACTATCAGAAAAAGTTCGACAACACATTTCAGGAAATTATTGATGAGCTCAGAAAGGAGAATATCTATCTCATTAACGAAACACAGCTATCAGCTGGGCAAATTGATTACCTTAACGGTTTTTTCGATGATCACATTTCGGAATTTGTGGCACCGGTAATTTTAAAGCGGAACAATAAATTCCCTGAACTGGTCGATCAATCCATTTACCTAGCGGTTAAGCTTACGAACAGTCAAAAACCCAATACAAAGGAGTTTGCACTCATCGAAATCCCTTCGAGGTTTGTAAAGCGTTTTATACAGTTACCGAACGAAGGCGATAAAAGTTTTATTATCCTCCTCGACGATGTAATCAGGCTTTGCCTATCCAAGGTATTCAAGATACTTCCTTTCGATACTTTTGAGGCATACACTGTAAAGATTACGCGCGACGCAGAGCTCGATGTGGATAATGATATTTCTGAGAGCCTTTTGGAGAAGATATCAAAGGGAGTTAAGAATAGGAAACGTGGCGAACCGGTAAGGCTTGTTTACGATGAAAAAATTCCTACTGACTTGCTAAAGTTCATTGTGAAAGGGCTTAATTTGGACGAGGATGATTATGTTATTCCGGGAGGGCGATATCACAACTTCAAGGATTTTATCCGATTCCCCAGCTTGGGACGAAATCACCTTATAAATTTACCGCTTGAGCCCGTTAGTGTCAAGGAATTAGATGAGGCTACTCGCATAATGGATATTATGTCCGATCACGATTTCATGCTTCATTATCCTTTCCATAGCTTCCAGTATTACATTCGCTTATTACGTGAGGCTGCCCTTGATCCTGCTGTTAAATCAATTCATATTACCCTTTACAGGGTTGCCACTGAATCGCGTGTTGTGCATGCATTAATCAATGCTGCTCAAAACGGTAAAAAAGTTACAGCCATAGTTGAGTTGCGCGCTCGTTTCGATGAGAATGCTAATATATATTGGTCTAAGCAAATGCAAGAGGCTGGCGTTCAAGTGATATTCGGGGTGCCTGGTTTAAAGGTGCATAGTAAAATGACACTTATTACCCGTCAGGAAAAAAACAAGGAACGTAAGTATGCGGTGGTGAGCACCGGTAATTTTCATGAGGGGAACGCAAACATCTATACAGATGTTAACCTTTTTACTGCCGATTCAAGAATAACCTCTGAAATACTTAAAGTTTTTACTTTTCTTGAAACAAATTACAAGACATTTTCATACAAGCATTTGCTAGTTGCTCCATTCAACATGCGCAGGCGCTTATACTCATTAATTGATACTGAAATTGAGAATGCTGCCAAAGGACTCCCTGCCTACCTTATTGGAAAAATAAATAATCTGGTTGACGAGGAGATGATAAAGAAACTATACCAGGCGAGCAAGGCAGGTGTAAAGATTAAACTTGTGGTAAGGGGAACATGTGCACTTGTGCCAGGCGTAAAGGGCATTAGCGAGAATATTGAGGTATATGGAATTGTTGATAGGTTTTTGGAGCACTCTCGCATTTTCATATTTGCAAATGGGGGTAGTGAAGTATGCTATATTTCATCGGCCGACTGGATGACCCGTAACCTTGACTACCGCATTGAAGTGGCAACTCCTATTTACAGTAAACCCCTAATTGAGGAGATGAAAACGGTGGTTAACTATGCGCTTCGCGACAATGTGAAAGCGCGTTTGGTTAACCATGGTGGTTGCAATGAGTTTAAGCCCTGTAAAGAGGGTGAACCCGAGTTTCGTTCACAACTGGAACTTTATAGCTTTTATCAAAATATTGAAAGGCACAAGAACGGAGAGGTAAAATGAAGATATTAAAGTTTGCCGCAATTGACATAGGTTCAAACGCAGCCCGATTGCTACTTACAAACGTGGTGGAGGATGGAGAAACTGTAGTTTTTAGCAAGTCCTCGCTGGTGCGAGTTCCTATCAGGTTAGGCGAGGATGCTTTTTCTATTGGTTATATCAGTGAACACAGAGCTCAGAAACTGCTCAAAACCATGATTGCTTTCAAAAACCTGATGGAAGCGCAGGATGTGGTTGCCTATAGGGCATGTGCCACATCGGCAATGCGTTCGAGCAGCAATGCGCCTGAACTTGTTAGTATGGTTAAACAACATGCAAACATTAACATAGAGATTATTGATGGATCACGCGAAGCCGAAATAATTTACGCTAATGGTATTGCAGAGATGCTTGACCATGATAGACCTTATATATATGTTGATGTGGGTGGTGGTAGCACTGAAATTACTGTTTTTGAGAAAGGTGAAATCAAGGCATCAAACTCTTTTAATATTGGAACTATTCGCATTCTTAAGGGAATGATTGGAAAACCCGATTTTGATCAGGTACGCGACTGGCTTAAGAGTGTAGTGAAAAAGAAAGACCAACCTAAAATTATTGGGTCAGGTGGAAATATCAATAAGCTTTACAAGCTTGCTCGTAAACCAATAGGAGAGCCGTTATATCAAAAGGAAGTGAAAAATTTATACGATTTTTTGGACAGTTACTCTGTTGACGATAGGATTAAGTTGCTTGGCTTAAACCCTGACCGTGCAGATGTTATTATACCGGCAACCAAAATCTTTCTCAAGGTGATGAAATGGACTGGTGCAAAAGAGGTGATAGTTCCTACAATAGGGATTTCCGACGGTATTATTCGTACGCTTTACGCTGATTATAAGCAAAGCCTTGCGTTGCAGCAATAGCACCATCTGTTACATTCTAATATTCATTTGGTGTAAACCTTAATGGTTTTCATTTGTTACCTTTGCAAAAATTTTTTACAATGAACCAGGGGAGAAAGCGTGTTGCGTTCTACACGCTGGGGTGCAAGTTGAATTTTTCAGAATCATCTACCATTGCCCGCCAGTTTGCCGATATGGGCTACGAACGTGTTTCGCCCGATTCGGAGGCCGACGTTTATGTAATTAATACCTGTTCAGTAACCGAGCATGCCGATAAGAAATGCCGTCAGGCAATCCGGAAGTTCACAACCAAATCGCCCAGCGCAATGGTTGCTGTGGTGGGTTGCTACGCTCAGCTAAAGCCCGAAGAAATTGCACAAATAGATGGGGTTGACTTTGTGCTTGGAGCAGCTGATAAGTTCAACCTCCCTCATCTGATTGGGAATGATGCTAAAAAGACAAATGTAAAAGTTTATAGCTGCGATATAGATACGGTAAGTGATTTTTTCCCGGCATACTCAACTGGCGATAGAACACGATCGTTCCTGAAAGTACAGGATGGTTGCGATTACCATTGCAGCTACTGCACAATACCCCTTGCGCGTGGTAAAAGCCGCAATATGCCCATTAGTCAAATAGTGGAGCAGGCCAAAGCTATAGCCAGTCAGAATGTTAAAGAGATTATTCTTACAGGTGTCAATACAGGCGATTTTGGCAAGTCCACTGGCGAAACATTCCTGGAACTTATCCAACAGCTCGATAGGGTAGAGGGAATTGAGCGCTTCCGAATTTCGTCCATTGAGCCAAATCTTATTACCCCTGAAATGGTCGATTTTGTGGCACAATCGGCTAAGTTCCTTCCCCATTTCCATATACCGCTTCAATCGGGTTCAAATAGGATACTTGCGCTTATGCGCAGGCGTTACCGCCGTGAACT
>JAGPEQ010000040.1:16480-22176 GCA_018056955.1 Bacteroidales bacterium | reverse complement strand
GCCACCAAGGTTATGGTTTGATTGGCACAAAAATCGGTTTTATTATTTGGGGTAACAATTTTTACAGTTATGCCCTGAGCATTGGAAGGATTAATACTCAAAGTTAGTATTGTTACTATAGCTATGAAACTAATAAAGTTACGCATGGTAGAATTGATTTATAAATGTAAACAATAAAAAACACCTAACCCAAATTTAATTCGAATGTAAAGTATTTTTTTGTTAAATCAACACGTAAAGTCAATAAAATTAGTGTTTTAATGATAAAAAATAGTTATAACATTGATATTCAGGTATATATAAATAATCATTAAAACCTAAGTATTTCGTCAAAATACATCAACTCAAAAATAATTGAACAAAGAATTTGCCAAACATCATAACAATAAGATAAACAAATAAATATCCAAAAATAGAATTTTGCTTTGACCGATAATGAACAGGTAAAAGGTTGTTTTCTGTGGAATTTTGAAAGGTAGGAGCTGATGGTATGGAAGTTAAAGTAAGAAAAGCAGGTGTTAGTATCATTTTGAACTCCACATAGCGGAGCAGGTTCCCGCCAATGCGGGACAGGTACCCGCCAATGCGGGACAGGTTCCCGCCAATGCGGGACAGGTTCTGAAATCTGAAATCTGAAATTTGCTCAATGCAAAACAGGTTTTTGTATCTGAAAAAATCATTGCTAAAAGGCAATGAGTAAAATTTACGAAAAATCAGGGTACATCCTCTCCAGTAGATGCCGAGTACACTTCAAACCATTGTTGAATTGAAAGTTTCGTGTTCAGAGCGTTATAGGCATTTTTTATTCGCTCAAATTTTCCGCTTCCAATTACTGGAATAATTCCAGATGGGTGAGTGGTAAGCCAGCTAATGGCAACCTGTTCAGGTAGCAATGAGGTTTCATTTGCAATTTTATGGATGACTTTGGAAACCCGCTTGTCGGTTTTGTTTTTGGGCGATACCAACCTGCCACCACCTAGTGGTGACCAAGCCATGGGAATGATATGCTTTTGCATTAAATAGTTTAGATTCCCATTTTGCAGGTGTTCAACCTGTAATGGTGATATTTCAATTTGGTTTGCCACCAGGTGAATGGGTGTAAAGGATTGCAGCATCTCAACCTGGTGAGGCAAAAAGTTTGAAACCCCAAAATGCAAAACCTTGCCGGTACTATAAAGATGATTGAATGCCAATGCCACCTCTCCCGGGTTTAGTAGTGGCGATGGACGGTGAAGTAGCAAAAGATCGATATGATCGGTTCTGAAATTTTTTAGGGATGTCTCTACTGCGCTTACAATATGATTATAGCTATAATCGTAATGTTTTACTGTTACTTCAGGGAATTTCCCGGAGATGAGACGGATTCCGCATTTGGTGATAATTTGTATGTGATTACGAACCGAAGGCTCTAGGGCTAGGGCATTACCGAAAAGTTTTTCGCAGGAGTAGTTGCCATAAATATCGGCACTATCTATCGAGGTGATACCTAAGTCGATACATTGTTGGGTGAGATAAAGGAGCTCCCGTTGGCTCAAATTCCATTCGGTTAGTCGCCAGTGACCCCATACCAAAGGCGAAAGCGATATCCTGTCAGTTTTCATTTACCCGAGGTTAATCAATTTTATAGAACGATGAAGCATCTTTCAGGTTAGCAGCAAGTTTTAGCAGGTGCTCGGAGTAGGTTCTAAGGTCGTTAGCTATATCGCTGGTGAGCTTACTAACAGCTGAGAGTTTTTGCATGGAGTCGCCTATCCGGTTTGTTTCCTGCTGTTGGTCATCAAATTCAAACGAGAGCTGCTTGGCATGGTCGGCAATTCGATTAACCTCATGGGCTAGCTTTTCCATAACGTTTCGAACCTCTTCCACTGTGGCAAGGCTTGAGTTTGCCAGATTTACTATATCCTGAGCAGCCTGTTTCGACCGTTCAGCAAGTTTACGCACTTCGCCGGCAACCACGGCAAAACCACTGCCGTGTTCACCCGCGCGAGCAGCCTCAACCGCTGCGTTAAGGGCAAGAATATTGGTTTGAAAGGCTATATCGTTAACAACCTGAATCTTATTAGCAACCATTTTCATGGCATCGAGTGCTTTGGCCGATGTTTGGCTGCCTTGCTTGATGGTTTCAACCGCTTTTGTTGATATGTTAAGCTGATCTTGTACCGACTTTGTGCTCTGCCCAATTGATCCAACCATCCGCTGAATGGAATGTGAAACCTCATTGGTGGCTAGGGTTAACTCACCAACAGTTGACGTTAGGGCTTCAGAGTTGGTATTCATGGTTTGTCCGGTATCCATAATGCTTTCGGAAACCTGTCCAATTCCCCTGAACGTATCGCGCAACCTGGCGGCCATGTTGGTAAGTGATTTCGAGAGAGTTCCAATCTCATCCTTGGAATCGTCGTTAAAAGCTGCTCGTAGGTTTCCTTGGCTTATTTCCTGTGCAAATTCAACTCCACGGGTTACACGTTTCGATATCTGACTTGAGATTATGCTAATTGCCCCACTAATCAGGATTAAACCGATTATTCCAATGATAATTAGAGCGTATGTTCGAGAACGCGATTCTGTTAAAACATCGTCAATTATCACAATAACACCCAGGCACCAAGGCGAGTCCGAACCTTTCATGGTAATGGGGTTGAAATAGGCAACAACTTTCTTTCCGGTGTCGGAGTGCTTGGCTGCGATTCTGAAGGCCTCACCCCTGGCAATTTTATCGGATATATGGTGAATACTATCCTCTTCGGCATTTATTTCCTTCATTGTTTTTCCCAGAACTGTTGTATCGGGATGTGAAACGTAAACACTACCGTTCGATAGCAGAAATGCATAGCTGTTTTCAAAAAGTTTTAGCTTATCAACTCGATCTTTGATTTCTGTCAGGGTGATGTCGCAGCCAACAGTACCTACCAATTGGTTACCGTACGAAATAGGGCTTACTAGGCTTGTCATTGGGATTTTTACCTTATCGGAGTTGGAGTACTTCCAGTAGTAAGGTTCAAGTATGGTGTTGCCTTTTATATTTTTTGTAACCCAAAGGCTTTTGCTCGAGAGATTATCAAAAGTTACAGTATCCTGCCGATATTTTAGCACATCATTTTCCCAGTAAAAGGTACACCGCAATCGTCCTTTGCTTTTGCCTGTTTTATCAATCTTTGATAAATCCCAGTTCACCCAGAGCGATTTTATGTTGTGATGCTCTTTAAGAACATCGGAAACCATTCTGTTTTGCAGGTCAATCCAATCCTTTTGGCTTGTATTATTGAATGCACGAAAAGCCTCAGCTAGTGTTCTTGTTATACTCAATTCCTGGTTGAGCTGATCCTCAAAACTGCGGGCAGTTTCCTTAACCAGCGTGTTTACATAGCTATGAGCATCCTTAAGGTTATCGTGCTGTATGCTCTTAATGATGAATACGAAAACAATCAGATATACAATGGCCGAGATGCCAACTAGGAGGATTAGCATCTTACTCTGTAAACGCCTTAAATTTAATGGCTTCATGGTCAATGATTTAACACTCTGTGAGATAGGGAAATATCCTTGCCAAAATAAATTTTTAACATAACTTAAGCAAATAATTCGATTTTTTTTGTAATTTGTAAAATGCATTTTTTGACAGGTGAAGAAAACTCTAAAGTTTAATATTTAATGAAAAACAGATTAAATTATTTTCCCATTTACATTGGTATAACCTATACTATTACGATGCTATCGTGCGGTAGAGCATTGCCCACTAACGATGATTTAAAGTCTGAAATATTAGATGTAGAATCACAGTTTTGTGATTATGTTATGCGGCATGGAATTGCTGAAGGTTTTGCATTTTTTGCCGATGAATCTGCAACAATTCTTTGTGGTAGAGATAGCTTAATTAAATGGAAGAACGCTATTTACCATTACTATTCAGATACTCAATACAAGGGAGCTAAAGTCGAATGGAAACCCGAGTTTGTTCAAGTTTCAAAGTGTGGCGATATAGCATATACCTATACTACACATGGAAGGTTCCAAAAACAAATGCCGATACATTGGTTGTGCAAGGAATATTTCATACGGTTTGGAAGTGCCATTCCGATGGAACCTGGAAGTACGTTTAGAATTAACTTATAAAAGCACGATATATGGAACCTGAAAAGCAATTTTGGCAATCGTCGAGCGGGAAAAAGCTATTTGCCTGGCATATAAAACCCGCAGCAACACCCAAAGCAATTATCCTGATTGTTCATGGACATGGAGAACATTCATTGCGATATGTTCCCTGGGCAAAACGGTTTGCTTACCATGGCTTTATAGTCCAGTCGTGGGATCATATTGGTCATGGCCAATCCGAAGGCAGAAGAGGGCATATCAGGTACTTTGAGCAGTTGCTTTTTGAAATTGATTTGGCTATTACCAAAATTACTCACGATTACCCAAAGCTACCAATAATACTCTACGGGCATAGCATGGGAGGAAACATTGCCCTGAACTATGCCATAAATAGACCAACCAAACTTGACCTTCTGGTTGTAACCTCGCCCTGGTTGAAATTGGCAGTTCCACCATCACCGGTAATGGATGTACTTAGCAAGTTTATGAATTTGGTTGCACCCTTTATTCAAATTAAGTCAACTGTAAAACCTGATCAAATCTCTCAAATCCCTGAGGAGGTTGAGAAGTATGCTACCGATCCACTCAATCACGGGCTTATTACTCCTAGGCTTTACACATCAATCACAAGTTCTACCAAGTACATTTTTGGCAATGCCCAAAAGATAAGTATTCCTACCCTGCTCATGCATGGAAGCGGCGATACTATTACCTCGCACAAAGCTACCGATGAGCTATCGCATATAATTCCTAAGGCAACCTACATTGAATGGAGCGGATGCTATCATGAATTGCATCATGAGCAGGAAAGGGATGAAGTTTTTAATTCAATACTGAACTGGATTAATGAGCAGCTCTAAAATTGATTTCCGTACCGAGGTTACCGTAAACAATTTCCCTTTCCGTATTAGCTACCAAACACCTGTGCTGTTCTGCGGTTCGTGCTTTGCCGAGAATATAGGTGGAATTATGCATAGCTACAAGATGCCTGTGCAGGTTAACCCGTTCGGTGTGGTTTACAATCCTTTTTCGGTTGCAAGGGTGTTGAGGAACATTCTGCAAAACAAGGAGTACACCAGTAACGATTTACATAGCAGGAATGGCTTATGGTTCAGCTTTGATCATTACACCCGATTCTCGTCAGAGAGTAAAGATGAATGCTTGCTTAAAATTAATGAGGCTTGCAGTAGTGCCCATGAATTCATTAAGAAGGCAAACTTGATAGGAGTAACATTTGGAACAGCACGTGTTTACAGACTTGTTTCTACGGGTAAGGTTGTGGCAAACTGCCACAAAATTCCTGCAAAGGAATTTACCCATAAACTGCTTTCGGTTGACGAAATTGTTTCAGAGTGGACGAAACTGATAGACGAGGTTTTGGCGGTAATCCCAAACATTCGGTTTCTTTTTACAGTTAGCCCCATCAGGCACTGGAAGGATGGCCCAATTGGCAACCAGCTCAGCAAGTCAACTCTTATTCTGGCTGTTCACAGGCTGGTAGAAATATACTCGGACAAAGCATTCTATTTTCCCGGATACGAAATAATGATGGACGATTTAAGGGATTACCGTTTTTACGATTCCGATATGCTTCACCCATCGCA
>JAGPEQ010000040.1:0-16380 GCA_018056955.1 Bacteroidales bacterium | reverse complement strand
CTATCGTATTCCCGAGGTATTACTTTAAGCTGGTGGAATGAGAATTTTGGTCAAACCATCCAAGATGAACCGTTCAATAGGTGGTACCCTTCAGTTTATTTAGCATACGGTATTCGCATAGCTCCTCGTAAAAGCAAGTATGCCATTGAGATATTCCTGCCACCCGGAGGGCACGCCAACAAAAATTTCTACCTGTTACATATCGTCAGGGTAGGGGTTGACTATAAATTCTAGAGCGATTGTTCTTTCCAGTACAGTAGGGTTTGAGCAGCACTGGCAATGTCATGGCCAAAGGTTACTATACCCTCCTCATGGCCGGCCATAACAAGTATGCCTCTATTTTTAAGGTCGGTTTGGCTGTATAGCCTAATTACTTCCTTTGCCATTTCAGGGGTGCCATACTCGGCTTGTTTCCCTGTCTTAGGAACACGGCGCAGCAGTGAGCGCCACATATTTAGGTTATGAACATGTATAACTGCTCCAATTTTGGGATCGCAGAGGTACAGTACCGCATGTGTCAACGATTCCGAGGAAGCGATCACGGGCCCAATGGAATCGATAGTGTTTCTATGGATATTGAACGAGGTAACCAGGGCAAAGTGCTGCTTGCCAATCTCGGCAAACCCACCCGTTCCGCTTCCTGTAATCAGAAACTCGTTACCACTGGTTCGGCAGCTTAGGTTCCCGTAACCAATTCCCTTGCTATCAATCCCCACAAATCCCTTTTGGTGTAAAGTTTGACGCCAGTATATGAGGTCATCAATTAAGGGCGATTCAAAGGGATCGGTTTTGGTCCAATTGCACTTAAACTTGATTATTCCTTCCTTCATGAAATGTGAATTATTGTCAAACTCAAAAACGGATAAGCTGAGCGGAAATAATGAGTCAACCCCGCTTTGCAGTATTCAGGATTTTATGGATCTATTCCTGAAACTTGATGTAACCAACATAGCAAGGATTGATACGTATTCAATTTCATAGGCTAAAGTTAATTTCTACAGCATAATGGTGATTTTAGTTAAATAACTTTCCAATAGTATTGCTATTTGGGTTAACAATCCCTTTTTCTGTAATAAACCCTGTTATTAGTCGGGCAGGGGTAATGTCGAAGCCATGGTTGGCAGTTGGTGTATGGGGTGGGCAAATGAGTACATCCGCTATTTGCCCATTGTGCAGGCCGCTAACGTAACGCACTTCATTGCCAGGTCGTTCTTCGATTGGGATTTTGCCCATTCCTACATCAAGAGAAAAATCGATGGTTGAGGTAGGGGCTGCTACGTAAAAAGGAATACCATTGTCGAAGGCTGCAAGGGCTTTTAGGTAGGTGCCTATTTTATTGGCAGTATCGCCATTAGCGGCTATTCTATCGGCCCCGGTTATTACCAAATCCACCATGCCGTTTTGCATCAGGTGCCCACCGGTATTGTCGGTTATTAAGGTATGCGGAACTCCTTCGTTTAGTAGTTCCCAAGTGGTAAGTGCTGCCCCCTGATTTCGGGGTCGGGTTTCATCGACCCAAACATGTAGCTTTATTCCTTTACGGTGGGCAAGGTAAATTGGCGATAGGGCTGAACCGTAATCGGTAAAGGCAAGCCAACCGGCATTGCAATGGGTGAGGATATTGACAACACCGCCCTTTTTTCTATCACTAATCTCTTCAATTAACGGCAACCCATTTAGGCCAATCAACCGGCAGCTCTCAGCATCATGGTCGGCAAGCTGCTTTGCCGCATCAAGGGCTATGTGTGCCTTTTCTTCTAAAGTTAAACCGCTCGCAACCCTGGAACAAACTATATCGATAGCCCATTTCAGGTTAACCGCGGTGGGTCGGGTGTTCAGAATTTCGGCAATGGCTCCATCAACAAAAACCATCGGTTGGTTGCCCTGAAATGCATCGCGGTAAGCCAAGTACACACCAAATGCTCCAGCCACACCAATTAGGCCGGCTCCACGCAGTTGCATCTCCTTTATGGCTATGGCCATCTGCTTATAGGACGATATGGTTTCAATATGGAACTCATGTGGTAGATAGCGTTGGTCAATTATTTGAACATCGGGCAGTTGGCCCTCATCAACCCAAATGGTTCTGAAGTATTGGTCTGCTACACGCATTGTTTTTAATCAACGTTGTGTCAAAGGTAAAAAGCTGTTTGAAAAAATCAATGTAATTGTAGTCGGAAATGCTTTTTTTGACTGATTTGCATTAAATTTACTATGTTAAATTAAAAAGTCGTTCAGTTAATAAAAATAAACATGCCTTTTGTCATCCTGAGTGAAACGAAGGATCTCAGTCAATGCTAAAAGAGAAAAAAGTGCAAGGAGATGCTTCGTTGAAGTCTATCCCGATAAATCGGGACTCAGCATGACAATGGAGCAGAAGGGAAGTAAGGGTTTTTGTCATCCCGAGCAAAGTCGAGGGATCTCATCAAAGGACTGAAGAGAAAAAGAGTAAAGAGATGCTTCGGCGAGCTCAGCATGACAAATAATCTAACTACACGGCAATGATGTTTAATACTAATGTATATGCCTACAATTGGAATTATTGGCGGCTCCGGGCTCGATAACCCTGATATTATTAAAGATGCCACCACGCTTAGGGTAGATACTCCCTACGGGAATCCATCTTCGCTGCTGAGGGTTGGGACTATTGGCAGTAACAGGGTGATTATTCTTGCTCGCCATGGCCATAGCCATGAGTATAGCCCAACTGAGGTAAATTACCGGGCAAATATTTACGCGCTCAAGTATCAGGGTGCCGATTGCATTATAGCCACTACTGCTTGCGGAAGTTTACGAGCAGAGATTGAACGGGGCGACTTTGTTTTACTTGACCAGTTCATTGATTTTACCCGAAAGCGTATTAATACCTACCACGAATCCTTTGCCAGTGGTGCGGTTCATACTCCCATGGCCGATCCCTTCGACTCGGCATTGCGCGCCCATATCCTTGATTGTGCGGGCAGGGTAGGGGTTAAGTGTCATCCACGGGGAACCGTGGTTACCATTGAGGGGCCACGCTTTTCCACCCGGGCCGAATCAATGATGTTTCGCAGCTGGGGAGCCGATGTAATTAACATGTCGGTTGCCACCGAGGTGGCCCTGGCCAACGAGCTGGCCATTCCCTATGCTGCCATTGCCATGAGCACCGATTACGATTGCTGGAAAACCGATGAACCACCCGTGAGCTGGGAGGAGATAGTTCGCATTTTTGAACAAAATGCTCAACGCATGATCGCGCTACTACGCATGGTAGTTGAAACCTTAAAGTAAAGCCCATGTTTACAATTCGAAAGGCAACACTTGCCGATATAGAACCGGTTTACCAGCTAATTTGCGACCTTGAGGGTGAGAGCCTCAATTACTCATACTTTGCTGAGAATTACCGAAGGAATCTTGAAGATAGCACGGTGCATTACTGGGTAGCCTGCCATGGCGAAAAGGTTATAGGTTTCTTGAGCATGCATGTTCAGCGTATTCTGCATCACGTGAGGTTAACCTGTGAGCTCCAGGAGCTAAACGTTTTGCCCGAGTATCGCTCGCAGGGGGTTGGCAGCATGCTGATGGAGCAAGCGGAGAAACTTGCCAAAGAGCTCGGTCTTGAAGAGGTTGAACTTACCACCCGAAATTACAGGGTGCGAACACAGGAATTTTACAAACGGTTGGGATACGAGCAAACACATCTCAAGTTTGTAAAAAAGCTTTAGAGAGCAATATTAGTTATGGATACATTGCTTATGCACAACATCTTGTTAGGCCGTTTTAGTTACATTCAATTAACCTGTTACTATCTCTGAACTGTTACTAAAATTCTATATATTAAAAATTGCATGGTAAAATAATCTATATGCTGCAAATCAAATTTGATAAAACTTAATGAACTTTAAAAAGCGTGGAATATTTTTCTGTGGTAATGCTTTAAGTCAACCCGCAAATTGTCCAATAATTTTTTGGCCGTGACAATTGTTTACCTATATTTGTTCAAGCATTTTAGCAGGTAAGAGGTTGGAAACTAAAAAGTAATAAACCAAAACACAATATATCGTAAAATGCTTAACATTGTTTTATTTGGCCCCCCGGGCGCAGGCAAGGGCACTCAATCCCAAAAAATAATTGAGAAATACAAGCTGCAGCATCTGGCTACTGGCGATATGCTTAGGGCTGCAATACGTGAACAATCGCCAATTGGAGTAGAGGCTCAAAAGTATATCGATAAAGGGCAGCTGGTTCCCGATGAGATGGTAATCAATTTGATTGCCGGGGAACTCGATAACCACCACGATGTTCCGGGCTTTGTTTTCGATGGATTTCCCCGAACTACCGTACAGGCCAAGAAACTCGACGAAATGCTCGATGCCAAAAAGGCTCCCATTACCATAATGTTAGCTTTGGAGGTTGAGTACGATGAACTCTTAGCTCGCCTGCTAAACCGGGGAAAAATGAGTGACCGCAGCGATGACCAGGACGAAGGTATTATCCGTGGCCGGCTCGACATCTACAACAAAACAACCCTGCCGGTAATGGATTACTACAAGGCGCAGGGCAAGTACCGTGGCGTTAACGGAATGGGTACTATCGATGAAATATTTGAGCGAATTTGCCAGGTGATTGACAGTAGCAGGTAACAAACCCTAATTAATACATCAAGGCCATCGACAACCACGATGGCCTATTTTATTTCAATGAATATCATTAATCATTATACGCTTGTGCGTATTTTAATGCCCCGAATTGAGTTTGGCATAGCCATCTGGGCAAACGTGTATGCTATTTACGAGAACAAGAGGAAGCTAATGTAAATGTTTACAAAAAATTTTGTAACGAAATACTCTGATGAATGTCTAAATGAAAAAGTAAAAAAATAATTCAACTATATGAGTAGAGAAGAAAGATTTAAAAGAACAGTTGACGAAAACAAAGAAAAAATAATGCGAATATGCAGGTATTATGCACCGTCTGCTGAAGATCAAAAAGATATGTACCAGGAAATATTAATAAATATATGGAAGAGTCTGGACTCATTCCGTGGCGACTCAAAGGTTTCAACTTGGGTTTATAGAATTGCTGTTAACACTTCCTTGAGTTATGCAGGCAAACAGTATAAGCTTATGAAACTAAATGTTGATATTGAAAACACAAACATTAAAAACTTTTTATCTACTGAATTTAATGATAATATGCTAAAAGATGATCAATTTCAGAGATTGCAAACCCATCTGAACCAACTCAGTGTAATTGATAAGGCGATAATGGGGCTTGTACTCGATGAATTAACAAGCAAGGAAATAGCCGATATTATTGGTATCACCGAGCCTAATGTCCGTATCAAAATTCACAGGATAAAAGAAAATTTACGAAACCAAATGAAAGGAGAAAACTATGAATAATCAGATCAACCTAAACAGCAATAGCAATAGAATTCCCGATAGCCATGAACAAAATAATTCTATTGACATCGATACTTTATTGATTAAATTGAAAAATGAAGATGCTCGAAACCTCCAAAAAATGAAGGGTCTAAAAAGATTATTTTTCACAATGATAATTATTTACACATTATTTATGATAGTAAATCCCGATCCTGATTTGCAACTTCATCATAGGATATCAGGTTTGTTCTATGTGCTATCATTTACATATTTTGCGTTATTATTCAGAAAGTATCATAATGAGTTCAGCAAGATTGATTATTCCATATCATCCCTTGAAATGTTCAAGAAAGCAGCAGAACGACACAATTTAACTTTTTCCAGATACTTACTTGTTTTACCTTCGCTTATTTTTATAGATATTGCGATTACGATTTCAGAATATTATCGATGGACATCGGTAGAACCATTAAATCGCATATTAATTGTACAAGCCATTCTTTTACCAATTTTCATAATGTCTGGATTTATTGGATATTTACTCTGGCGAAAAAGACAAAAGCCATTGCGCGATAGAGCGTTACAAATCATAAAAGAGTTAAATAAAAATTGATACTTGTTCGCACGCGTCCCCCGACGCGTGCGCTCTTTTTAATGCTGTATCATTTATGATGTGCCCCCCTGTGTTATTGTATTCCGTGTGAGTTTTTTCAAAGTCGTCCGTCCATTTTTGTTGGTTGCCCCTCCAAAGGCAAGTTTGAGCGTAACCTAACATTGCGCCTTGGCCGGTATAGATGAAAAACTGCTCGAAAGCACGAGCGAGAAATTTTTTTTACTAGATTTGCTGAAATTTTTGGGTTGGTTTTGTATATATCGTACGCATATTGAGGCTCGCACCAACGTGGGTATGAATTTTGTAAAATTGATTATAATGTTAATGCATTTAACCAATCTAATTTATACGAAATATGAAGCCAAAGCTTACTGAAATTCTGCTAGTGTTTGGTTTAGTTTTAGCAGGAATTCTTAAAGGTATTACCAGCAGTGATAAATTACTACTAGTAATTATCTTTCTTTCAATTCTACTGTCTGGTTACTATTTATTCTTCTACAGGAATAACATAAGCGGCGATAGTATGCTATTAAACATAGCAACCCGCTGGGCGCTTTCATTATTCCCCATTGCGTTTGTAATAACATTTTTTATCCCTAATACAGGCAGGATTTTGAGTTTGCTTTACTTTGCCTTTTGCATTATAATAACCATTTTAAAATCCCGAAACAAAACATCCGACAGATATGAGCAGATTAGAATGTACTTGCTATTAACCATTTTATCGTGTATAGGCCTATCGTTCCCTTAACCTTATGGTCAATTTCAACTAAATTGGGATAATTAAACAACCCGATTTTTGTTAAATAAGTGTTCGGTATTCTAATGTTCGTGCGCATGGGGGGATGCGTGTGCTCTTTCCAATACGGTTACATTTATGCTATGACTACCCGTTCGTGCGGAATAGAATTCCATGCGATTGTTGTTTTACTGCTAGCCAGCATCATTTTTTTGTTCTGCTTTCCCATTCCACCTTTTTAAAGTAACTTTGCGGGTAGTTTATTGCAGGACATGTCAAACTCGAACTTTGTAGATTACGTTAAGATATTTTGCCGTTCGGGCAAGGGTGGTGCGGGGAGCGTACACTTCCGCAGGGAGAAGTTTGTACCCAAAGGCGGCCCCGATGGTGGCGATGGTGGCCGCGGAGGCCATATTTACCTGAAGGGGAACAGCCAGCTGTGGACTTTACTTCATCTGAAATATCAACGTCATATTTTTGCAGGCGATGGTGAATCGGGGAGTGGTGCCCGTTGTACGGGT
Source organism: Bacteroidales bacterium (assembly GCA_018056955.1). Lineage (GTDB taxonomy): Bacteria > Bacteroidota > Bacteroidia > Bacteroidales > Tenuifilaceae > Tenuifilum > Tenuifilum osseticum. Next base: position 9,141 of record JAGPEQ010000040.1, on the reverse strand, counting down.
AAGGATGGCGAGGATGTTTACATTGAGGTGCCCATTGGCACCATTGCCCGCGATGCCGAAACCAATGAGGTGATTGCTGAAATTACCGAGCACGGCCAGGTAGAGATGATTTTAAAGGGTGGACGCGGAGGTTTGGGTAACTGGAACTTTCGGACGGCAACCCTGCAAACCCCCAGGTTTGCTCAACCCGGCGAACCCGCACAGGAGGGCTACGTTATCCTGGAATTAAAAATACTGGCCGATGTGGGACTGGTTGGCTTCCCAAATGCCGGTAAATCGACATTGCTGTCGGTGGTGAGTGCAGCCAAACCCAAAATTGCCGACTACCCTTTTACTACCTTGGTACCAAACCTTGGAATTGTTCGATACCGCGACGATAGGTCGTTTGTAATGGCCGATATCCCTGGTATTATTGAAGGTGCCCATGAGGGGAAAGGGTTAGGACTTCGCTTTTTACGCCACATTGAGCGCAACTCCATGCTACTCTTCATGGTGCCAGCCGATTCCGACGATATTTACGGGCAGTACCAAATACTGGTGAACGAACTAAAAATGTACAACCCGGAACTGCTCGATAAGAAAAGGGCTCTTGCCATCACTAAATGCGACCTGGTGGACGAACAGGCTAAAAAGAAAATATCAAAGCATCTGCCCGATATACCTGCTGTGTTTATCTCGTCGGTAACCGGCGAGGGTATTGAGCGGTTAAAGGATGTGCTTTGGGATAACCTAAACCAACAGTAATTATGATTGATTACCTGGTAAAACTCGACACCGACCTATTTCTTTTCCTTAACGGGTTGCACAGCCCTTTCTGGGATAGTGTAATGCTTTTTGCATCGGGAAAGCTCACATGGTTACCGTTTTACCTGTTGCTAATCTACTTCATTGCCCGAAAGCATAAGTGGAAAACCCTTTGGTGGCTGCTGGCAATTGCAGTTGTTGTTCTTGTAGCCGACCAGCTCTCAGTACATCTCTTTAAAAATGTTTTTCAAAGGTTAAGGCCATGCCACAACCCCGATTTAAGTGGTGTAATCCATCTTGTGGGTAGATGTGGGGGTAAGTTTGGTTTTGTTTCGTCGCACGCAGCCAATACATTTGGTGTTGCAGTCTTTTTGAGTATGCTATACAGGAACCGTTGGGCAGGAGTTGGTTTGCTCATTTGGGCAGCGTTTGTTTCGTATAGCCGTATATACCTTGGGGTGCATTACCCTGCCGATGTAATTGTAGGTGCATTACTTGGCAGCGTGGTGGGTTTTGCATTATGGAAACCAGCAACCTGGTTGATGGAGCGATATACCAAAAGCTAAAATTTGAATGAATTAATTTTGTATATGAACAGAATAACCCGCGTTATAAGACATATTCCCAATGGAATTACTCTGCTAAACCTATTTTCGGGTAGCCTTTCAATTGTGGCAGCATTCGAAGGTCGACTGGAACTTGCTGGTTTGCTTATCATTATTTCCGGTGTTCTTGATTTCCTGGATGGTTTTACGGCAAGGTTAATTGGTGCTTATACCCAGCTAGGCAAGGAACTTGACTCGCTTTCCGATGTGGTTAGCTTTGGGGTTGCGCCAGCCGTAATTCTTTATCACATGCTTCGCCAGAGCATTGGAATTAGTGATTGTCATGGCATTTTTGAGGGGCACTTTGTATTAGTAATTCCTTTTCTTGTGGCTGTTTTTTCTTCGCTTCGTCTTGGTTTATTCAATATTGATGAGCGACAAACAAGTTCGTTTATTGGATTGCCAACACCAGCAAATGCCTTTCTGATAATTGGATTGGTTTTCGGCGCAAACAGTAGCTGGAGTGGTTTGTTCAACCCAATTGTTGGTTCGCAAGTAGTCCTGATTGTTCTAGCAATTATATCCTCGTTTTTACTGGTTTGTGAATTACCCATGTTCTCGCTTAAAATCAAGTCGTTAAAACCATCAGTGGCCTACAAACAGCTTACCTTTCTAGCTGGAGCTGTTGTATTTATTGCCATTTTTCAAAAGGCAGCGCTTTCAATTATCATTGTTTGGTATATCGTTCTATCAACTATCTACTATTTATGGGATAAGTTGATAAATAAAGATTTTCAGAGCTGATTAATGCAAATTTTGGCTAATTTTGTCCGAAGAAAAATCGATATAAAATGAAGTTTTTAGCAGAAATCAATGTGATGCCACTTAAGGCTCTGCTCGACCCCCAGGGGAAGGCAGTTAATGCAACCCTACATGGGATTGGGTTCAAGGAAGTATCCAATGTTCGAATTGGAAAGCACATCAACCTTGAAATTGAAGCAGCAAACCGTGAGGTGGCCATGGAAAAGGTAACCGAAATATGCTCAAAGGTGCTCTCGAACCCAGTAATGGAAGGGTACGATTTTAAGCTAACCGAGATAACCGAATAGGGCTTACTCGCCGTTGGTTAAACGGTTGCCACGTAATATTTCGGCCTGTTTCTTTATGGATTCCTTGTGAACCAGCTGAAGCAGGCTTTTTATATACTCTTCATCGAGCCCCAAACGCTTCCCGCACTCAATGCGCGACTCAAGAATTTTTTCCCACCTGCGTAGCTGAAAAATTGTAACGTTATTAGTCCGTTTATACTCACCAATCTGCTCAACCAACCGCATACGGTTTGCTAGCAACTCAATAATTTGCTGGTCAATGGAGTCTATCTTGTTGCGAACCTGTTCAAGGAAGTTAGCAAACTCGTTATTAACCGATGTGTTCTGGTGGAAAGTTAATTCCGAAAGCATATTTGTAAAGGCATCGGGGGTAAGCTGCTGACGGGCATCGCTAAGGGCAATTGCTGGGTTGGGATGAACCTCGACCATTAGCCCATCCATGGACAGGTCGAGTGCATGCTGAGCAATTTCGGGTACAAGGTTAGCCGCTCCTGCAATATGGCTGGGATCGCAAATAATGGGTAGGCTAGGGATACGACTTTTAAGGTCGATGGCAAGCTCCCACTTGGGGATGTTGCGTAAGCGTGAACGTTCGTATGGGTGAAAACCCCTGTGTATGGCAGCTAGGCGTGTGATGCCTGAACGCCAAAGGCGTTCAAGGGTTCCAATCCATAGCTCAAGGTCAGGAGTAATTGGATTTTTTACCAGTACCGGGATGCTGGTTCCGGCAAGTACCGAGGCCAGCTGCTCAACCAGAAATGGGTTTGTGGTTGTGCGTGCTCCCACCCAAACCATATCAATTCCATACTTAAGCGCCAGTTCCAAGTGTTGAGGCATGGCCACCTCTGTGGCAACGGCCAAGCCAGTTTCATCTTTTACACGTTTAAGCCACTGCAAACCCTTTTCGCCGGCACCCTCAAAGCCTCCCGGGCGGGTTCGTGGTTTCCATATACCAGCACGGAAAACCCTAACGTTCCCATTGCGGGCAAGCGCATGGGCCGCTGTAAGTACCTGCTCCTCGCTCTCGGCACTGCATGGCCCGGCAATAATTAGGGGGTAGTTTAGGTTTAATCCCCACTCGGTTAAGGGCGATATTTCAATTCTGGGTTCCAATTCAGTTTTTGTATTCAAGCAGCAAAGTTAACCACAAAATTTATGTTTTGTTTACAAAACATCGTATTGCCCACCGTAACGTTCTGCAAGGTCGGTAGATGAATTACTCAGCCGGATTGAGAATATGGATTTAAGCATAGCTTTATGCCAACCTGTTCGTTTTAAGAATTGCCTGTAGGTTTCGGTTTGCCATCGGAAATTGTTATCAACCACAACCTGTGGCGATACATACTTGTATGTTTGTGCAATTACTGGATTACTTTTTTGTTGACTACTAGGATTTTGTGTATTGGCAAGTAATGTGATGCCATGTTTTTTGCACGTAGTGAACAGCGATTCAATTACACTGTTATACAATGAAATGCTCTCGCAGCTAAACGGCTTAAAATAGGCACCTCCAATTTCCATTATTGGTCTAACCTGAAGGGTATTAATTGGGTAGTCACCAAACACATCAAAAAATTGCTCCAGCTCTTGAATGTTATCAGGATTAGCCGTAAAGTTCATACGTATTGAAAAAGCAATTTTGCCATCATCCCTAAGGATTTTAATATTTTCAAGAAGGCCTATAAGTTTTTCCCATTTGGCGCCCACCATAAAGTTTTCATAGGTTTCCTTTTGCGTAGCATGAACCGAGAGAGTAAGCTCATTTAGCCCAGCACTGCTAAGGGTTAGCAGGTCGTTTTTTGAAAGCAGTTGCCCGTTGGTAACAATTCCAACGTGGGGAACATTATGCCTTTTGGCCAACTCAACTAAATAGATAAAATCAGGATGAATGGTAGGCTCGGCACCGCATCCAACCATTACCTGTAGGGCATTACCAAACAGATTTTTTGCCAGTAGCTCAAGCTCTACTTTTGAAAATGTTTTGGGTTGCGCTTTCCTACTTTTACTGAAGTAGCACATCAGGCAGCGTAGGTTGCAGGCAAATATGGGTCAATCCTAACCGAGTAGTATCGCCTGTTCAGCAGCTGAACCATAAAGATTAGGAGTAACTTTAAACGGTTACTCCTAATAGCGCGGTTAAGTTTAAGTAGCTTATAAATGTTCATTAAACCATTGTTGATGCAGGCAAATCTACATCATTTTACCTGATCGGGGTTCTTCTTTTCCCATAACTTTACAGCCCAAACCGATAACAAGTAGCTCAAGTAAATGAGTACCGGCCAGCTGGCAAACCAAAGTATTTCGTTTAAAAATCTCATAGTCAGTAGGTTTTAGTATACATGGGTTTCGTTTTTCATCTCTTCCTCATCTATCTTTTTAACATTGATGCTCTTCCATGCGTACCAGATATAAGCTGCAACAAATGGAATAAGCAACGAAACAAAGCTCATCACGGTTAAAGTGAACTTGCTGGATGAACTATTGAAAATAGTAAGTGAATGCTGCAGGTTGAATGTAGATGGGTAGTAGGCTGTGTTGTTATAACCAGCTATCAGGAAGAGCGAGAGTACAGTTAGCACAGTACCAATACCGGTAAACCAAATCCCCTTGGTGTATGGCTTAGCCAGCGATTTTGCTATACCCCAAAGCACAAGAACCACTCCGCCAAGGAAAAGCACCAGAACAACAGGCATTTGAATTAGGTTGAGCAAGTACTTATGCTTCTGCATAAAAACATCGCCTGTGGTGGGGTTTACTGCAAAACCTTCGCGTATAAACAACCAGATTACAAAGGTTAGGAAGAAAACAAGGAACGGAATGGCATTATACAGCAAGTGTTTGCGGGAGCGGGCAAAAATTTCAGGGTGATTGATATGGTTCATGAAGTAAAGAATTGCCAACACCCTTGCCAGGAAGAATACTGCAAGACCAAGGGCAACATTATGCAAGTTTAGGGCTGCCTCAAGTCCATGCCAAGGCGTTTCCCACGATGAAATAACTGGATTGCTGATGTTTGTGAGGTTGATTTTAGCAACAGAGAATTGCGAACCCGTGAAGAATGTTCCCACGGCAGTTCCAAGTAGCACGGTTCCAAAAAGTCCGTTTATGAAAAGGAATACCTCAAAGGTTTTAGGGCCCAAGAAGTTGTTGGGCTTACTGCGGTATTCGTAGGAAACTGCCTGAACAACAAAACAGAACAGTATGGCCATCCAAACCCAGTATGCTCCACCAAAACTGGTAGAGTAGAATAGGGGGAACGAAGCAAAAAAAGCACCACCAAATGTAACCAGTGTAGTGAACGTGAACTCCCACTTCCGGCCAAGAGCGTTAACTATCATTGTTCGCTCCATGTCTGTTTTCCCAAGGGTATAAATCAGGGTTTGTCCGCCTTGAACAAAAAGTAGGAAAACCAGCAGCGCACCCAGTAGCGATATGATAAACCACCAGTAGTGCTGTAAGAAAATGTATGTTGTGTCAACCATGGCTATTTCCCTCCATCTTTAGGTCCTTTTTTAATTTGGGTGAACATAATTCGTAGTTCCGCTATAAGGAGTGTAGTGAAGATTATGAAGAACAGGAAGAATGTAACCTGAACGGCACTCGCATCGATACGTGATACTGCTGCAACCGTTGGCAGAATATCCTGAATTACCCAGGGTTGGCGGCCAACCTCAGCCACAATCCAGCCAGCCTGGCTGGCAATGTAGGCAAGGGGAATCATGAGAATTGCCGTGCGAAGCAACCACTTGTTAATTTTAAATTCCTTGAAAAAGACTAGGTAAAGTATTAGAATAAAGAAGGCGATAAACAGAAAACCCAACCCAACCATGATGTGGAAGCTATAAAAGGTAAGCGGAACATTTGGTATAATGCTCTTGGGGTCGTTCAGGTAACCATAGCCAAAGTACTCAAAGTTCGCATCCAGTAACTTACGGTGGTAAGCCATGGCTGTGGTATCGCCAAGTTCCTTTGCATTTTTATAGTCGGCAAGCGCCTGTATAGCAATTCGTCCACGTTCAATTTTCTGTTCAGCCGAAAGGGCAACCTTCTGGTTGCCGTCCTTATCGGTGTAAGTATATCCACCTTCCACAATATCTTTCACACCCGGAACAAAGGCATCGCCTGAACGGTAACCCAAGAACGATAGGAGTTTTGGAATTTGAATCCGGAATAGGTATGGGTCTTTATTGTCGTTATACTGCTTACCGGGGGTAAGTGCGCCAATTACAATTAGTGGGGCACCCTCTTTGCCCTCGTAAAGACCTTCCATGGCTGCCAATTTCATGGGCTGCTTTTGTGCTACCTGATACGCTGAGCCATCGCCAGTAAGGGCAAGGAAAACAGATGTTATCAATCCAAACACTGAGGCAACAATAATACTTCGTTTGGCCAGCAATACATTTCGACCTTTCAGAAGGTACCATGCACTAATTCCAACAACAAAAAGGGCAGCCAGCACATACCCCGACGATATGGTATGGAGGAATTTGTTTACAGACACAGGCGAAAGCAATACCTCCCAGAAATTATGCATCTCATTACGAGCCGTATCGGGGTTAAAGAACATCCCGGCAGGGTATTGCATCCAGGCATTAGCCACAAGTATCCATAGTGCCGATAGGTTGGCTCCTAGAGCCACAAGCCATGTTGAGAGTAAGTGAAACTTTTTACTAACCTTGTTCCACCCAAAGAACATCACGGCAATAAAGGTCGACTCCATGAAGAACGCCATGATACCCTCAATGGCAAGGGGTGCACCAAAAATGTCGCCTACAAACCAGGAGTAGTTGCTCCAGTTGGTTCCAAATTCAAATTCCAGAATAATGCCGGTTGCCACGCCAATGGCAAAGTTGATGCCAAAGAGTGTCATCCAGAACTTGGTTATCCGTTTCCACTCCTCGTCGCCGGTTTTGTAGTACAGCGTTTCCATGAACGCCATTATGAAAGCCAACCCCAGCGTGAGAGGGACAAATACCCAATGGTACATGGCCGTAAGGGCAAACTGTGCCCTCGACCAGTTGACTAACGATAGGTCGAAATGTTCCATGCGTATTGCTATTTAGGTTTAGTTGTTAGCTGTTCAATTACATACTTGCTCCGCTCCTCATCGGTTTTAAAGTTGCGTTTAAGAATATTTGGGAAAAAGAAAACCTTTAGTACGGCAAACATCACAAAGAGCTTTATAAGGATTATTAACCAAAGCGTTTTCCCAATGGTCATGCTTTTAAAACCTTCGTAGTAGAATCGAAAAATTCTTTTGATGAGGTTCATGGCATTCTGCATTAAGCAAATTTAAACTTTTTTTAGTATGGCACAACACTGTCAGAAACATTTGTATTTGGAGTTTGTTCAAGCCATGTATCTGTTAAGAATGATAAAAAAAGTGCCACCTTTCAGTTTGATTCACTAAATTTGTATAAATAGTTCAAACATTGATTATACTGCTAAAATAATTATACAGCCATGAAAAAGATTCTCAGTATCACTCTAAAGGTTTTGGCTGCGTTGGTTACGCTATTTATAGCTGCAGCAATTGTATTGCCAATAATATTTAAGCCCCAGCTAATGCAAGTTGCCAAGAAAGAGGCTAACAGCATGCTGAATGCAAAGGTTGACTTTACCGATTTTCAGGTATCGCTAATTAAGGGTTTCCCTAACCTTTACGTGGGCATGAAAGGCTTAACCGTAGTGGGAATCGATAGCTTTGCTAACGACACTCTCGTAGCATTCAAGGAGTTTGGCGTTAAGGTTAACCTCTGGAGTGTAATTGATATGACCGATATTGAGGTAAAATCAATTTTGCTCGATGAGGCAAGGGTAAATGCGCACGTGTTGCCCGATGGCCGTGTTAACTGGGATATCATGAAGCCATCGGAAACGCCCGAAACCGAGATGGAAGACACTGCTGCAGCAACAACCGTTAGCACAAAGGTATCACTTAAAAGGTTTGAGATTCGCAATGCCAACATTGCATACATCGACGATTCGTCGAACATGAAGGCAACTATTCAAAACTTTAACCTAACCCTTTCAGGTAACATGGGCATGAGCCAAACCGAGCTCAAGCTGAAGACGAGTATTGAATCGCTCAACTTCTGGATGGATGGAATAAGATATCTGAAAAATTCAGCAGTTGGTTTCGACGCCATTATTGCAGCAAATCTCGATAGCAGCTATTACGCGTTTAAGGAGAATGCGTTTAGCATCAATCAGCTAAAACTGCTATTCGACGGGTCAGTTCGAATGCCCGGTAACGATATCGATATCAACCTAAACTTTAAAACTCCTTCAACCGATTTCAAGGCGCTTTTATCAATGGTGCCAGCAGTGTACATGACCGATTTTGAAGGACTTCAGGCCTCTGGTAAGTTTGGCATTGAGGGGTATGTTCGCGGAACCTATAACGATAGCCAAATGCCAAGCGCATTTGTTGCCATAAACGTTGATAACGGGATGTTCAAATATCCCGACTTGCCCAAATCGTTAACCGATGTAAATATCAGCACAAAGATTTGGTTCGATGGCGTGAACATGGATAATACATCGGTGAATGTTGATAGGTTTGCCTTGAACCTAGGCGGAAACCCATTCAGCATGCGCATGCGTGTGGCAACCCCAATCAGCGATATGCAGGTTGATGGTAACATCACCGGTAAAATTGATTTTGCAACCCTTTCGGACGTAATTCCTATGGATAGCACATACATGGAAGGATTGCTGGAGTCGAACCTCGATTTTGGTGG
>JAGPEQ010000106.1 GCA_018056955.1 Bacteroidales bacterium | reverse complement strand
ATAGTGCAGAGAGAAAAATCCCAATTGAGGCAATTCGAGAGGGTCAAGTTCCCGGTACTCACATTGTGACCTTTACATCCGAACAGGATATCATCACTCTAAAGCACGAGGCTAAGAGTCGCAGAGGGTTTGCACTTGGAGCGGTATTAGCCGCTGAGTTTCTCAGCTCCCGCAAGGGATTTTACAGCATGGATGATTTGCTTAAACTTGACTAAACCACAATACCATGTTTCAAAAAGTAAAAGATTTCCTAAAAAACAAGTATTTCCGATTTACATTTGCAGCCATAATTTTCATACTCTGGGTAGTATGGATTGGCAACTACTGGCTGCTTCTTGGATTACCTATCATTTTCGACTTCTACATCACCCAAAAAGTAAACTGGACATTCTGGAAGAAGCGCGGGCAAAAGAAGACCGTTCTGATTGAATGGGTTGATGCCATAATATTTGCAGTTGTTGCGGCAACCCTAATCCGAATGTTTTTTATTGAGGCATACACCATACCAACATCATCGATGGAGAAATCGTTGCTGGTGGGCGACTACCTATTTGTGAGTAAGGTTGCCTACGGGCCTAAACTACCCAACACGCCAATTTCATTCCCATTTGTTCATCACACCCTGCCTTTTACAAAATACACCAAGTCGTTCATTGAGTGGCCCCGTTGGCCTTATAAACGTATTGCTGGTTTTGGTCAGATAAAACGCAACGATGTGGTTGTATTCAACTTCCCCGAAGGCGATACGGTCTGCCTGCAGGATCAGAATTCAAGTTACTACACCCTGGCAAGAATTTATGGACGCGACTACATCCGTCAAAATTATGATATTATTTACCGCCCTGTTGATAAACGCGAGAACTACATCAAGCGTTGCGTTGGAATTCCCGGCGACACCATTCAGGTTATCCATGGTAGCCTTTTTGTTAATGGCAAAGAGCAGGCGAAGATTGGTAAAAGACAGTATAACTACCAGATAAGAACTAATGGCTCTACCATTAACCCAATACGGTTTGAGGAAATGGGTATTGCCCGTTCCGATATCAACTACAATGCGCAGGAATCGGTTTACATCCTTCCGTTAACCGAGGAAATGCTGGAACGATTTAAAACCTTCAGCAATGTAACTGAAATAACCCGAAACGAGAATACTGACTCCACAGTAATGTGGAAGTTAATTTTCCCCCACGATCCCCGCTATAAATGGAACGAGGATAACTTTGGGCCCCTATGGATACCCAAAAAAGGTGCAACCGTTACCCTCACCACCGATAACCTGCCACTGTACCAACGCATTATTGATGTTTACGAGAACAACGACCTGAGGGTTGAAAATGGCACTATTTATATTAATGGTGAACCAGCAAACTCTTATACATTTAAGATGGATTACTATTTCATGATGGGCGATAACCGACATAACTCGGCCGACAGCCGTTTTTGGGGATTTGTACCCGAAGACCATGTGGTAGGAAAAGCTTCGTTTATTTGGCTATCGCTCGATAAGGATAAACGTTTTCCTGCCAATATACGCTTTAAGCGTATGTTTACAACCATTAAATAGGATTAACAATGGCTGCATAAAAACCTGTTGGAGGGGAATGGCCCCCGCAACAGGTTTTTTAGTTCAATGAAAGCATACAATGTCCAGTAAAACCATACTACTTAGCACAGCGTATTTACCGCCGGTTCATTACATGTCCGCCTTACTTAGTGCCGATAAAATTATTATTGAGGCACATGAAACTTACCTTAAACAAACCTACCGTAACCGATGCGTAATACTCAGCGCAAACGGCCCATTACCCCTTGTAATCCCAGTAATAAAACCAAAGGGCAACCATACCGGTATAACCGAAGTTATTATTGATTACTCTACCGGTTGGAACAGGAATCATTGGCGTGCCATCGAATCGGCTTACCGAACTTCGGCATATTTCGAATTTATTGCCGATGTACTAAAGCCCTTTTACAGCAACCCTTTCAATACCCTGTGGGAGTTCAACAATGAACTCCTAAAGGCAATTTTGGACTTCCTTGAGCTACCCGTTAATATCAATTTTACAAGTACCTTTCATAAAGTTGAACCCGAAGGAGTATTGGATTTACGTTACGCAATTAGCCCAAAGGCTAAAATGCCTGAAACCAGCTTGCACGCTACCCTACCATACTTTCAGGTTTTTGAACATCGCTTTGGGTTTACTCCCAACCTCAGCGTTATTGACTTGCTTTTTAACGAGGGGCTAATGGCAAGAGATATATTAAGGATAAAGGATAAAGGATAAAGAGCCTGACCCGCATTAGCGAGAATAAAAGTTCAAGGTTTGAGGTTAAGGGTTTGAGGTTAAAGGATAAAAAAGACACAAATTAGATTTCCATTTAGTTACACCATTTTTAAAAGTTATGATGAAAGGGTTAGTAGAAATTTTCAAAACAAGGGGGCTTGGGAAGGAAAGTATAATTTCAGAGAATTTGAAAAAGCATCATTAAAAAATGGTTTTGAAGTAATACCTTTGTAGGTTACATTTTTCCATTTCATCAATGCAAAAGCACGAAAAGGTAATATCGGTAAAAGGCGCAAGGGTTCATAATCTTAAGAATATCAATGTAGATATTCCCCGTAACAAACTGGTAGTAATTACGGGTGTATCGGGTTCGGGAAAATCATCGTTAGCTTTCGATACCATTTATGCCGAAGGGCAAAGGCGATACGTAGAGAGCCTATCGGCTTACGCCCGTCAATTCCTTGGCAGGATGAGCAAGCCTGAGGTTGACCTTATTAGCGGTATTCCGCCGGCCATTGCCATTGAGCAAAAAGTTAACACCCGAAATCCCCGCTCTACCGTAGGCACATCCACTGAGATTTACGATTACCTTAAGTTACTTTTCGCCCGTATCGGAAAAACATACTCTCCCATTTCGGGCCACGAGGTTAAGCGTCACTCGGTTACCGATGTTGTAAACTTTATCAGTGCCCATCAGCAGGGAACACGCATGACCCTTTTAGCACCTATTGCCGTTAACGGCAATATCAAGCTGAAGCTTGAGGAACTAAACCGCGAAGGGTTTACCCGAATTGATATTAACGGTAAAGTGATTAGGATTGATGATGCTCAAAACCGTGAACTTGTCGATTTGGCTGCTGCCAACACAAGGTTGATAATAGATAGATTTGCCGTTTCGGTAGATGAAGATTTTATTAGCCGGATAGCCGATTCGGTTCAAACCGCTTACGCAGAAGGAAATGGTTTTTGCATTCTTTCTATCGAAACCGACGAAGGAATACGGGAGGAGCAATTCTCGAACCTATATGAACTCGATGGGATAAAATTCGAACAGCCCACCGAGCATCTTTTCAACTTCAACAACCCACTTGGTGCTTGCCCAAAATGCGAGGGTTACGGCAAGGTAATTGGCATAGACGAGGATTTGGTAGTCCCCAACAAAAGCCTTTCCATTTACGAGGATGCTATTGCGTGCTGGCGAGGCGAGTCAATGGGTTGGTATAAGGACAGAGTAATTGAGTATGCATCGGCGTATAACCTACCTATCCACACCCCATACTACAAATTAACTGAGGAGCAGAAAGCATTGCTTTGGAATGGCACAAGGCACTTCAAGGGTATTTACGATTTCTTCGCGGAGCTTGAGGAAAAACGATACAAAATCCAATACCGAGTTCTACTCTCACGCTACATGGGCAAAACCACATGCCCGGTTTGTAAGGGCGGACGTCTTAGACCTGAAGCCTCGTATGTAAAGGTGGCTGGTTACACCATTCAGGAGTTAGTTAACATCCAGATTGAAGAGCTTTACGAGTTCTTTATGAACATCGAGTTGGATGAGCACGATGCCACAGTGGCAAAACGTTTGTTAACAGAGATTCGGAACCGTTTAGGTTACATGGTTAATGTAGGGTTAGGTTATTTAACCCTTAACCGTTTGTCCGCTACCCTTTCCGGGGGTGAGTCGCAACGCATTAACCTTGCCACATCGCTTGGCAGCAGCTTAGTGGGGTCGCTCTATATACTTGATGAGCCTAGTATTGGCCTGCATCCCCGCGACACCCATCTACTTATCGATGTTCTTAAAAATCTGCGTGACCTGGGAAATACTGTGCTAGTGGTAGAGCACGATGAGGACATAATGCGCAATGCCGATTACATTATCGATATTGGGCCGCATGCAGGCCTACTTGGAGGTGAGGTGGTTTTTGCCGGAGAGCCAAGCCTTATCAACTCTGCATCCACTAGTCTTACCGCTAAATACCTGAACGGAACCGAAAAAATTGAAGTTCCGTTTAAGCGTCGCAAGTGGAATAGCTATATTGAGGTAAAAGGGGCACGAGAGAATAACCTGAAGAATATTGATGTAAAGTTCCCGTTAAACACCCTCACAGTGGTTACAGGGGTGAGCGGTTCGGGCAAATCGAGCTTGGTTAAGGGAATACTATACCCTGCCCTACTCAAGGAAATTACTGGGAGTGGCGAGCGGGCAGGCCAGCACGACTGCATAGCTGGCGATATTCGTCTTATTTCCGGTGTGGAAATGGTTGACCAAAACCCCATAGGCAAATCATCGCGCAGCAACCCTGTTACCTACCTCAAAGCGTGGGACGAAATCCGCAAGCTGCTTTCAGAACAGCCCTATGCCAAAAGCAACGGTTACGGCCCATCGCATTTCTCCTTTAACATTGATGGTGGCCGTTGCGAGGAGTGCCAGGGCGAAGGGGTTATTCACGTGGAGATGCAGTTCATGGCCGACCTAACCCTAACCTGCGAGAGCTGCCACGGTAAACGTTTTAAGGACGACATTCTTGAGGTGAGGTATAGGAATGCCAATGTGTATGACTTACTGGAAATGACCGTTAACCAGGCCATAGAGTTCTTTGAGAAAGGCAAAGGAAGCCTTGAAAAGAAAATCGTTGAAAAGCTAAAGCCTCTGCAGGATGTAGGTTTAGGCTACATCAAACTAGGGCAATCGTCGAGCACCCTTAGCGGTGGCGAGAGCCAAAGGGTTAAGCTAGCATCGTTCCTGCTCAAAGA
>JAGPEQ010000105.1 GCA_018056955.1 Bacteroidales bacterium | reverse complement strand
TGGAATACTTCCCGCTGCTAAGTTCGGATAAAATTTTCAGCTTGAAGCCCTCGCTGTAGCGTTTTGTCACAAAATTATTTTTGTCCATACACATAAGTTTGTGTAGACATTTTTCAGGACGGGTCATCCTTTATCCTTTATCCTTTAACCTTTATCCTTTAACCTTTAACCTTTAACCTTTATCCTTTATCCTTCAGTAACCCAGTGTCATACAACCCAAAGTTTCAATCCGTAACTTTCTTACTTTGAATGGTTCTAAATTTTAGCTTTTTCAGTCGTTTCAGTGAAAAAAATGACAAAAATCAGGTTTGTGATCCATTTAACTATATATATTTAGGGAAGTAAATCAATGTTTTAGAAACAATATTGATGTTATTAAAGTAACAGTGTTAACAGAATAACAAAAAGCAATTTTTAAATTTTAAGGTTATGACGGATACCAAGGAATTAGTGAAAAATCTTGCCGACAAGTACGGTCGGTCAAGGGAAAGCTTGATACCCATCCTGCAGGGTGTGGTTCAGGAGGAACGCTACATTTCTAGCGAGGCAATGACCGAAATTGCCCGTGAACTCGACATGTCGGCCGCAAAGGTTTATGGAACAGCCACCTTTTACTCCTTCCTCGATACTCAGCCCCGAGGAAAGTATGTAATTAGGGTGTGCCGTACCATTTCCTGCTCCATGAAAGGGAAAAACCTTATAATTCAGGAACTTGAGGATATGCTAAAGATTAAGGTTGGTGAAACCACCTCGAACAGAAAGTTCTCGTTGCTGGAAACCAACTGCTTGGGCTGGTGCCATAAAGGCCCTGCCATGCTCATTAACGATGAAGCATACACCGAATTGACACCCGACAAGGTGCGCGAGATTATTAACGAATACATGAAAAAGTAAAAATAGGAGATTCGATTATGTCAAATAACTTCTTACGTCGCGTCGACCTGATTATCGATAAAGATTGCGATTTTAAACAGGTACTACAATCAGCTTACAAACGCAGCAACGACGAGATCATTAACGAACTCCTTGAATCAGGTCTCAAGGGTAGGGGTGGCGCCGGTTTCCCAACCGCCCTGAAATGGAAGTTTACCAGCGAGCAATCCGACCCCGAAAAGTATGTGGTTTGTAACGCCGACGAGGGCGAACCCGGTACTTTCAAGGATCGCGAAATCCTTTTCCAGGTTCCCTTAAAGGTTTTTGGCGGTATGGCCATTTGTGCCAAGGTGATTGGCGCTAAAGAGGGATACATCTACCTCAGGGGCGAGTATCGTTTCCTGCTTAAGGAACTTGAAAATCAGCTTGAGATTTTCCACTCCATTCTCGATGACCTTAAAATACCTTTCCGTGTAAAAATTGTAATGGGAAGTGGCGCCTACATTTGTGGTGAGGAAAGCGCATTGTTTGAATCGATGGAAGGCGACCGCGGTGAACCCCGCAATAAGCCTCCTTACCCAACCGTATCTGGGTTCCGAAAGAAACCTACCGTAATCAACAACGTGGAAACTTTGGTTTACTCGTTCATGATTTTCCGTTACGGTGCCCGCAAGTTCAAAGAACTTGGAACCGCCGATTCACGCGGTTCAAAGGTTTTCTCAATTTCCGGCGATACCCCAAAACCCGGCATTTATGAGCTTGAACTGGGTATGACTGTTGATCAATTCGTTCAGGAGTTTGGCGATGGCGATACCAAGGCTGTTCAGGTTGGCGGTGCATCGGGATTCTGCGTACCCCGCAAGAAATTCAAGGATACCATTATTGGTTTCGAGGGTGTACCTACTGGTGGCTCCATGATGCTTTTCAATAGCTCCCGCTCCATGTACAATGTTCTACATAACTACCTCGAATTCTTTGAGGAAGAATCGTGCGGACAATGTACTCCTTGCCGCGTGGGCTGCCAGCAGCTTAAGCTGGGCATTGAGGCCGTTAAAAGGGGCGAAAAACATGCCAATTACCTTGACCAACTCCAAAAACTGGCTCAAACCATGAAGATAACCGCAAAATGCGGCTTAGGCCAAAGCGTGGCTAACTCCTTCTTCTCAATCGTTGAGAACTTTAGGGAAGAAATGATTTACTAATTTTATCTAAATCGATGCAATTATGGCAAAACAGATAAATCTTACAATAGATGGCATGCCCATAACCGTGGACGAAGGAACAACCATTCTGCAGGCTGCCAAAAAACTGAATATTCATATACCCACGCTCTGTTACCACGATGACCTTTGCGTTGCCGGTAACTGCCGTGTTTGCGTGGTTGAAATGAAAGGATCACGTACTCTTCCTGCTTCATGTGCAATGCCTGTTGCTGAGGGTATGGAGATCAACACCAACACCATTAAGGTTCGTACTGCCCGTAAGCATATTATCGACCTTTTACTCTCGGAGCACAACGCAAAGTGTACCACTTGTTATAAGAACGGGAACTGCGAGTTGCAGCAACTTGCCTCCGAGTACAAGATTTCCGAACCCATGTTCATCGATTTGGTACCCCATAAGAACTACCAAATGGATGCTTATTCCCCTTCAATCATTAAGGACGATAGCAAATGTATTCGCTGCCAACGCTGCGTTCGCACTTGCGAGGAACTTCAGCATGTAAGCGCATTGGGCGTTGCATACAAGGGCGACAAGATGAAGATATCCACTTTCTTCGAAAATCCCATGTTCGAGGTGGTTTGTACAAACTGCGGGCAGTGCGTTAACCGCTGTCCAACCGGCGCCCTTGTTGAGCGTAACTACGTCGACGAGGTTTGGCAAGCCATTTTTGACCCCGATAAACACGTTGTTGTTCAAACCGCTCCTGCTGTTAGGGTAGCCCTGGGTGAGGCCTTGGGATTAAAGCCCGGCGAAATTGTTACCGGTAAAATGGTTACTGCGCTTAAGCGCCTGGGCTTCGATTCGGTTCTTGATACCGATTTCTCTGCCGACCTTACCATCATGGAGGAGGGCTTTGAGCTACTTGGCAGGTTAAAGAAGGCTTTGGTTGATAAAGACCCCAACGTAAAACTGCCTATGGCAACCAGCTGCTCGCCGGGTTGGATTAAGTTCATTGAGCATACCTACCCCGAGTACCTCAATAACCTTTCTACCTGTAAGTCACCGCAACAAATGTTTGGCGCATTGGCCAAGACCTACTACGCTCAAAAGCGTAACATCGACCCCGCTAAGATTGTATCAGTGTCTATAATGCCCTGTACAGCCAAGAAGTTTGAGGCCGACAGGCCTGAGATGCGCTCCAGCGGCTTCAAGGATGTTGATTACGTTCTCACAACCCGTGAGCTTGCCATTATGATCAAGCAGGCAGGTATTGAGTTTAGCTCGCTTCCCGAAT
This sequence comes from Bacteroidales bacterium, assembly GCA_018056955.1. Lineage (GTDB taxonomy): Bacteria > Bacteroidota > Bacteroidia > Bacteroidales > Tenuifilaceae > Tenuifilum > Tenuifilum osseticum. Next base: position 1,756 of record JAGPEQ010000105.1, on the reverse strand, counting down.
CGCATTACGATAGCGTTATGGGTGCCTCAACCGGTGCTGCTGTCATTTTTGGCGCTACCGGTGGGGTAATGGAAGCCGCATTACGTACCGCATACGAGGTGGTTACCGGTCGCGAAGTTCCATTTAACGGATTAAATATCACTCCGGTTCGTGGTATGGAGGGCGTTCGCGAGGCTGCCATTAAGATTGAAGGCACCAAGCCCGAATGGAAGTTCCTTGAAGGTGCTGAGCTGAAAACCGTTGTGGCTCACGGATTGACCAATGCCAAAAAGGTTATGGATGCCGTTCGCGATGGCAAGGGAAGTTGGCATTTCATTGAAATTATGGCATGCCCTGGCGGGTGTATTGGTGGTGGTGGACAACCCATCCCAACCAATGAGGAGATTCGCAGGAAACGTGCCGAAGCCATTTACCGCGAGGATGCCGGTATGCCCATCCGCAAATCGCACGAGAACCCCGAGGTGGTTGCCATCTACAAGGAGTTCCTTGGCGAACCCAACAGCCATAAATCGCATGAGCTGCTGCATACCCACTATAAAGCACGTCAACGCTACTAGTCTTTAACTCATTTATTAGAAAAGGCAGGATTAAAAATTCCTGCCTTTTTTGTATTTGCTTTTCTAAAATCCGAACTAAATACTATTTGAAGACCTTTGCCAAACAACTTTATTTAATTTATTTTGATTTTGTTCGGTTTTAGAGTTTATGCGATGTGTTTTAAAATATTTGAAATGAAATATAATTGAGTGGTTAAGCTTTTACTATGCGGAGTTAAGGTCATAAAAAGAATAGTTAACACGTATTGTAAACCGTTATTTTTTTATGCTTTTCAGAATGTTATTTTCTGCTGGTGTGTTTTGACTATGAAATTTATTTTAAGTTCTTTTGTTGTCATGGAGGTAACATCCCATTTAAAATTGATCAAATAGGAACGTTGAGATTTGTGAATCCAAATGTTATTTAAATCCTGTTTTTCTCTCTCCTATACATATATAAGAATTATCAATGAACTCATAGACATTTCGTAAGTTTTTGATATTCTTTTTTTTACTATCTTCACAATCTTTGTCCAAGTAATAATGTTCAAAGTAAATGTCTTCAATTATATTGAAATAACCATTCTTTGAACTCATTGTATCTATAATAAAAGTGCTTTTTTTATTATAAATTTCTGTATTTTCACAATCTCCACCTCCATACCATATGTTTTCGTTGATATTATCTAAACGTAAAATTAGTATAAATGAATTATCTCTTTCTTCAAATAAAAGAAGTTCTTCGCCTATATATCCTGCAGAACGGGAGTCATTAGTGTAATGCAATTTAATTGCAAATGCATTTTCATTCTCTTTTATTTGGTAAAGCATGGTATCTATCTGAATTGCATATAGTCTAATGGCATCATTCAATAGAATGTTGTCAAATAGATTATGACATAATATTTTCCCTGTTTTATGATTTATTTTTAATAAATGCATATCAGCTGTCAAATCATCTATTTCATCTTCATTTTTAACGGGAATTACAATTATTGATGAACTACTATCAGTTGGAAACAATTTGACAATAACAAGTTCTTTGACAACTTTATCAAGCGAGATATTGAGTGTTGTGTATAAATTATCTAAATTAATTTCATTTTGTGCAAATGTTTTAATCTGTAAAACCATGCAGATAAAAACTAATATGTAAAATTTAAATTTCTTCATTTTTAGTTTTCAGTAAGTAAATGAAATATAATCAGTCTATAACGTTT
>JAGPEQ010000104.1 GCA_018056955.1 Bacteroidales bacterium | reverse complement strand
TTACATTCCATATTTTTATTGTGTTATCCAAAGAGCCGCTTGCAAGGTACTTGCCATCAGGACTATAGCTGACTGAATATACATACCAATCATGCCCTGAAAATGTTTTTAAACAATTTCCTGTATTAACATCCCATATTTTTATTGTTTTATCCCAAGAGCCGCTTGCAAGGTATTTGCCATCAGGACTAAAACAGACTGACATTACACTATTAGTATGCCCTGAAAATGTTTTAATACAATTTCCTGTATTAACATCCCATATTTTTATTGTGTTATCAAAAGAGCTGCTTGCAAGGTATTTGCCATCAGGACTATAACTCACTGACCATACACTACTAGTATGCCCAGTAAATGTTTTTAAACAATTTCCTGTATTTACATTCCATATTTTTATTGTGTTATCCAAAGAGCCGCTTGCAAGGTACTTGCCATCAGGACTATAGCTGACTGAATATACATACCAATCATGCCCTGAAAATGTTTTTAAACAATTTCCTGTATTTACATCCCATATTTTTATTGTATTATCCTCTGAGCCGCTTGCAAGGTATTTGCCATCAGGACTATAGCTGACTAACCATACAATATTATCATGCCCTAAAAATGTTTTTATAGATTCATCTTGAGCTGGGAGAGCTGATACGATGCACAGGAATACGGGTAATAGAAAATATTTTTTCATTGCTTTAAAATTTTACTTGATTAATTTTAAAAAATAAAAACAAAAAATTATGCAACAAGCTTACCATTCGAATGCGTTAACAAATATACACATTCGCCGCCATATTTAAGAAAGTTCTTTAACAAATTTTCAATTAGCACAAACCTTTCATACTTCTCCTGCTACCATCAGCAGGTGGAAAAATAGGGAAACATGTGATGAGAGAAGCTCACGTCCTCATCAGATCGAATATGCATTAGATGAACTGGAAGAAAGTTTTGTCGTTTCCATCAGGAAAGCTGCCTGGTTGCCTTTGGATGAGGTGTGGGAGATGCTTTTCGTCTATAATCCGCCCCCGCTATGGCACGAACCGATCCGCCGTCTGGCAGATAGTTCAACGTAGCTACTCCTCTCGTGTGGTAGTATAGAAAAAGAAAGTAGTGGGTAGGAATTAGTAAAAGTACAATCCAGCGGGATTATGTGTTATAAACACAAAGAGGTGTAGTAAGTGTTGTTGTTGAGAGGTAGGTATGAGTTTGCCACACGAAAGGAACCGATCCGCCAAATGGCGGAGAGCTCGGCGAAGCCAATCGTGCAGCAGCGATGGGGAAATGGAGGAGTGAGAGAAGAAGCTGGGAGTAAAAATCCCTTTTCAGGCTGTTTGAAAATTCCTGCCCTGTAGCAAAGCGTATCGGGGATTTATGCTGAAACCTGAAATTTTCAGGCAAAATCCCTGCATATTTAAAAGCAAAATTGTATCTTCTACAGCAGAATAAAAGCCCAAGTTTTTATAAACAACCCTGTGAATTGCCATACAATCACGAATACCTTAAAAATAAATCAATATGAGTAAACTTGACAACTATCAATTTGTTTACTGATACGCATCCATCGCATACCGATATCAGTCCCTATAAGCAAACCCTTACATTGGTAGAGGTTTTGGATTCAATGGAGTATTTGGTGTTCAAATAGATGATAATGCTATTACCCTAAATCCATTGGTTTAGGGTTATTCTTATGGGTTTAACGTAAACCCAATTAATGGCGATATTTATGGTCTTTAGACACCTGGCTTAACTCATGCAGGTACATTAAAAGTTTACAGTAGCAATGGGAGTGTGCCTAAGAAAACTGTTTACGTAGAAATTGGCCCAAATGGTGTTCTTTTCGGCTAGGTACTCATACAAAATGCTTAATGAGCGGGAGCGGAGACAATGACTCCACTCTTGCTTTATACCGATGTTTAGTTGACCTAAAATACGATATTGTTGGTCTAATAATAACCATCAATGTTTCTACAAATCAAATTTCCATGCATGGTGTAGCATTGGAAGTTCTGATACATCAAGCCGAGGCTATTGGATTGCCACTGCATGTAATAGAACTGCCCGAAAATTGCAGTATGGATTATTACTAACCATTATGAGCAACTTAATGCTTAAAATGAAGCAAAATGGAATCGGAGGAGTTGCATTCGGTGATATTTTCCTGTAGGAAATGAGAAAGTATTGTGAAAAACAGATGGAGGGAATTGGTATGATGCCAATTTACCCTCTTTGGGGGCTTACATCGCACGATGTTGCTTGCGAGTTCTTTGCTAATCAGTTTAAGGCGATAAACACCTGTGTTGATGGTGAACTACTTAACATAAGTTTTGTGGGATAGAGCTACTCGCCAAATTTCATTGAAAAAATTCCTAGAAGTGTTGACCCTTGCGGTGAAAATGGTGAATTTCACAGTTTTGTTACTGCTAGCCCCATTTTTCGTTCACCTTTTGAGGCAATAGTAGCTAGCAAGGTAAAAAAAGAATACCCAAATCGCCAGTGAGGTAAACCTAAAGCCTACTGGTTTGCCGATATTGTTGTTAGTAAATAAAGAATTTGATAAAGTAGTTAACCCGCCTATCGGGCGAAATACTAAACAGCCATGCCGAAATATCCTCGAACGAGGTAATCTGGTCACCCTCCTGGTTGAGTTTAAACTTAATGTAGGGAATGTGATCTTTAGTAAACACAAAAACAAGGTTGTTAGTTTCTGGTTCTTTGGTGCTCTTTTCAAGGGTATAGCCATCGATAAATTCGCTAATCGGAAATTCAACTTTTTCACCGGCTATAAACAACCTGCTTTTTTCAAAGTGGTTGGGGAAAATCAACGAAGCGTTATTCTCGTATAGGTTAAAAATATTTAGATAGCAATCATGCGTTGGGGTAACAGTGTAGCGCATGCGCTCGCCACTTTGGTAGCCCTGTTTAATGCCGTCAATATTTACCTGAAAGGTAGGGTCTTTCCCAGAAGCATACAATACCACCTCGGCATCAATAACTGCTTCAATATAAAAATTCTTAAACTCATCAATTCCCTTGTCGATTTTTACAATGTCGTATTTTTTTACTGCTCCATGGATTTCGGAAAACATATCGTACATAAAAACCTCGTCAAACTTATTTCCAATTTCGCTCTTGTAAAGCATCTCATACGATTGAATGTTTTCGGTTACACCTGCTTTCCGGAGGGCATCAATTTTTGCTTGAGCAATTGCCTTGGTTCGGGCTTCATCTTCGCTTATGCTCCCTGCAATTACATATCTGCCGGTAGCATTTTCAACTCTGGTGATTTCCTGTGCATTGGCAAATAGGCCAATTTGAAGTAGAAGGACTATTGTAAATTTTCTCATGGTATTCTTTTTCATTTTGCTAATCAAATTTCGTGCAAAATATTGATTATGACAAGCAATTCCAAAAAAAAGTGCCCAGCTGGTTTGAGGTTGTAAAAAGAAATAGATAAATCGCGTTCGGCGGTTGGTTGTGCCGCCGCCGGACTATCAAATACAGGCTCAGCCTGCAAGGATATATTGGACATAGGCTTTAGCCTAAGCCGAACACCGCTACCGCAAGAACCAACCCGCCACCCGGCGGGGAACTCGCCGTAGGCTACCGAGCCGTTTTTTGCAAGCTCGTCAAAGGCAACCCTGCAGCAGGGAAGTTTCTTTGATGTGTTTGGCTTAGCCAAATTTAAAGATGCTAAATGGCAATAGATTTTTAATTGCGGTCAGGAGATCGCCATATTGTCTAGACTAAGTTGCAGGCTACGCCGAGTGAGGAATTTACACCCATGTAATACAAAAAGTTCACAAAAAATTCAATCACCGTTGATAATTTTAAAAATATATTTTTAATTTTATGACGACATATATAGTACACCTCCATAGAGCCAAAAAGTGTACAGTATATTCCATTTTGGGTTTATATATCCACCTTTTGAAGGGGAAAGATGTATATATAAACGAGTTGTAGCAAATGCTAAGAGACGATTAAACGATGTTGCTCTTTAAGCCAAATTGTATTATCTTTGAATTGCTATGAATAACATAATAAGTCTACATATTGACCAAATCAAAAGACTTTGTGAACTAAATAAAGTTAGAGCTTTATTTGCTTTTGGTTCAGTTACAACTGAAAAATTCAGCGCAGACAGCGACATTGACTTCGTTGTAGACATTGATGAAAACGACCCGATTTCTTATTCTGACAAATACTTCAACCTTAAGTTTCAACTTGAAGAAATCCTTAAAAGGCAAATAGACCTTTTAGAGCAAAAAGCCATTAGGAATAAATACCTGAAAAGTGAAATCGAACGCACTAAAGTTCAAATTTATGGAAAAGGAAGTCCTAACTTGGCTTGAAGACATCATACAATCCATTGATGAAATTGAACTGTTTCTCCCAGAAAAGAGAAACTTTTATGAATTTCAAAAAGATTTGAAGGCGAGAAAAGCAATCGAAAGAAATATTGAAATAATCGGGGAAGCCATAAGTCGAATACTCAAGGTGCATCCAGAAATTAGAATTTCTAACGCAAGAAAGATAGTTGATACAAGGAATCGTATAATTCACGGATATGATTCTGTTTCCGAAGATATTATTTGGGCAATTGTCTCTGGTGACTTAATAAAATTACGGCAGGAAATAGCAGCTTTTCTCGACGAATAAAGCACCTGCTATAACAGGCAGTTGCTTCCTCTGGGGCTGATGATGCATATACGAAAATTTTTAGTATTTTAGTTTGTTTTTAACGTCGGATAACGCCAATGGCGGTTAACTCCCCAGCGTAAGCAACCGACAGCCGTTAGCATTTACACCATAAATCAACATGAGAGTATTTTGTTTACTATTTTCGGGTTTACTTACTGTTGCACGATTAGCTGCACAAGCAGCCAGTAACCGGACAATGTTTGATGAGTTGAATAGATTTAATTCTGCCTATTAAAATCGGAAAACTATGCGCATAGCTCAAATCCGGCTGCTTGCAGCATTAATGCTCATTACAACCAGTGTGCTACACACCGGTTGCTCTACCAATACACGCAGTTCAGGGGAAATTACCATTGGAGTTGAAGAGCTTTGCTCAAAGGATGGTAAATCGCTT
>JAGPEQ010000039.1 GCA_018056955.1 Bacteroidales bacterium | reverse complement strand
ATAACAGCGTGTATGAAAAATAGCGGGTTTAGTGCTAAATCAAAGGTCAGTGCTTTTAATAAAAGTCAGTGCCAAACTGAAAGTGAAGTGCTTTTTAATCCGCTACTTCTCATACACGCAAACCGTTGACTTATAAAACTTACCCTACTTAAACCTTATCCCCAGCACGGTTATATCGTCCCTTTGGGGTTCGTCGGCCTTGAAGTTCAGAAAATCGTCCAGAATGATGCTTTGCATCTGGGGCATTGGTTTACCCAGTGCCGAAACAATGGATGTGTGTAAGCGGCAGGTGGTATACTTTTTACGCAAAACGTTATTCTGGTCAGTTATGCCATCGGTGGCCATTACCAGTATATCGCCTGCATGCATGGAGATACGCCAGTTTGAGAATTCCTGCTCCACGTCGGGCAGTACGCTGCCAATGGATTTGCGGTTACCCTTTAGGGTTTGCATGTTATTATCGCCCTTCAGGCAGTAGTATAGAGGGCGGTTTGCCCCGGCAAAGGTTACCACATAGGCATTATCGGATTTGCGTTCAATTAGGCACAAAGCCACATCCATACCATCAAAACTCTCGCTAACATCCTGCCGTAGGGCCTTGTTCACTTCGTCGTTTAGCTCGGTAAGGATGGCGGCAGGGTTATGGTTTTTGCGCTCAACAACTATCTCGCTGAGCAACCGGCTTCCAATTAACGACATGAATGCTCCGGGCACACCATGACCAGTACAATCCACAACGGCTATAAAAAGCTTATCGTTTGGCCTGCCCTTGGGGCCAACCTGAGCAACCCAGTAAAAGTCGCCCGATACCAATTCCTTTGGAAGGTAAATGAGAAAGTGCTCAAAATCGTCGGCAAAAACGGTGTTAAGGTCTGGAAGTATAGCCTGCTGTATGGTTTTAGCATACTGAATACTATCGTTGATGTGTCGGTTGCGCTCCTCAAGCTCATCGCGCTGCGAGAGGATTTCTTCCTTTTGGTGCTGGAGCAGTAAGTTCTTTTCGGTTAGCGCTCGCTCTGACTCCTTTAATTCCTTGGTTCGCTCATCGACGAGCTGCTGCAGCTTGATGTTTGAAACCCTCAATATTCGGGTGTTAATCCTAACAATTACAAATATTATTAACCCAGCCAGAGCAAGGTATAGAATGAAAGCGTACCACTTCAGGTAGAAAGGATGGTCAATTATGAACGGAAAATACTCAACCGGGCTTTCGATATCCTGAAGAGTTTTTGATTTTACCATGAACCGGTAACTGCCGGGCTTAAGGTTAGTGTACTCCTTGAATCTGCTTGTATTCCATGGGCTCCAGTCGTCATCGTAACCTTCAAGCTTGTACGAATACTGAAGCTGGTGGTTTGGCTGGAAGTAGGGCGAGGAGAAAAAGATAATTAGGTCGTTTACCCTGGCAGGCAGTACAATAGGTTGCTGAACCTGAACAGATTTTGCCCGCACAAAAGGTTGAGTTGCAAGGCTGTCAAAAGAAAACCCTCCGTAAACCGTGCCCTTTTTCTTTGAATATACCTGTCTGATAAATACCCTAGGTATTTGATCGGTGGGAAAGTGCTCGTTGGCATCGAAACGGAACAGTCCGTCGGTCGATGAAATCCACGATACATTATCGGAATCGGTAAAAACATCAAAAAAGATGGTCTCCGGTATCAGGTTAAACTGGGCAGGGGAACGCCTGTAGGCTTTATCGGCATGCTTGGTAACCCTTTCCAGTTTACGGTTTGCCTGAAATCTATAGGTTTCAAACCAAATGTCGTTATTCCTATCGCATGCCAGTATTCTTAACCCAATAGTACCGTTGGCATACTGAGTGCCCAGCATGGTTTCGGGTACAAAGGAGTCGGTATCCTTATCGTAGCTGGAAAGCCCACCCTCGGTGCTTGCCAGCACAAGCCCATCGATATAGTTAACCGCAATATCATCGCATTTGGGTTGAAATGGTAAAGAGTAACTTTTATACTTTTCGGCTATCAGCTCATAAGGGTTTATGACATCCAGGAAACCTATGCCCTTATAGCGCTGAGTAAACCAAACATCTCCGTTTTTATCCTCGGTAACCTTGTAAACCTCAGATGATGAACTATACAAATATCCTAGAAACGTGAATACTCCCCTGTTCTCCTGCAAAACCCCAACCCCATCGTAAAGGCCAACATAGAGAATGCCTGGGTAAATCCTGGATTTAATAAAGGAGTATGCATTTACTTTAATACTTGTTACTGGGATGGCTCTTTCTCCTTCAATCCTATAAATTCCGTTTGCGGTTCCTGAGAGCAAGTGTTCCTTGCCGCTTTCATCGGTGTAGATGAAAAGCCCCCATGCTAAATCGTTAATGCCGCTTACCCTTTCAAAGTGCGAATTTGTTTTAACGTGGACACCCGTATTGGAAGAGTAGTAAATGGTTCCCTTGAAATTTACAGCCGACTGTATAACCCCGCTTATTCCGTCCTGCTCAGTCCAACTTGTTAGCTGCGAATGAAAAGGCGAGTACGATATACCATTATTTAATGCCATCCAAATATTTTTGGAGTTATCGACATATAAATACCAAGCGGTATTGTCCTGTAGTCCGGTTTCCTTGCTGATGGTTCTAACAATTTTCCCGCTGTGATTGATAATGGCAACGCCTCCGGAATAGGTTCCAATAGCCCAAAGTCCCTCATCAAGCATTATTCCAGAGTAAATCCTGTTGGTGATAAAAAAATTATCGTTTGATGTTTTAAACGGGATGAGCGTTTTAAAATCGGTGGGTAAGGTGCGAGTGGTTAGTGCCTGCTTATTAAGAAGGTAAAATCCGTTTGTTTGCGTTCCAACCAGTAAGTACTGGTAATCGAATGGCAGGATGGTGTAAACCATTTGTGTACCAAGAATTTCGGTTCCGGGTACTTTTACCAGTGAATCGTTATAAAGGTAGGTTAAGCCGTAATCGCGCTGGTTAATAAAAATGAAATTATCCACATAGTATGAGCGATGGAACTGGGTTTTGGGCTCCCAGTAGTTAACGGTTAAATCGCTGTTAATTCTAAATAAAGCTTTAAAAGTTGAAAAGTAAACTGCCTGACCGGTGTGGTAGATTTGCCTTATAAGACCAGGCTTGGCAAAGCGCTCGGGCAACAGCTTAGAAAGGGAATAGTACTTAAGTGAGTTAGCCGAATCGGCGGCAAGGTATCCAACCTCATCCTGACCTCCAACCCAAACCCTGCCAGTGGGGTCGGTGTCTAGGCATCGGGCAAGGGCATTGTTAATTGAAATATGCTTCCACTCGGAGCCATCGTACTCAATTACGCCAACATTATTGGCCACGTAAATCATCCCCCTGTTGTCCTGGGTAATTGCCCAGCTCTGCGAATGTCCATTATACTGCCGATGATGGAAGTTGACAAGCGGATAGCGGCCAATTTCCTGTGCAAAAAGGCTAATGCTTGTAATTGCTAATGCAAAAAACAGAAACAGTTTTAAATAATGCCTCACAGCCCCTTTGATTTAAAAACACCAGCAAGTTATTAATTTATTGATATTGAAGCAAGCAAAAAAGGGTCTTTTTAGACCCTTTGCGTATAAATCAGTTAGCATGTTTTACCTGGAGAACTTATAGGAGTACCTGTAAACAACGCGGTACTTGTAGTCGGAGTAGTAGGCATCAACCTCATTGATATTCCCCTGGTTATCCACCTTGTAGTTGCGGCGCGAATAGTCCGAAGCGCCGTCCTCGTACCATTTTTCCTCAAGCAGGTTGCCGTTTTTATCGTACTTGTATGAGCTGTAAAGTATCTTGCTAGTGCCAGGTTTAGTCATGTAAACCTCAACCATCTGCTTTTTTTCATCGTAAACATAATCGTAGGTAGCACGTAGCTCACCTCCGTAGTACTCTACCTTAGTTAATAGCATATCGCCGTCGCCATACTTAAAGGCTGTTCGGCCTAACTCCTTACCGGCAGGGGTAAGGTTTTTTTCATCAATTACCCGCCCCTGCGAATCGAGAGTCCGCTCAATGATTTTGTTTAAAGTTTCTGCGGGCTTATAAATTGATATTTTAACCTTGCTGGTTGAATACTCAAAAACCCATTTCTCCTCCACGGCATTGTTTGCCGAGTATTTGGTAATATCCTTTTGCTTGCCATCGGGCAAATAGGAGTAAGCCACACGGTAGGTTGTTTGGCCATCGTAACCTATTTCGGTAAGCTTATTGCCTTTAGAGTCGTAGGTAAAAGCTTGACGGAATGCCAAGGCAAATCCTTTTTTTGGAAGATCCTGGAACTGTTGGTACTCAATTTTTCGTCCTCTATCGTCGTATTTATACAAATGCTTTGAGGCAACTACTCCATTGGGTTTGTAGTTAACCACTTCCACTATATTTCCATTGTGGTCGTATGTGGTCTCAACCGATTTATAGCCTTTACTATCAACCTTATTGTTCTGTAAACGGTGAGTGTACTGGGTAATGGTTTCTATTTTGTTCTGAGCAATTTTATCCTTGCTCATGAGTTCGGTTATTGTTTGAGCAGTTAGAGACCCAAACGAAATACCCGCAAGAAACAAAAAAATACTCAAAGCTTTCATGTAAAAATGTTTACTTGGTAAACTGTTACGGCAAAGTTAGAATAAATCAAATGATTTTATACAAATTCCATACCTTTTCAACTTATGAATGATGAAAAAATTAAAAATCGTCCTCTTCGGCTGATATTGGGATAGTAACAGCAAGTATGAAAAAGTGGCGATTATTCTCGTAAGGAACAAAATGGTAATATAGTTTGCGTTTCGATTTGCGCGCAATATCAATTAATCCTAAACCGGCTCCACCCTTCTCATTAAGTTCTCCTTCAACCATCTGCTGCATGAACATCTCCTTAAGTTGCGATGGACTGGCGCTATTTAACCTATCGAGCCTTTGCTCCAGAATGGGAACCTTATCGTTCCGAACAAGGTTGCCGGTTACAATGTAAAAGGAATCGCGTTCCTTCCCCACCACAAATAAACCATTGCCAATCTGTTTCTCTTTTTCATCGTAATCGTCGGAATGTTTGGTGATGTTCTGCAAGCATTCAATCATGATGTGGAAAACCCTTTTGCGGGTTGCAGTGGGGACATTCATTTCAGCAATCTTCCTATTTGCCATAAAGGCAAATGAACGCATGATTTGGTGGTTCATTTCGCCCTTATATATCAGGGGAAAACCACTTGCTGCGATTTCATTTGCTAGGGTCGATTTTATGAAATAAATGACGCTATCCATTCGCAAAAATATCAGTTAAAGATAAGTAAATAATTTTTATCCCGCAAAATTTTATCTCATGAACTTGTCTTCCTTTTTTATGAAACAATGCAATTTAATGATAAAATGAATTTTTTAATTCATGAACTAAATGGCTCTTTAAAAATTTATAATCTACCTCATCAAAACTCATGCCTGATTTACATAAACCTCGAGCAATGAGCATTTGCCTTGCGGCCGTAAAATGATATCCTTAAGATCGGCAGGCAAAAGGAGTGTCTCGCCTTTTGTTAGCCGCTCGCTGGAACCCGATGCGTAAACAACACTACATTCTCCATCAATACAAAGGTAAATAACAAAGGAGTCGAGCATGTTATAGTCGCGTTGCATTGCGTTATTAAAGGTAAGCCTGTTAACGGTAAAGTACTTACAAGTTGAAAGTTCACTTGTTTTATTCACCTCATCCACCGGGTGAGATTTGGGGTTGCGAACCCTGGCGAAATCGATTACATCCACAGCCAGCTCGGTATGGAGTTCACGGGATTTGCCTGAGCCATCAACTCTATTCCAATCGAAAATTCTGTAAGTGATATCGGAGGTTTGCTGAATCTCGGCCAGCAGTACTCCTTTCCCAATGGCATGCACCCTGCCTGCCGGGATAAAGAAAACGTCGCCGGGTATGGCTTTCTCCCTATGTAGGTAACGCTCCAGGTTCCCCTCCTTTACCGCCTGAATGTATTCTTCCCGGGTAATATCTTTTTCAAATCCAGTGTATATGAGAGCATCCCTATCGGCATCAATGATATACCACATTTCGGTTTTGCCGTAGGCATGATGACGTTCCCGAGCGGTTTCATCGTCGGGGTGTACCTGTATTGAAAGAGTTTCGGAAGCATCGATGAGCTTAATGAGCAAGGGGAACTCCTCGCCAAACCTCTCGTAAAGGCTTTCGCCCATAAGGTCGCCCATGTAAACCTCAATCAGTTCATTCAAGGTATTACCAGCCAAAAAACCATTCTGCACAACCGACACATCGCCTTCAACTCCCGATACTTCCCAGCTCTCACCATATTTTTCTTCGGGGTTTGGGAATTGCTTACCCATGGAATGGTGCAACCTGGTACCTCCCCAAATGCGCTCCTTAAGGATAGGTTTAAACTTTAAAGGGTATAATGAATTGCTCATTGCCAACAGTTTATTTTTGCTGAAAACTATTTAAATAATTAACTTGCATTGCTACTTTTGCAAAGGTAACACTAAAAGTTGATAGGATGCTAATAATTGGTATTGCCGGTGGTACCGGCTCAGGTAAAACTACAGTTGTAAACAAGATTATTGATTTGCTTCCCAAGGGAGAGGTGGTTGTTATCCCTCAGGATTCCTACTACCGCGATAACTCACACTTACCCTTAGAGCAACGTCAGGAAATGAACTTTGACCATCCCGATTCCATTGAGTTTGAGCTGCTGGTTCAACATGTTAAGGATCTGAAAGCCGGGAAACCCATTGAACAACCCATTTACTCGTACCTAACATGCGCCAGAGCACCTGAAACCATTAAGATTGAACCCCGCCACGTGGTAATTATTGAAGGTATCCTGATTTTTACCTGTGAGGAACTCAGGAAGTTAATGGATATCAAGGTTTTTGTTGATGCCGATGCCGACGATAGGCTATCGCGTGTAATAGCCCGCGATATTGTGGAACGTGGCCGTTCAGTTAACAAGGTACTGGAGCGTTACGAAAAGACTGTAAAGCCCATGCACCTGCAGTTCATTGAGCCTACTAAACGTTATGCCGATATAATTGTACCTCAGGGTGGGAACAATTCGGTTGCCATAAATATTCTTACATCAATTATTGAAAAAACACTCCGTTCACATAATTTGCTGTAGCCATGTTCACCGATGTTAAGCTCGATGAAATTCTTTTCCTGGACATTGAAACGGTTCCTCAATACCCTGAGTATAACCAAATGCCCGAGGAATTTAAAAAGCTTTGGGATAGAAAGGCAAAAACATTGGCTAAGCCCGATGAAACGCCTGAAGCAATATATGAGCGCGCCGGAATTTATGCCGAGTTTGGAAAGATTATTTGTATTTCCGTGGGCATAATTGTGCCCTCCAATGGCAATTACACTTTCAGAGTAAAATCATACTATGGTGACAGTGAGATTGATTTACTCAAGGGCTTTGCCGAAATGGTTAACCGGTTTAGTTCCAAAAAACCTAACCTAAACCTTTGCGCCCATAATGGCAAGGAATTCGACTTCCCATACATTGCCCGCCGAATGCTGGTTAACGGTATTAAAATACCCGATATCCTTAATGTGGCTGGCAAAAAGCCATGGGAGGTAAAATTCCTCGATACCATGGAACTATGGAAATTTGGCGATTTCAAGCATTACACTTCGCTGAACCTGCTATCATACATCTTTGGTATTCCCTCACCTAAGGATGATATTGATGGGAGCGAAGTGGCTAAGTGCTACTATGAACTGAACGATTTGAACCGGATTGTGATTTACTGTGAAAAGGATGTGTTAACAGTAGCGCAGCTTTTCCTGAGGTATAACGGTTTTCCAATTATTTCGCCCGAAAACGTAAGCCGCTCCGAGGTTTAACCCAAAAAACTCTTTAATGCCGAGATAAACATTTCTGGCTTTTCGGCATGCACCCAATGACCAGCCTCGGGAATGCTAACAACTTGGCAATTAGGGTAAATCTCCTTTAGCCTACCTGCCTGATAGGCAGGTATATAATTTGAATTCTCGCCACGGATGAACAGCACATTGGCCCCCAATGCCGATGTTTTGTCAACCTCAACACCCAGTAAAAGGTGTTCCAGGTTATTTTCAAGTGCATTGAGGTTTATTTGCCACTCAAATCCAAGGGACTTCCTTTTAAGGTTTTTTAGCAGAAAGTTTCTCAACCTCTCGTTGAGATTGTTTTGCTGCAATACCTTATCGGCATCCATACGTGAGGCTATTTCGTCAGGCCTCAAAGCCTTTAGGGCCTCAATAATTCGCATGTGCTCTGCATACGCTGATCGGAACCACTCATCCTCGGGGCTATAGCTCCACGGGGCAACATCAACCACAACCAGTTTTTCCACTTTGAATGGATACTGCGATTGGAAAAGCATTGCCACACGCCCCCCCATTGAGTGCCCCATCAGGTAGAAACTATCCAGTTTCAACTTATTGGTTAGCTCAAGCAAATCATTTACTAAATGCTGGTAGGTATGATCAGGTGAATGAGGGCTTTGCCCGTGGTTTCGCTGATCGGGGATTATGAGAGAGTAACTACTTTCAAGGTTTTTGGCTATGGAAATCCAGTTATCGGACAAGCCGTAAAGGCCATGTAGAATTACTAATGGCTTACCCTGTCCAAGCTGCCTGTAAAAGAGTTCCATTTAAAAGCGAAGCTGACGGAGGTACATCTGAATGGTATTTTCCAGCCCGTAGTACAGGGCATCACAAATAAGTGCATGCCCAATGGACACTTCGAGCAGGTTGGGAATATTTCGGGCAAAGTAGTTCAGGTTGTCGAGGTTAAGGTCGTGGCCTGCGTTCAATCCAAGGCCAACTTCCATAGCTGCTTCAGCAGCTTTTACAAATGGCTCAATAGCCTGTGCAGGATTTTCAGGGAAATGTGTAGCGTATGGCTCAGTATATAGCTCAATCCGATTTGTTCCGGTATCGGCAGCATGCTTAACCATCAGGGGATCCGCATTCACAAATATTGAAGTTCTGATACCATGCTCCTGAAAACGAGCAATAACTTTTTTAAGAAAGTCCTTGTTGGCAATAGTATCCCACCCGGTATTGGAGGTAAGGGCATTGGGTGGATCAGGTACTAGGGTAACCTGGTGTGGGGTAACACTAAGAACTAACTCTATGAACGATTCCGAAGGATACCCCTCAATGTTAAACTCGGTGGTAATTACCGGGCGAATATCGCGAACATCCTGATAACGGATATGGCGCTCATCGGGGCGAGGATGAACAGTAATCCCTTCGGCACCAAAACGTTCGCAATCAATGGCTGCTTTCAGCACATTTGGAATATTTCCACCCCGGGCATTGCGTAAGGTGGCAATTTTGTTTATATTTACACTTAAACGTGTCATTGCAATCAAATAAGTTTAACTTTGTACAAAAGTAATCGTTTTTTACAAGAAATATGGTAGCCAAGGACATGATTTCCGATGTTATTCCTCCACTCAAAACCTCCGATACCGGAATAACGGCTTTGAACTGGATGGATATTTTTAAGGTGTCGCACCTACCTATTGTAAACGATAAAGAATTCCTTGGCTTAATATCAGAGAGCGATATCTATGACCTCAACATGCCCGAGGAGCCCCTTGGTAACCATCAGCTTTCGCTTTTGCGACCATATGTAATTGAGGACCAACATGTTTTTGAGGTAATGGAGGTACTATCGCGCCTAAAGCTATCGTTAGTACCAGTACTCGATAGCTCAAAAAACTACTTGGGTGTAATAACCCTAATGGAACTTCTGCATTACTTTACGGAACTTTCAGCCCTCAGGCATAAGGGAAGCGTTATTGTTCTTGAGATGAACGTTAACGATTTTAGCTTGTCGCAAATTTGTCAGATTGTGGAGGGAAACGATGCAAAAATTCTTGCCGCTTATATTACCTCGCACCCAAACTCCACCCAAATGGAGCTAACGCTCAAACTTAATGTCACCGATGTTACCTCAATAAAGCAAACCTTTCAGCGTTATAACTATAACGTTCTGGGAGCATACATGAAGCAGGATGACGAAAGTGACTTGCTAAACGATAGGCTAAATTATCTATTCAAATTTTTGGACATATAAGCAAATGACCATAGCAGTATACGGGAAAAGAATAGATGCGGAATTTGCCGAGGCAACCCGAAATCTTTTTGCAGCACTCGAAAAATATCGGGTCAATGTTTTGATTTACCTTCCACTACTCGATTACATAAAATCAAACCTATCGTACACACCACATATCGGCGGCACGTTTATCACTACTCAGGATCTAAAGGAAACCGATGTAATGATTAGCCTTGGTGGCGACGGTACCTTTCTTGATTCTATAGCCCTAGTTCAGGATATGGGAATCCCCATTATGGGAATTAACTTAGGTAGGTTGGGCTTTTTGGCAACAACGTCAATCCCTGAAATTGACAATTCCATTGATCTGCTGATGGCGTCAAAGTACTCCATTGAGAAGCGAAGCATGCTCCAGCTTGTAAGCGACAGTAAACTTTTTGATCCATTCCCATACGCTCTCAACGATATGGTTATCCGTAACTCCGTTGCTGGACTACTCCATGTTAATACCTACATCAACGGCGATTATCTGAGCACATACTGGGCCGACGGGTTAATAATTGCAACACCTACAGGTTCAACAGCATACTCGCTCAGTGTTGGTGGCCCAATACTTACCCCAAACCTATCGGCGTTTGTACTTTCGGCAATTGCCCCTCACCATTTAACCGTCCGTCCCCTTGTAATTCCTGACGACAGCCTAATTGAACTTGAAGTGTCAGGGAGAGACGAAGAGCTGATAGTTTCCCTGGATTCAAGAAACATTAGAGTCCCACAACCCGTTAAACTTATGCTTAATAAAGCTCATTTCAATGCCAATGTCATCTGCTTAAAAGGAACAACCTTTTACAGAACCATTAGGAGCAAATTGCTATGGGGCATGGACAAAAGAAACTGACTGGTGGTTGAAACAAAATTGTATTTAATTCGTTTTAAATAGATAATAGTTAAACATTTACTATATTTGAATGCTGATATATATTTGCCATGCGAAGGGTTACATGTTTGATAGTGGGGTTATTGACAGGTTTGGTTCTGCATGCCCAAACCTGGAAACAAAATCGCATTGAGGTCTATTTAGGTTTGCCAGTTAACCACTATTTTGGAGATATTGGCAACTCCGCTAACACCAATGTTATTACCAGCATTAAGGATGTTAGGATTAGAGCCTTACGCGGCGGTTTTGGCGGGGGTATTGGTTTTAAGGTTAATCCATTTATATCGGCACAAGCAAGTTTAAATACGGGTTTCCTTGGTAATACCGACGATGGCTCATACTACAGCTCCCGGGATTACCGATTTTCTACTTTTTATTCCGAACTAACGTTAAAGGGAATTTACTACATTATTCCCGAGAGCAATCAGAATTACTATTACCGCATTATGGACCTCAGGGGAGGCTTACGCCATATCAATAAGCCTTATAGCCTTTACGTTTTTGTAGGCGCCGGCGGATTGTTTTTCAGTGCAACACCAAATGATAAACTGCTTTCCAGAACACCTCCTCCAGGATTTTCTAAACCCGAGGTTGATGACTCAAAGTATTTTACGCTGGTAATACCTGCAGGTATTGGTGCAAAGTATGAGTTTTATCCTCGTTTCCAGCTAGGGGTTGAACTTGGAGCCCGTTACGTAACCACCGATTATCTCGATGCTTTTTCATCGGTTTACTCTAGTCACAACGACATGTACTATACCATTAACTTTAACGTTTACTACAAAATTCCTTACCAAAAATTACTTAAACGCTCATTCTGGCAATTTTAATGGATACATTAAAAAATCTATTACTTTCCTTAACCCTTTGCTGCTTAACCATACTAGCTGGCCAAGCACAGGACCGACGCGATTTTGGGATTCAGGCGGGAACTACCTACTACTACGGTGAGTTTAACGAGGTAATGCCACTCTATAGCCCATCATTTGCAATGGGAGTAATTTTCCGGTATAACATAAATCATAACTACTCCATACGGGCATCGGCAATTTATGCCAATGTTAGCGGCTCGTCGTCATCGGCAAATATAATTCCCGATCCCAACATCAGCTTTTCAAAAAATATAATTGGAGCTGAAGCAATGGGCGAATTTAACTTTTACTCCATAAACCCAACCAGCAGCCGCAAAGCAAACCTCTCGCCATATGTAAATGCTGGGGTTGGGCTTGCACAAATGGGTACCTCGTTAATTTTTCACATACCTTTTGGCGTAGGTTTAAAATTTACCCCTGGTCAAAGGCACACCTTTGCCCTGGAATGGAGGTTTCACAAAACCTTTACCGATAAAATTGACGATTACAGCAGCCCCAACGATGGCCGCAAACCTTTTTTACACAATAACGATTGGTTCTCATTTATTGGATTGATTTATACCTATCGTATTCCAAATAACAGCTATATTTGCCCCGCATATAGATAGAGTCATGTCGCTAATTGATAAAATTGACAGGAGCAGAGTCCCTGAGCACGTTGCCATTATTATGGACGGGAATGGTCGATGGGCTAAGAAGCGTGGCAACCAGCGAATTTATGGACATAAGAACGGTGTAAAAGCGGTTAAGGCTGCCACTGAGGCCGCAGGCGAAATTGGGGTTAAGTATCTTACACTTTTTGCCTTCTCAACCGAAAACTGGAACCGCCCCAAGTCGGAAGTAGATGCCTTGATGAGTCTTTTGGTTGAAACTATCAACTCCGAGACGGATACACTCCTGAAAAATGGGATTCGCGTACTGACCATAGGCGATCAGTCCATGCTACCGCCTGATGTACAGCGTAAACTTAACGATGTTATAACACGAACTGCTAACTGCAATACCATAACTACCATTCTGGCCCTTAACTATGGCTCGCGCCATGAGATTACTGAAGCCGTAAAAAAAATTGCTGCTCAAACCAAGGATGGAACAATATCGCCCAACCAAATAACCCCTGAAATTATTTCTAAATACCTATATACTGCAAACATTCCTGATCCAGCCCTGCTGATACGAACAAGCGGTGAGCTGAGGCTCAGCAATTTCCTGCTTTGGCAATTGGCCTATACTGAGCTTTACTTTACCCCAGTTCTTTGGCCCGATTTCACCAAAGAGGATTTTTTTGAAGCAATAGTTGATTACCAGAAACGTGAACGTCGGTTTGGAAAAACCAGTGAGCAACTTTAAACGTTCGTAATTTTTAACAGTAGTTATTGGAGATTGGCTATATAAAATCATATTTTTGATGCCGAAGGTTATAATACTTTCGGCATTTTGCTTTGTAACATAGGAAATTATACTAATTTTACGCGTCAAAATAAAAGAGTAACTAATTTGATATGATGAGATTTAGGCTTTTGGCACTTGCCATGTTCTTTATAGGGGTTTCAGCATTTGCCCAGGAAAAACCGTTTAGCTACGAACTTCCAAAAAGATATTGCGTTAAGGAGATCACTGTATCGGGGGTAAAGTTTCTAAATCCTGATGTTTTAATCTCCATGACCGCTATTAGTATTGGCGACACCATTCAGGTTCCTGGTGAAGCAATTACCAAAGCAGTTAAAAAACTGTGGGGCCAAGGACTTTTTTCAAATGTGGATATTAAAGCCTCTCGTATCGAAGGCGATGATATTTACCTTGAGATCAGCCTAACTGAGCAACCCCGCCTAACTACAGTAAATTTTACTGGCATTCGCAAAGGTGAGGCCGACGACCTGAAAGATAAACTTAAACTCCGAAGCGGCTCCCAGCTAACTCAAGCCACCCTAGAAAATAGCATTATCATAATAAAGAAACATTACAGGGCAAAAGGGTTCCTGAACGTTGATGTTAATCCCGTACTGGAAAATGACACCATAATAAGCAACGGAACAAAGCTAACCTTCAATATCCAGAAGAACGACAGGGTTAAAATTGGTGAAATCACCTTTGAGGGTAACAAAGCCTACGGTCAGGCACGCCTACGCCGGGCACTTAAAAAGATACACCGCCGCGACCTCAACATCTTTAAATCGGCTAAGTTCATTGAAGCAGACTACGATGAAAGTTTGGATAACCTCGTTGCCTTTTACAACGAGCACGGCTACCGGGATTTTAAAATTCTAGGCGATTCCATTTACACCATCAACCCCAAGAGAATTGGTATCCACTTCAAAATTTTCGAAGGGCCACAATACCATATCCGCAAGATTGAGTGGGTTGGCAATACCAAATTGCCTGCCGAGGCGCTCACAGCCGTTCTGGGGATGAAAAAGGGCGATGTTTATGATAGGAGTTTACTTGAAAAACGTCTCTTTACCGATGAAAACTCAATCTCAACCATTTACATGGACGATGGATACCTTTTCTTCCATCTTGAGCCGGTAGAGGTTCAGATTCAAAACGACTCGGTTGACCTTGAAATGAGAGTTTATGAAGGCGACCAGGCTACCGTAAACAGGGTAATTATTGCCGGAAATACAAAGACCAATGAGCATGTTATCCGCCGTGAGATATGGTCAAAACCCGGATACCTTTTCAGCAAGTCCGAAATAACCCGAACCCTTAGGGAACTTGGCCAGATGGGTCACTTTGACCCCGAAAAACTAGGGATTGATCCCCTGCCCAACCAGGCCGATGGAACCGTGGACCTTAAATATTCGGTTGAAGAAAAGGCCAACGACCAGCTCGAAGTATCGGGGGGGTGGGGTAACAAGATGTTTGTGGGAACCATTGGTATCCGTTTCTCAAACTTCTCGGTTCGGAGAATTTTCGATAAAGATGCCTGGCGTCCCGTTCCATCGGGCGATAGCCAGTCATTAGCAATCAGAGCATCAACCAACGGAACATACTATAAGGCATTTAGCCTTTCGTTTACTGAACCCTGGCTAGGCGGACGTAAGCCAACTAACTTCTCCTTCTCGCTCTACAGAACCATACAATCAGGTGGAGTTAGCTACTTCTATCAATCGAGCGATAAATACTTTAGGGTGAGCGGGGCCTCAGTTGGAATAGGCACCCGTTTGAAATGGCCCGACGATTACTTTACCATTTACAATGAGGTGGGAATTCAAAACTATAAGCTGAGCAACTGGTCAGGCTACTTTATCTTTACCGATGGGCAGTCGAACAACCTTAGTTACAAAGTTACCCTTGGCCGAAACTCAACTGACCAGATGATATACCCCCGAACCGGCTCAAACTTTTCGCTCTCGCTTCAAATTACCCCACCCTACTCCCTTTTCAATGGCAAGGATTACAGTAAACCCATGACCGACTCGGAAAAGTACAAATGGATTGAATACCACAAGTGGACTGGAAGAATACAATGGTATATACCACTGGTTGAGAACTTGGTTCTTTACACCAATTTCCAGATGGGGGTAATGGGATACTTTAATAGCAAACTAGGCCATTCGCCATTTGAGGGTTTTGACCTTGGCGGTGATGGTATGTCGGGGTACAACCTTTACGGAAAGGAAACCATTGGTTTAAGGGGTTACCAGAACGGCTCACTTACACCATACGTTCGCATAGGTGAGAGCCTAGTTGGGAATGCACACCTATACGATAAGTACACCGTTGAGCTGCGGTACCCAATCTCACTGAAGCCGCAGGCTGCAATTTACCTGCTTACCTTCCTTGAAGCTGGTAATGCCTGGCAGAACGCTGGCGATTTTAACCCATTCAACGTTCATCGCTCAGCTGGTGTTGGGGCTCGCTTTTTCCTTCCCATGTTAGGAATGTTAGGCGTTGACTGGGGATATGGTTTCGATAAGGTGCCCGGACGTCCCGATGCACATAAGGGTCAATTCCACTTCATTATTGGGATGCCTTTTTAATCCTTACGGTTAAAACTGTTAAACTTGGCATATAAATTGTGTAACTTTAACCTGAACCAAATATCAAAAAGTTATGAAGAGAACCATTCTGATATTAGCTGCACTTACAATTGGACTTGGGGCTTGGGCTCAAAAATTTGCCTACGTCGATACCGAGTACATACTTAAAAAAATACCATCGTATAAAGCCGCACAGGAACAACTCGACAAGCTTTCAGAGCAATACCAGAAAGAAATTGAGGAAAAGTATGCCGAGGTTGACAAGATGTACAAGGATTACCAAACCGAAAAAGTTCTTCTGACCGAAGAAATGAAAAAGAAACGAGAGGATGAAATAATAGCCCAAGAGCGTCAAGTTAAGGAACTACAAATGAAGTACTTTGGCCGCGACGGGTTACTTTTCAAAAAACGGGAGGAACTGGTTAAACCCATACAGGATCAGGTTTTTAACGCAATCAAAGAGATTGCAGTTGAAGGGGGGTATGCCGTAATATTTGACGCTGCCGCTTCACCTAACATGATTTACACCAACCCACGATTCGACAAGAGCGAAGAAGTTCTCCAGCGCTTAGGTTTTAAATAATTTTTATATATTTGCTTAAACTAAAAACGATAAACAATGAGAAAGATTCTTGGATTAGCAATAGTTGCTCTACTAACGTTTAGTTTTTCAGGAGTAAACGCCCAAAACTATAAATTTGGTCATATTAACAGCCAGGAACTACTTAAAGCTATGCCCGACAGGGATAGCGCCGAAGCTAAAATTAGAAAATACGCCGAATCGTTAGAGGATCAGATTGAGCAACTTCAGGTAGAGTTCAACAAGAAATATCAGGATTACCTGCAAAAACGTGCCACCTTCACCGATGCAATACGTGAGATGAAAGAAAAGGAACTCACCGATATGCAGCAGAGGGCTCAGGAATACCAGCAGGTTGCTGAGCAGGATTACCAGCGCTACCAAGTTGAAACCATGAAACCTGTAATTGATAAAGCCGACGAAGCCATTAAGAAAGTTGCCAAGGCAAATGGATTTACTTACATTTTCGATACCAGCACAGGGGTTCTCCTTTACTTCTCGGAACAGAGTATCGATATTACTCCGTTGGTTAAGAAAGAGTTAGGCATTACCAAGTAAACCTACAATACCTTTAAATTTAGGGGATAAACTGAACTTTGTTCGTTTAACCCCTATTTTATTTAGGAAGCAAATGAGCGGCAATTGTAATCCTATAGGAATTTTCGACTCAGGTGCAGGCGGGCTTACCGTACTCTCTGAACTGGTTAAGATTATGCCCAACGAGAAGTACATCTACTTTGCCGATTCAGCAAATTGCCCATACGGCTCCAAACCTGCAGAGGAAATTATCGGCCTATCGGAGACGATCACACAGTTCCTACTATCAAAAGGCTGTAAGGTTATAGTTGTTGCCTGTAATACCGCAACTGCCGCTGCAATTGACCATTTACGAAGTTCATACAGCATCCCTTTCATAGGAATGGAACCTGCAATAAAACCAGCTTCGCAAAACACTAAAACCAAAAGTATTGGGGTCTTGGCTACCGCCGGAACTTTTAAAGGACGGCTGTACATTGAAACCAGCCGAAAGTATGCCACCGATGTAAACGTATGCTACCAGGTGGGCGAAGGATTAGTAGAACTAGTTGAATCAGGAAAAGCAGATTCCCCCGAGGCAGAACAACTCCTGCACAGATACATCGACCCAATGGTTGATTGTAACATCGACCATTTGGTTTTGGGCTGCACCCATTACCCATTCCTTAAACCAGTGCTGGAAAGAATGCTGCCTGAACACATCACCATTGTGGACCCTGCTCCAGCGGTTGCTTTGCAAACCAAAAGGGTAGCTGAAAATCATGGGTTACTTTGTAATAAGCCATTTGTTCATAGCATCAACATTGAGTTTTACTCGAGCAGTAATACCAATACCCTAAAAAACCTAGTTGGCTCAAGCCTTAAACTAAATGATAAGATTGAGGATGTTTACTTTGCCAATATAAAGCTGTAAAGTTTTGTATTTTTTGAGAAAATTTTGATACTTATGCGTAAGGAAGTAGAAATAGTGATTGAGAATACCGGGCAAAAGGTTCGTGTAACTCCCGGACACTCACTTCTGGAAATCTCAAAAATATTCGAAATAAAATTTGATTACCAGATTCTGGGAGCCATGGTTAACAACCAGCTCAAGGAGTTAGACTACGAAATTTTTACACCAAAAACAGTTCGATACATCGATATTACTCACCCTGCAGGAATGCGAATGTACCAACGATCGCTTTTTTTCCTGCTACAAAAAGCGGTGCACGATATCATTCCCGGGGGGAAGGTAAGTATTGACCATTCCGTATCCAAAGGCTTCTACTGCGAGATTGACGGCTGCAACCTGCCCCTGGAATTACCGCTAATATTTAACATATGCGATAGAATGCGCGAGATTGTGGCGGCAGACCTGCCGTTTAGGCGCGACAAGGTGTTAACATCCGATGCTATCAAACTCTTTAGGGATTTGGGTTACGAGGACAAAGCCAGGTTATTCGAGACCCGTCCTACCCTTTACACATCGGTTTACTACCTAGGCGACATGGCCGATTACTTTTTCGGAAGTCTTGTCCCTTCAACGGGCTACCTAAAAGTGTTTGACCTCACTAAGTATTACGATGGAATGCTGCTGAGGGTGCCTAAACGGTTCCAGCCCGATGAAGTGGAAGATGTAGTTATTCAGAACAAAATGTTTGAAATCTTTCAGGAATATAAGGATTGGCTTGAGATTTTAGGCGTTGAGAATGTAGGAGCTATTAACCAAGAGGTAGCCAAAGGAAATGCCAGTGAACTAATAAAAATTTCAGAGGCATTACATGAAAAAAAGGTTGCCGACATTGCCGATAGAATACACCAGCAACCCGAACCGGTAAGGCTTGTACTTATTTCTGGCCCATCATCATCAGGTAAAACAACTTTTGCTAAGCGTTTAGCAATTCAGCTAAAGGTTAATGGTTTAAAACCATACACCATCTCGCTCGATAACTATTTTGTTGACAGGGAGAAAACCCCTAAGGATGAGTTCGGAAACTACGACTTTGAGGCACTGGACGCGCTTGATGTTGAGTATTTTAACAATGACCTGGTCAGGCTGCTTAAGGGCGAAGAGGTGGAAATACCAAAATTCTCCTTTGAGGAGGGTAAGCGCTTTTTTGATGACACCAAACTTCAGATTGAACCCAATGGCGTAATAATAATTGAGGGTATTCATGCCCTAAACCCAGCATTAACCCACTTAATCCCTAATAACCAAAAGTTCAAGGTTTACGTTTCGGCATTAACCTCAATTTCAATCGATGGCATAAACCGAATACCAACCACCGATAACCGATTAATTCGCAGAATAGTAAGGGACTATCGGTATCGGGGGTATAGCGCGCTGGATACTATTGGCAGGTGGGAAAGTGTTCGTCGTGGCGAGGATAAAAACATCTTCCCATTCCAGGAGGAGGCCAACGTTATGTTTAACTCTGCCCTGCTTTACGAGTTTAGCGTTTTAAAACGCTTTGCTGAACCAATAATCCAGGAGGTTCCGCCAACCCGGCCAGAATACGATGAGGCCCAACGGCTGCTTAAGTTCTTAAGCTATTTCACTCCAATATCTGAACGCGAAGTGCCACCCACCTCAATCATACGTGAGTTTCTGGGAGGTAGCACTTTTTCCTATAAATAGCACAAAGTTTTCAACAGTGTATTATGCTGATTTATTGCCGTTTGCATATTTTTTGTTAGTAACAATTACTCGTTTGAAAGCCCAAAAGATTAGATTTTTGGGCTTTTTTGTTACATTTTAAACAATTATTTCTTAATATTGTAACTAATTAACCCTATTGTGAACCTAAACCTTAGCCCAATAAACGATGCCTAGTATCGTTACAGCGTTATATAACCTGGTTGGCATTACCCTACTGAGTTTCCTGATTGGAAACGATGTTGCATTAAATGTAAATGTTCCGAAGGCAGTAAATGCCGGTAGCGAGTTTGACGTTGAAGTTATCTTGAAAAAGGGAAACCTTAGCGGTTTTGCTCGCCTACAACAGGATTTACCCATGGGTTTAACTGCCCAGCTGGTGGAATCGTCGCTTGGCGACTTTTCATTTGACGAACAAAAACTCCGATTCGTATGGCTTCGTCTTCCTGAGGGTAAGGAGATGCGTTTGGTTTACCGGGTAAAGGTTGACGAGAGGCTTAAAGGGTCGTTCACGCTAAAAGGGACCTTTGCCTACGTTGACAATAATGAACGAAAAACAGCCGAATTCCAAACCTCCACCATTAGTATTAACCCATCGACCAGGATTGACCCCAATTTAATTGTTGACATTAACGAGTTTCAAACCATTATACCACCACAAGCGCCAGTTGGATTTGTGGCTAGCAATGTTAGATGCATAAGGCAAACCCCTATCCCTTCAGGTGCTGAGAATGACTATCTGGTAAAACTACTAGTAAACAAGGGTAATGCCCAAAAGTTTGCCAAAATTGAAGAAGACGTTCCTGAAGGATTTACAGCCGAAGCAATTGAAACCAAGGATGCTGTTTTCACCTTTAAGGACCAAAAGGTTAAATTCCTTTGGATGAACCTCCCGGCCGAACCCCGATTTGTTGTATCGTACAAACTCATTGCCCCCGATGGGAAAGGAAATATTACCGTTAGCTTAAAGGGAACCTTCTCATACCTTGTGGGAGAGGCTACTAGGGTTATAGATATCATTCAAAAGGATATCGACCTAACGAACATCGACCCTGCTGCGCTTGACGGACTAATTTCTTCAACTTTCTCAACCGAAGGAGCAAATATCATCTCAGGTTTTACCCCTTACTCCGAAGGTGGAATTGACATTCCAATTGAGTATAAAAAAATTGAAGACAAGCCAAAACGTAAAGCCAAGCCGGAATTTGATATGGAACCCTTTATGCTTATGCCCGAAAAAGGGGTTTACTATAGGGTTCAAATTGCAGCCGGACATAAACCCATTGATATTAAACGATACTTTACCCGCTATAACATCAAATATGATGTTAGAACCGAAAAACATGAGGGATGGTATAAGTATTCCATAGGTTCGTTCAAGGAGTACAAGGAGGCTCGCGATTTTAGAATTCTTATCTGGAATTCCACAAGAATTAACGATGCCTTTGTTACTGCTTACAACAACGGGACTCGAATTACTGTGCAGGAAGCGTTAATGATTACTAGTCAAAAGTGGTACAGGTAGTTTTATGAAAAAACTAATTAAATTACACTTAGGGAGGTTAGTAACTGTTTTGGCACTTTTGGTTGTGCTACCAAATGCGCTTCATGCCCAAATTGATGAGGAAGAATACTATAAGGGAATACTCGATACCATAGTTGAAGTTCAAAATCCGGTTTACAAACCAGTAATTTCGTTGGGTGTTGGTTACCTGAGTTTCTGGGGTGATGTACGAAATCCTATCAGTTCTCCCCTTTACGGGAATGTTGCAGGAAAGCTTAATGTTTCCAACCTGGTGGGCCGCAAGCACTACTTTAAGGGAAATATCTTTGCCATATATGGCGATATTTTTGCCCACGACCCCAAGCTCTCCTACCTTATGCAACAGCAGCCTTTGCCCCTCGACGATTTGAATAATCCTATTTTTGTTAACTCGGCCTTTAAAACCAACATCTTCCAGTTAGGTTTATCGTTTGAGTACAACTTTGGCCATGTTTTTGGCCCTGCAAAACGCTTTAAACCCTACCTATCAGTAGGTTTTTCAACCATTTTCTTTAGCCCAAAGGGCAATTTCCTCAACAACGGATCGGGTAACTTTTACTATTTCTGGTCCGATGGAACTATGCGAAATTTCCCTGAGAATGGGCCTGATGCCTACCGTGCAAGAATAGTAAGATTTGACAGCGATTATGAAACAGACTTGTCAGGAAAAGATCTCTATAAGCAGGGTAGTATCTCGCAACAAACTTACTCAGTTCCAATTGATTTTGGGTTCGACTTCTATCTCTCCGATAGGGTAAACCTAAGGGTGGGAGCTGCTTTTAATTACTGCTTTAGCGATAAAATTGACAACTACGACAGTAAAATAGCCAAAGCCCAGGGATATCCTGTTAAGAATAATATTAAGGATATATTTAGCTTTACCTACTTTACCATGAATTTCGACCTGTTCTCCGATCCAAAAACAATTCTTGTGGAGAGGGTTTTTGCTATGCTGGGTGAGGATTACGATTACGAGATTTTCTTTAGCGATGCAGATGGAGATGGGGTTTTCGACAGGTTTGACGAGTGCCCCGACACCCCGGCTGGTGTTGCTATCGATTCAATAGGTTGCCCATCCGATACGGACTTTGATGGTGTATTCGACTACATGGACAAGGAGCCTAATACTCCGGAGGGCGCTATTGTTGACGAAAGTGGTTCGCAGGTAACAGCCGATGTTCTGGCTGCCATGTTTAACCGAAAGAGCGAAGCTGTTTCGCGCAAGGAGGTTCGCTTAATCCCTGTAACCCATGTTTGGTCACGCAGTTTAAACTATACACCGGGTATGATTCCTGAAAAGCTGAAGGGAGTTGACTCCGATTCCGATGGATACATCTCGTTCCAGGAACTGATGCGAGCGGTAAATGAGTTTTTTGACGGGACAAACAACCTAACCCTACAGGATTTGTACGACTTAAACGAATACTTCTTTGCACAGTAACCCAAACCTAACCAACATATATATTAACAAAAACCTACTTGGTTTTAAATGGAAAGAGGCTGGTTTTATACCCCAGCCTCTTTTTTTCATAAAATTATTGAAAGTAATGAACTATATTAAACCCAGCTTAGGCAATAGAAACACCATAAACATTTAATAACTAGATTTTACTGACAAATTCCTCTTAATATGTATCCGCACCTAATATAGGGCCAGTTTAATTTGCTGATTCACGGTACAACGGTTTTTATTCAATCTACTTCTTTTTGTCACCTAAGCCAACAACTTGGTAATCGGCAACACTAAGTGTTCTGGATCTGTTTGGATTAAACTCCTTTATCCAGAAATCGGCACGGGCATT
>JAGPEQ010000103.1 GCA_018056955.1 Bacteroidales bacterium | reverse complement strand
CCCGGCGGAATGATGCGCTATGGAATTCCTGAGTACCGTCTACCCTACGATGCCCTTGACAAGGACATTGATTATATCAAATCGCTGGGCGTTGAAATCCGGTGCAATACTACCGTGGGTAAGGATATCACTCTGGAGGAACTGCACAACCAGTTCGACGCTGTGTTTACCGGAACAGGCTTACACCTTGGTCGTAGCACCCGCATTCCCGGTACTGACCATCCCCATGTTTACCAGGCTGTTGACCTGCTCCGCGATGTAACCATGGGCAAGGAAATTCCTGCTGCCCCGAGTATTGTGGTTATTGGTGGCGGTAACGTAGCCATGGATATCACCCGAACACTTGCCCGAATCCAGAACCAGAGGTATGGCAAGGTGAATATCATAACCACCTCGCTGGAATCGGAAAATGAGATGCCAGCTGACCGCGAGGAAGTTGTTGAGGCCCGCGAGGAAGGTGCCACAATCATTCCCGGATGGGGACCCGTTAAAATCGAAATTGAAAACAACAAAATAAAAGGCTTACACGTAGTTAAGTGCGTTTCAGTGTTCGATGAGAATCGCCGTTTCAACCCCAAGTTTGATGACACCCAAACCGATTTCTTTGCCGGCGAAATGGTGGTTGAGTCCATTGGACAGGGAATGGATTTAAGCTACCTACCCGAGAGCATCAAGGATAATCTTAAACTCGACAGCCGCGGACGAATAGTAGTTAATGACTACTTCCAGTCAAGCGTCGAATGGCTCTTTGTGGGTGGCGATATCATTCAGGGCCCCGATGTTATACATGGTATTGCAAACGGACATAAAGCAGCCATTGGAATCGATAGGTTCCTGGGTACCAAAAAGTAAAAGAGGTCAATCAACTTAAACTTAAAACGATATGGCAGACCTATCAACCACATACATGGGCTTCAAGCTGAAGAACCCATACATTGCATCGAGCTCCGGACTTACCGACTCGGTTGAAAAAGCAGCCCTGCTCCAGAAACATGGATTTGCCGCCATTGTGGTTAAATCGCTCTTTGAAGAGCAAATCATGATGGATGTTGATGCCCAACGCATGAACAACATGTTCAACTCCTACAGCGAAGCCGAGGACTACATTGCATACTACACCCGCAAGCATGCCCTTAGCAACTATGTTGAACTAATTGATGGCATGAAGCAAAAGCTAAGTATACCGGTAATTGCAAGCATCAACTGTAGTAGCGCCGATAGCTGGATTGACTTTGCAGGCGATATTCAAGCCGCCGGTGCCGATGCCATTGAACTCAACATGTTTATAATGCCTTCGGATGTTAAGATGAAAGGCGATGAGATTGAGAAAATTTACATCGATGTTGCCCGCAAGGTAGCACAAACACTATCGGTTCCCGTTGCCATGAAAATACATCACTACTTTTCAGGCATGGCAAACTTTGCCGTGGAACTATCCCGGACCGGAATTAAGGCACTTGTCCTTTTCAACCGGTTTTACCAGCCCGATGTAGACTTGAACACCCTTAAGGTTACCTCAGGCAGCATACTCAGCCATCCCGATGAAAATGCAGAGGTTCGCCGATGGCTTTCCATTCTTTCAGGGCGAGTTGCATGCAACCTGGCAGCCTCAACCGGCATACACGACTGGCAAACAGCGGTCAAGAATATCCTCTTGGGGGCCAATGCGGTTCAGATGGCTTCGGCTATGTACAAATCGGGCCCCGAGATACTTGAACCATGGATTGAGGAAACCAGTAAATGGCTAGATGCCAATGATTTTGAATCCATTAATTCCATTACTGGCAAGCTACGCCAAGCCGATAGCATAAAACCGCTGGCATACGAGAGAGCACAGTTCATGCGTTACTTCTCCGATGCCCGATAAAAACAAAAGATTACTTCAAAAAGAGTCGCAGTTTCCGCCTGCGACTCTTTTATTTTTGCCAAAATTCTTGCAGCTTTGCAATGAATTTAAAACACTATGAACACAAAGCTCAACATCGCCATAATGGCTGGAGGTAACTCATCGGAGGCCAACATATCCATGCGTAGCGCCACCCAGATTGCCGGTTGGCTCGACCCCGAACAATTCAATGCATACAAAATACTCGTAAAAGGTACTACCTGGACACTTGAACACCCCCAGAAAGGTCAAATACCTGTCAATAAAAACGATTTCACCGTTGATATTGATGGACAAAAACTATCGTTCCACTGCGCCCTGATAGCCATACATGGCACTCCCGGCGAGAACGGACTGCTTCAGGCATACTTTGAGATGCTTCAAATTCCCTACACCACAGGAGGAGTTATGAACTCTTCCGTTACCTTTAACAAGTATTACTGCAAGGAGTTAGTTCGCGAAACAGGAGTTAACCTCGCAAAGGGATTGCTGCTCAGGCGCGGTCAAAAAGTAGATGCGCAAGCAATTCTGGACACTTTGGGATTACCCATTTTTGTCAAACCCAATGAGAGCGGCAGCAGCTACGGAGTAAGCAAGGTTAAGCAGGCCTCTGACTTAATGCCCGCCATTGAAAAAGCATTTGCCGAAGATAAAACCATTATACTGGAGGAGTTCATACCCGGCCGAGAATTCACCTGCGGTGTTTTCAAATACCAGAATGGAGAAATGATTATGCCCGTAACCGAGATAGTCCCTGAAACCGAGTTTTTCGATTACGAGGCAAAATACCGAAACAAGTCGAAGGAGATTACCCCTGCCCCAATCCCAGAATCGTTAACCAGTGCCATACAAAAATTCACATCAAAGATATACGATCGATTGCAATGCCACGGTGTGGTTCGTGTGGATTATATTGTTAATAATGACAAAATCTATTTCCTTGAGATAAATACCGTGCCCGGCATGAGCGAGGCAAGTATTATCCCCCAGCAGGTTAAGGCCATGGGTGGGAACATGCGCCAATTCTTCACACTGGTCATCTACGATGCCCTTAATCGTAGCAGGGAGTAGCGAAGGCTAGCTGTTTCGTAACTTTACCACATGGGCGGTAACACCAACCGCAATTAACAGTAGTATTAACCGGATGACGTTGCCAACATCAAGTGTTGCAACACTTGTAAGTATAGATGCCCAGAGCAATCCTAAAGTATACCATTTCACTCGTCGGGGAATTGACCGGCGTTCAATGTAATCGTGTATGTATTTCCCGAAAAGCCGATGGTTTATTAACCACCGGTAAAGCCTCCCCGAGCTCCGGATGAACAGAAATGCGCTAAGCAGCATAAAGGGTGTTGTGGGTAGTAATGGTAAAAAGATGCCCAACACTCCCAACCCAAACGATACTATACCGAATATCACAAACAAAGCCCTTAACACAGGGCTTTTCGCTTTTCTTGCTTTATGTAATTCCAAGTTAGTGCCCGTTAAAACTTATGCCATGCAAAGATAGCAAAAGTGTTCAGGCACAACTGGCTAATTAAGTTAAATGATAATTATTTTGATTATTCTAGCTTATTGCCATACGGGCAGGTACCCTAGGCACAAAATAACTCTATCCATTGGACTTTCCTCCCTTGTGGCTACCATCGCAAAAGGGTTTATTGCGCGATAACCCACAGGTGCATAGGAAAACTTCCTTGGAGTTATCGGGTATAAGACTTTCACCATCGAGGTTAACAATAAAGAAGCGCCCCTCAACCCTAATTGGGCCTCCTTTGCTTAGATGCAGCTTTGCTGCAATTTTTTTTGGCTGGTTCATTTTGCTACTCTCTATCACGGAATCCTTTTTTGAAATGTGTGCCATCGCAAAATGGCTGGCTGTTTGAATGACCGCAGCGGCAAATGGAAACCATTTTCATTGACTTAACCTCCTTGCCATCGGCATCAATAATTTGAAAATCGCCTGAAACCAACAATGGGCCATTGGGCATTACCTGAATCTTTACCGGCGTAACCTCAAACGCCTCAACCTCCTCGGGAGTAAATTCCCGAACACATTTGTGCGAACGCTCTTGCTTATTTTTTTCAGGATCGTTCCACATAAAGGTAAGTGCGTTTGTTGGGCACTCATTCACAATCTCAATAATTCGCTCTGTGCTGGCACCGTTCATGTTAACCCAAGGTCGTTTACGGGGGTTAAACACTGAGAGCAGCTTAGTGTAGCAAATGGAAGCATGAACACACTCCCCTGGTCGCCAGAACACAGTGATTTCGTCGTTGGAATATTTTCTGTTATCGCTTTCCATGTTTGCAATTTACAAAAACCAACGCAAAACGGCAACACTTTGTTCAAAAACCAACCCAAGGTGATACATAATGGATAAATGTGTTCACAATAAACCACTAAGGCAAGCAACCCGCTACCAAGAAACAAATACAAAGCTAATATCAAAACAAGGGACGATTCCTGATAAGAATTTTAAACCTACAACCATTTAACAAAATACTTATTTTTTACATCACACCCCCTGTTTATTTTTATACATATTAAATATTTTTATTTTTTCTGCATACATACCCCTATTTTTTATATATCTAAACTATTTATTTTGATTTTTTTTCTTATATTTGCCCTTGAAAAACATACCACACTATGCCAAAACTAAGATTTAGAGCATTCGGTGAAGCAACTAATCGCATCCCGGTTGACATGAACGGCGAGGGCAAAGCAGAATCGCTTGTCGATATCTTTGCCATCAATGTATTCGATAGGCCTAAAATGAAGAAGTACCTATCGGAAGAAGCTTATGAGAGTATTATCACCTCCATTGATGAGGGTAAAAAGATTGACCGTAAGATTGCCGGTCAGGTCGCCTCGGCCATGAAGGCCTGGGCTATTGAGCGTGGGGCAACCCACTACACACACTGGTTCCATCCGCTAAACGGATCCACCGCCGAAAAGCATGACGCATTCCTCTCAATTGATATCAAAGGTCAACCCATTGAGGTTTTTAAAGGCGATATGCTTGTTCAGCAAGAACCCGATGCTTCAAGTTTTCCAAGCGGGGGCATCCGTAATACTTTTGAGGCCCGTGGATACACCGCTTGGGATCCAACCTCACCAGCCTTTATACTAGAGAATACCCTATGTATTCCCACTGTGTTTGTTTCGTATACCGGGGAGGCACTCGACTTTAAAACACCATTGCTCAAATCGCTTGCACTACTCGATAAGGCAGCCCTTTCGGTGCTGGAGTACTTTGATAAGGATGCCCGTAAAGTTTATGCCACGCTTGGCTGGGAGCAGGAGTATTTTCTGATTGATGAATCGCTGTATAACGCCCGGCCCGACCTTGCATTGTGTGGCAGAACGCTTATGGGACACGCTGC
>JAGPEQ010000038.1:5453-23403 GCA_018056955.1 Bacteroidales bacterium | reverse complement strand
CTGAAATAGAGGTGTTCCTTCTCCGTGAGCTGAACCGGGAGCAAAGGCTATGGGATGTTTTAGTTGACCCTGCCCGTAAAATCCGAATAGGCAATAAGCTCTATTTTGGCGAAGATGATGTTCTGGTGGCTGAGGTTATTGACAACACCACCAGCCGTGGACGTACCCTGCGTTTCCTTTTCGATGGTTCCTATGAGGAGTTTAAGGAAACCCTTTACAGGTTAGGCGAGATGCCTGTTCCAAAGCATATCCTACAGCGCGAGGCTGTACCCGAAGATCGTGAGCGTTACCAAACCGTTTACGCCAAGCACGAGGGTGCAGTTGCAGCTCCCACCGCAGGTCTGCATTTTAGCAAGCATCTGCTCAAACGGCTTGAGATTAAAGGAATAAACTTTGCCGAGATTACCCTTCATGTTGGCTTAGGCAACTTCAGAACTGTTGATGTTGAGGATTTGACCAAGCACAAAATGGATTCGGAACAGATCTGGATAGGTGACGATGCCGCCAACATCATAAACAAGGCCAAACGCGAGCAGCACAACGTTTGCGCAGTTGGTACAACCGTACTACGTACCCTTGAGAGCTCCGTGACAACCGATGGCTTCCTAAAGCCATACAGCGGATGGACTAACAAGTTTATCTTCCCACCATACGAGGTTGCTGTACCAAACATGCTGGTTACAAACTTCCACTTGCCTTTGTCAACCCTCCTAATGATGGTTTGTGCATTTGGCGGGTATGATCAGGTTATGGATGCTTACAAGGTTGCCATTAAGGAGAAATACCGCTTTGGCACTTACGGCGATGCCATGCTGATCATTTAAAAAGAAAATACTAAAAGCAAAAGGCCCGGTTATCGGGCCTTTTTTATTTCGAAAGCCTTAAGGAACTACTTAATCTGCTTGTAAAAGTCGTTTCCTTTGTCATCAACCAGTATAAATGCAGGGAAATCAACCACCTCAATTCGGTACACCGCCTCCATTCCCAATTCAGGGAACTCAATTAGTTCAACCTTTTTAATGTTTTCCTGTGCTAGTATGGCTGCAGGACCGCCAATGCTCCCGAGGTAGAAACCTCCATATTTCTTGCAGGCATCGGTTACAGCCTGGCTGCGGTTACCCTTGGCAATCATCACCAGGCTTGCACCCTGCGATTGGAATGTTTCAACATATGAATCCATTCGCCCTGCAGTAGTTGGACCAAACGAACCCGAGGGCATTCCGGCTGGTGTTTTTGCTGGACCAGCATAGTAAATAGGGTGATTTTTAACGTATTCGGGCAACCCCTCACCCTTATCTAAACGCTCTTTTAGCTTTGCATGGGCAATATCGCGGGCTACAATTATTGGCCCGGTGAGCGAAAGCCTTGTGCCTACAGGGTACTTGGTGAGTTCCGAAAGAATTGCTTGCATGGGTTGATTCAAGTCGATTCCTACAGCATCGTTTTCTTCAGGCTTACGCCATTGGTCGGGGATATATTTGCCCGGATTCTTTTCCAGCTTCTCAATCCAAATACCTTGGCTGTTAATTTTTGCCTTTATGTTTCTATCGGCAATACATGATACCCCTATTCCTACCGGACATGATGCACCATGCCTGGGAAGGCGTATAATTCGAATGTCAAGGGCAAGGTATTTACCGCCAAACTGAGCACCAATTCCAATACTGTTGGTGGCTTTTAGAATTTTCTCTTCCAGCTCTTTATCCCTGAATGCTCTACCGTGAATGTTCCCGGAGGTTGGCAGGTTATCGAGGTATTTTGCCGAAGCCAACTTTACTGTTTTAAGTGTATCCTCGGCCGATGTTCCTCCAATTACTATGGCAATATGGTAGGGTGGACAAGCGGCTGTACCCAAATTCTTAATTTTTTCAACTAAAAATGCTTCCAGCTTTTCGGGGTTCAGTAGTGCCTTGGTTTCCTGGAAAAGCATACTTTTATTGGCGGAACCTCCCCCTTTTGCTATAAAGAGGAACTCGTACTCATTGCCGTGAGTTGAGTAAATATCGATTTGGGCAGGTAGGTTTGTCCCCGAGTTCTTCTCGGTATACATGTCAAGGGGTACGGTTTGGGAGTAACGCAAATTTTCCTCGGTGTAGGTTTTGTAGATACCACGCGAAAGTGCCTCGTAGTCGTTGACGCCAGTCCAAACCCTTTGCCCCTTTTTGGCAAACACAGTAGCAGTACCTGTATCCTGGCATAGCGGTAAAACCCCTTTGGCTGCAATCTCGGCGTTGCGGAGCAATACCAACGCTACAAACTTATCGTTTTTACTGGCTTCCGGATCTTCCAGAATTGCAGCAATTTGCTTTACATGTTCAGCCCTGTAAAAGAAAGAGATGTCGTGCATTGCGGTGCGGGCAAGAAATGCCAAACCCTCCGGGTCGACCTTTAAAATCTCTTCGCCCTCAAACTTTGCTGATGAAACAAAATCCTTTGTTAGGAGATAGTAATCAGTATCATCCTTCTCCAAAGGAAATCTTTCCTGGTAAAAGAATTCCGGTGTTGCCATGGTATTTAGTTTTAGGTTGGTTACTGAAGCAGAAACACCTGGGTAACAAACACTTTACCGTTTACTGACTGGTAAACTCCAATTCCCGTTAGGTTGAAATTACCCTCTATAATATCGCGCTGGCTAGTGCTGCTCATCCAGGCATCAAATAGTTCCTTGGGTTTGAGGTAATCATATCCAATAAGCTCTACCATTTTTGATGCTTTATACCGACGCATTAGCGATTTAATTGGATTGTCGAAACTCGGTGGGCCAATAGGAACTTTGCCTGTAGCCATTTGCTGGGAGTACCCGAGTGCCTCGGTATGAATACCTTCGTCGTTTTTTATGGCAGGTAGCCCAAGACCCTTACGGTGGTTATTTATCAGCTGTAAAAGTTCTGCCTCGTACTCCCTGGGTACAACCTTAGGTTTCTCAGCACTTTTTACAAATATCTGGGTATAAAAGTATGAGCCATTTGGGGCTTTTGCTATTCCTATTCCTGTAAGATTAAAATCATCTTCAATATTTTTTCTATGGGGAGGACTGGCAAGCCATCCGTTTACAATATGTTTTGCGTTTAGGGGGCCATTTGCAATGTTTTCGGCTCCGGTTGTAATTTCCAGAAAACCGCTTAACCGATTAAAGCGTTCATCGAATCCCTTGTGGCTAAATGTTACCTTACCCGATGCCATGTTCTGGGAATGAATGTATGCTTCTTTGCGAATATAATCGTTAAACACCAATTCCGATTTACCAATCGATTTCCTATGCTCGTTCACTATTTTAAGAATTTCATTCTCCATGCTTACCAAATCGGCATTTTGCGAAAATGCTGTTGGGGAGAATAATAGCGGTGTAAGTGCGGCTAAAATTAAATTTCCTAATTTCATGGCTATGGAAGTTTATAAAACTTTATCGATATTTTCTACAGGTATACCTATTACAGCTTTATATTTACCAATCACTACTGGGCGTTTTAAAAGTTTTGGGTTTTGAGTAAGTATCTCTATCCATTCCTCATCGTTAAAATTCTTGCCTTTCAGAAATTTCTTGTAGTATTCCTCCTGAGTCCTTACCAGTTCAATGGGTTTTAGGTTTGATTTAAGCAAAATCTCTTTCACAATATCGCGACTTAGGCCGGTGGACAAATAGTTTATTACTTCAAAATTGATATTTTTTGAGTTCAGGTACTCCAACCCCTTTCGGCTGGTTGCGCATCGTGGATTATGTAACACTCTTATCATTGCCATTATAACATCCTGTAAGTTACTATTTATCAAATTTAAAAGCAAAATTACTTTCCAATTATTGCTACCTAATATACACCATTTAACAAAAACAATTACATTTAAAATCCGTTAGCATTAAACATTTCATGAACAAGCCTTACCATACGTTAGGTTTCCTGCTGTTGGTAGCAATTCTTTACACATTACTATCCATAATTGTGCCAGGTAGCACCTTTAGGGTAGATGATTTTTTGTTTCGTTTTCCAAAACCCTTTGAGCAATTAGCTGGGGACAATATAAAAATAGCATCTAGCAAAACCGATTCCATTCAACCCGATGTAAATTCAAAAATAGAGACAATAGCAGAAGAGTCAATCCCGAATTTGGATTCATTGTATGTAGAACCTGTAAGAGCGAGTAGCGATTCAGCAATAGCCCCCCCAAAAAGTATTGTTACAGCCGGAACCTTACACCTTGAAATGCCACAGGGTATTAATGCGTTAGGCTCCTTTATTAGCGCTATATATAGGAATAGCGATGAAGTTACAACGGTTCGAGTGCTGCATTATGGCGATTCGCAAATTGAGGGCGATAGGATCACCAGCCAGCTGAGAGCTGCCCTTCAGGAAAAGTTCGGTGGGAAGGGTTTGGGTCTAATTCCAATTTGGAATACTGAGTATTTGCCATACGGCTTTAGGGTTAGCTTATCAGAGCATGTAAATGTAAATTCAACGGTTAAGGCCAAACCAACACAAAAGCCCGATTGTGTGCTTGGGTCAATTGCTGAGGTTGCCCCATCGAATTTGTATCGCGAGATTGTTTCCATAAAGGTTAACTCTAAGCAAAGCTTTAACACCTTAAGCATAATTTCAGGTAACTCTGATTCTTCCTATGCATTTAAAATTATAGTTGATGGAACCGATACCCTAGAGACGCAGGTTGTGCCTTACAGCAAAGTGAAATTGGTAAAAGTAAACCTTCCCAGCCGTTTTGAGAGAATCTCAATTCAATTAAGGAATCCATCTACCGTTAAGCTTTATGGCTTACTGGCCGAATCGGGCAGCGGTGTTAGTGTTTGCAATATTGCATTAAGGGGAACATCCGGTAACTTTTTTAACCATTTCGATTCAGAGGTTGCCTCGGAAATTTACAGAATACTAAATGTCCGATTGGTTATAATGCAGTTTGGAATCAATGTGGTTCCCTCGAACCTATCAAGCTATGCCTACTACCAAAAGCTTATGGAGCAACAAATAAAAGCAGTTAAGTGTTTTGCTCCACAAGCCGATATTTTAGTTGTTGGGGTTACCGATATGGCCAACCGGTTCGATGGCGAGCTGAGATCGAACCCAAGCGTGGGAAAAGTGCTGCAGGCTCAAAGATATGCGGCTTTAGGTAATGGGGCTTTGTTTTGGGATGGGTATTCCGCTATGGGTGGAGAAGGTTCAATAATTGAATGGGTTAACTCTAAACCTCCCCTTGCAACAAAGGATTATACCCACTTTACAAATTATGGGGCTAAGCGCTTTGGCCAAAAAATGGCTAATGCATTGCTAATGGCCTTAGGTAATAACAACCAGACCACTGCTTTCCCTGATTCAGTAAGCCATGAATAGGTTAGTACTTCATATTACCGGCATTGCCATTTTTTTAATCTTGACACTCTTGCCATATCAGGTAAGCCTACTGGTACCCACAAAATCACCTGCCATTTTATTATTCAACCATTCCGCTAACACAATAAAAAATTTCTTTGGCCAAAAAATAGTAGTTAAACCCAGTAAGCCGCTAACAATTGTTCATATTGGCGATTCACATGTGCAGGCTGGAATATTATCGAGAACAGTAAAAATGTTTCTTGCACGCGAGTTCCATAGCCAGTATGTTTCGCCTGGTTTGGTTTTCCCTTACTCAGTAATGGGTTCAAATAATCCTGTTGAGTACACCTCATACCATACTGGCCGATGGGAGTACCAAAAGGTAAACGGAGCCAAAGCTCCGGTTGATGCAGGTATTTTTGGGGTTGCAGCTAAAACCACCGATAGCCTTGCAACCCTATCGTTTAAAGTAAAGCCTAACGCCCTCTTCAAAACACAGGTAAACAGGGTAGGTGTATTCTACCAATCAGCTTCATCCTACTTGACTCCTATTCTGGTTGAACCCAAAAATGTAAATCCTATTTTACATGAAAATTTTGTTGAGTTTGAACTTGAGAGCGAAGTTGATAGTGTTGTAATAGGGTTTAGGGCAAAAAATGATTTTGAGTGTACAGTTTATGGTGTGAATCTTTGGAACACAAAATCGAAATTTTCTCTTAGTTCTGTAGGCTTAAATGGTGCAACTGTCCACGGATTTTCATTGGCAAAACAATTGCTCCCCAATATCAAATTGATTAAACCCGATATAGTAATAGTTTCACTTGGTACCAATGATGCATATTCAAACTTATTCGATAGTCTCAATTTTGCACGTGATCAGGAAAATTTAATTAACACAATAAAAAGCGCTTTACCTAACCCATTTATAATACTTACAACGCCAAACGATCATCTATTAAATCGTAAGTACATGAACATCAGGGTGCAGGTGGCGTCCAATGTTATTAAAGAGATTTCAACCAAACATCAACTACCGGTGTGGGATTTCTATAGCCTTATGGGTGGCAAGGGAAGTATTCAGGGATGGATTAGGTATGGTTTTGCAGCCCCCGATGGGGTTCATCTTACAGCAAAAGGTTATCAGCTCCAAGGCGAGTTGTTTTACCATGCGCTGTATAATTCAGGTTTTATTGAGTAGCCAATTGTTATGATTAATATTAAGGAAATAGTTCTGAACTTTCTTCACTACACCGAGGGTGACTCCCTGATATTCACCCAGCTTTCCTTTTGGGTTTTCTTTGGCGTTTTGCTGGCTGGTTACACGTTTGTATACAACCGTCCGGTTATACGAAGTGCTTACCTTTTGGTATTTAGCCTTTTCTTCTACTTTAAATCAAGCGGGTTATTTTTCTCACTTCTTCTGTTTTCAACCTTGGTCGATTACACAATTGGATTAGCAATAGCTAAATCGGGTAGCAAGATAAATAGAAAGCTGCTTGTAGCGTTAAGTGTTTTGGTAAACCTATTAGTATTGTCGTACTTTAAGTACGCATACTTTATTGTTGATTTGCTCAATAACCTTTTAGGCATCAACCTTACAGTTGTTAATCATCTTGCCCTTTGGGGCAACGCCCTCCTTAATACGAAATTTGACACTACCACCATTGTGCTTCCTGTTGGAATTTCATTCTATACCTTTCAAACCATAAGCTATACGGTTGATGTTTACCGGGGGAAAGTCGCCCCGGTCAGAAACATTATTGATTTTGCGTTTTACGTTTCGTTTTTCCCTCAGCTGGTTGCAGGCCCAATTGTGCGTGCTGCAGAGTTTATTCCGCAAATTTACCGGCGGTATGAATTAAGCAAAAATGAGTTTGGCCATGCACTTTTTCTAGTACTTGCTGGGTTGGTGAAAAAAATGGTAATTTCCGATTACCTGTCGGTAAACTTTGTCGATAGGGTTTTTAGTAATCCCCTCGGCTATACTGGTTTTGAAAACCTGCTGGCTACCTATGGCTATGCCATGCAAATTTATTGCGATTTTTCAGGCTACACCGATATTGCGATAGGAGTAGCCCTTTTGCTTGGCTTTAAGCTTCCAATCAATTTTAACTCTCCCTACAAAGCAACCAGTCTAACCGATTTCTGGCACCGTTGGCATATATCGCTATCGTTGTGGTTGAGGGATTACCTTTACATTCCCTTAGGAGGAAACCGAAAAGGAAGGATAAGAACATACATAAACCTGTTAATAACCATGCTACTTGGTGGTTTATGGCATGGCGCACATCTGAAATTTGTTGTTTGGGGTGGAATTCATGGGGTTGGATTGGCAATTGAAAAGTTGCTATCCAACTTAAGATTAGTAAACATTAATAGCGAGAGACACTCAACCCGATTGGTCTGGGGCATTATCACCTTTAATGTGGTTTGCTTGTCGTGGATTTTTTTCAGGGCAAACGATTTTAATGCGGCAACCGATATGCTAAGTCAAATATTTACCAGTTTCGGGACTAAAACTATCCCGGATATTGCTCTGGCTTTTTCCGATGTATTCCTGGTTCTTGCGTTGGGCTTTATTGTCCACTTATTGCCCTATAATGCCAAGGAGTATCTGCGGGGTAGGTTTATTGCTATGCCTTTGAGTTTAAAGCTTTTTGCAGCTCTGTTGGTAGTAGTTGTTCTCATTCAATTTCAAACCATGGAGCTTAAGCCGTTTATCTATTTCCGGTTCTAAAATAAAAAAGCCCCTTATTCAGGGGCTTTGGTTGACCTACCAGGACTCGAACCTAGACTAACAGAACCAAAATCTGCTGTGCTACCATTACACCATAGGTCAATCCTATCGCTTTTTTAAAGCAGTGCAAAATTAATACTAATGTAGTAAACCTCAAAATATTTTTTAAAAATTTATTTACCTCGCAATACGCAAACCGTTTGCGGTCATAATCCATGTTTTCCCAACCATTTCATCGGGCCAGTAGTTACTGTAGGGTTGATATTTTTCAAGCATTTCGGTTAGCGTTTCGTCCAGGTAAACACCGTACCCTTCAGGCAAATACAGCTTAATGAGTACGCTCTGGTTTTTCCACTTTGTTTTTTCAGGGATAATGTATAACGGATCCAGAATGGCCAGGGTATCGTTTAATGTTAAGGAGTAAATAATGTCCTTTGCATTATCTGCTGCTGTATAGCTGTTAACCCCTCTTGCTTTGCGTATTACCTCAAATCTTGGTTTCGCTTCAAAGCCCTTGTCTATAATAAGCGTGGGTGAGCCTGCAAGCTGATGTTTCCCTTTTAGTGTAACTATTTTCCAATCGAAAATTTGAACCTTTTCCTCTATCGATGATGTACTATCGGTCATGTAGTTGTATGATTTACACAATACAATCTTAGAGTTGCTATTTACTGGCGAAATTTCCAATTCCTTTACCACCTTTTCGCTAACGGAAAGGCCTCGCATCTGGAAGAAAAATGTGAGTGAAAGGGTTACAACAGCAGCGGCCCAAATTACAGTAGCAATAATGCCTATTGTGCCATCTTTAGCCCTGAACCTGAAAAGAATGCGTATTCCAGCATAAATTAGTGCAACAATTGGTATGGCCAGAGTTAAAAATAGTGGGATTGTAATCCAGTAGCTACTACTAATATCAAGAACCGATGCAATAATTTCATTGAGTGTCATTCCAACGCCACCAATAACTCCGGAAAAATCGGGACTATACGATGCAAAAAACACAGCGCCAACAAGGGCTATAAAAATAAGTAGCATGCTAACGATTAAAAGAACT
Organism: Bacteroidales bacterium; assembly: GCA_018056955.1. Lineage (GTDB taxonomy): Bacteria > Bacteroidota > Bacteroidia > Bacteroidales > Tenuifilaceae > Tenuifilum > Tenuifilum osseticum. Next base: position 14,294 of record JAGPEQ010000038.1, on the reverse strand, counting down.
CCTATGGTAATAGAAATTACCTTAACAATAACAAGCATGGCTTTTAACAGGTAGAGCATAACCTGTCCGAAAAGGTTTATTAATTTATTAACAGTGTTACCTGCCTTTGATTTTTTTAGATTATCACTTGCATTGCTAATCTCTTTTCGAACACGCCTGCCAATTTCATCAATGTTCTCGGTATCGCCCATCATTTCCATTTTTTGGAATGGGGTCTTTGCTTTTGGCATTGCAATCCATAGTAGAATGTAAAGTAGCAAGCCAAATCCTTTTAGGAATAAAAGAGCAAAAAATAAAATCCTAAAAACTAGGGGGTCGACACTGAAGTAGGCTGCCAGTCCACCGCAAACGCCAGCAATAATTGAATCGTCGGGGTTACGATATAAACGTTTTGGACGGTACTGTTTATTGCTGGTTGAGTCGTTATTTTCACCAATATCTTCAGGTTTACCTATTTGCTCAATTATTGGCGTTACCATTTCATTGGTAACCACTTGACCTAAGGTAATTTTTTCGGTAAGCAATTCTGCTATTCGGAATTCAATATCGTTCACAGTTTCCTGGGCTACCTTATCGTTGCCAAGTTTTACCTTAACCGTGTTAAGGTACTCCTGGAGCGTATTGTATGCATTTTCTTCCAGTGTAAAAGAGTAGCCTCCAATACTTACATTTACAGTTGTATTCATTTGTTTTTTATTAATGGTAAAAATGGTAATAGTACCTAAAAATTAATCATTTTTCTGATTGCGAATAGCGCTAACCATTTCAACCAGTTCATCCCAGCTATTTAGCAGTTCAGCAAGATACTCTTTGCCTTCTTCGGTTAGCGAATAGTACTTCCTTGGAGGGCCTTGCGGCGACTCTTCCCATCGATAGGTGAGTAAACCAGCATTCTTTTGCCGAGTAAGTAGGGGGTAAATAGTACCTTCAACTACTATCATTTTAGCCTGTTTAAGCTGGTTTATAAGGTCATTTGCGTAAGCATCGCCTCTCGATAGTACTGTTAAAACACATAGCTCAAGTACGCCCTTTCGCATTTGTGCTTTAGCATTCTCTATTTCCTGATTCATGGCTTCAACTTAGGGTTTCTGTTATGTTGTGCATATTTTCTGATTCAACCCATTCTTTGCTATGAAAAATGGGTTACATATTGTTAACATTTATTTTTTCACCCTTCATCTCAAGTTTTTGTGTTGGGGTAATGGCGGGTGGAACAACTACCCATAAAACAATGTAGATTAGTACGCCTAGACCTCCCCAAAGGGTTAGCAGGAAAAATACCAAACGGAAAAGAACGGGATCAACTTTCCAGTAGTGTCCCATACCCGTGCATATCCCCCCTAAAATTCTGTCTTCCACATCGCGGTAAAGTTTTGGGTACACCCTGTCATTTTCGGAAGACGCTTTAGTGTTTGTGGGGTCAAAGTCGTTAATGTTTCCCATTAGGTGAACTACCCGATTAACCTCTTCAAGGTTTACCACTTGCCCTGGAACCTTTATGAATTCATCGAAGTGTTCGGCAATCCTACTTTCAATATCGCCAACTATTTCCTTTTTGTTGGGGTCGTTTGCAAAGTGAGCCTCCAGACCCTTAAGATATCGATCTAGGGCATGGTAGGCATCATCTTCAAGCATATAGGCTTTACCGTTTAAACTCACTGAAATTGTACGTTTCATAGCTCATGCTGTTTGGTTTGACTTTTTATTTGTTGCAATGCAATAACTAGTATTTATTTATTACAAATATAAGCGATAAAATAATACTATGCAATACATAGTAGTATATTTAACATGGTTTAACATTGCAGTCATTTTGTAGAACCTTAAGCTTTCTTTTTAAATGTTTATCTTTATAATTCATTGGTTGAGCTATGTTCTTTATTCTGTGTTTTAGCAATTTCAGCGGGCGAGGATATATAAAATTCAACTTACTCATTAAAATAAATCTGCCATGAAAGGTGTGCTTACAAAAATGGGGTTCACTAATACTGGCAATGATGTTAGTATTAGTCCAGAGTATTTTCTTGATCTTGATTCAGGTAGGGTAAACGTTTCAGAACTAATTGGAAAAGGAATAGGGCTGAAGTACCTAAATATTAATCGCTGTATTCATTGTGGGCGTGAAACAAAGAAGCTGTTTGGTCAGGGGTTTTGTTACCCATGTTTTATAAAGGTACCGGAAGCGGAGGAGTGCGTTTTAAGGCCTGAACTGTGCAGAGCACACGAGGGTATTGCCCGCGATTTGGAATTTGCAAAGGCAAATTGTCTTGTGCAACACTACGTTTACCTGGCATGGACTGGTGGCTTAAAGGTTGGTGTTACAAGGTATCACCAAATACCCACCCGATGGGTTGATCAGGGAGCAACCTTTGCCGTAAAGATCTGTCATACTCCTAACCGTTATACTGCAGGATTGGCTGAGGTAGAGCTAAAAAAGATTTTTGCCGATAAAACGGCTTGGCAACGTATGCTCACCGATTCAAGCGAGCTACCGCCCGATTTTTTGACCCATAAAGCAAAAGCGCTTGAATTTATAAATGGTAAAAATTTAAGTTACATTCCTGAAAGCGATGTGGTTTACCGTGTAAGCTATCCAGTAATTCAACTTTCAGATAAGGTAAGATCCGTTAACCTGGAAAAAGTTAATTCAATTGAGGGTAAACTGGTTGGTATAAAAGGACAATACCTGATTTTTGAATCAGGCATTGTAATCAATATTCGGAATCATTCAGGATACTTGGTTGATATTTCCTTTTAAATGTTGGTAATATCCGTTGCAATTTTTAGAATTTTCAACAGTTGACCGCCATGGTCAAAAATTGGAGTGTAGGTTTCAAGAAGTAGATGTTCCTGTCCATTAACCCTAATGCGGGTTTTATGCTTACGGATATTTCCCCTGAGAATATCGCTCCACATCTTATCGTACGAGGCTTTTTCAGTATCGGATAAAATTATATTTTCAGAATGGTGTAACCCAATTATGTCGTCACGATTGGCTCCAAGGAAGTTGAGGTAACTATCATTGATGTTAATCACGTAACCCTTGGTATCGTACTCCATAACAAAAGCAGCAGCATTCAGGGCATTAACTAACCCTTCGAGTTCAAGGGTTTTACGGGCAGCCTCTTCCTGGGTGGCTTGTAGTTCCTCCATGTTCTGACGCATCTCTTCCTCCTGGGCAGCCATCATTTCCGCTTGCTCTTTGGATTTCATTAAAAGTTCAGCAGTCAGGGTATTAACCTTTACGGTATGCAGGGTCGATGCAATGCTTTTGGCAATATCCTTGAGGAACTGAACCTCGTGTTCTTTAAGCTCCTGAAGCGAGGCAATTTCAATAACCCCCATAACCTCCTCTTCAAATATCAAGGGAACAACTATTATGTAATTGGGGTTAATACCACCAAGCCCTGAGGTAATCTCTATATAATCCTGTGGAACTTCTTTCAAAATGATAGCATCGCGTTCAGCAGCGCAAGCACCAATAAGACCTTCGGCAAAATGGTAGCTTCGTTGCATAACCCTGTTCCTGTCGTAGGCAAACATGGCAACCATATCGAAGGTTTTATCGCCAGTTTCCTTGTTTTCGCTCAAAACGAATAACCCACCAACCTGAGCGTTAAGGTACCAAACAAGGTTTTTAATAAGTTCCTGGCTTAGCAGGCTAAGGTTATTGTTGTTCTGACGAAGTATTTCACCAAACTTTGCCATTCCCTCATTGGTCCACCGCTTCTTTTCCTCCTCAATTTTTCGTTTTTCTTCTTCATCACGAGCTCTACGGAGATTATCGCGCATTTCAATAAGCGACTTACCAAGTTGATCCTCGTCGCTTAGCAGCGCAAGGTCAACATTTAGGTTTCCTGCACCAATCTCGCGGGCAAATGAGGTCTTTGAGTTTACACCAGCAAGCGAGGCGCTTACCGCCTCAACCATTTGGCTTATTTCATCGTTCGATGAGGTTCTAATGTCAATGCTGCTTACAATCTTTCCCTTTGCAAACTCATTCAGTATTTGGGTGATTTTTTTAATGGGCAATGTAATGTTGTTGGAAACAAAGTAAACCATAAAAATAATTACCAGTAAACCTACCAAGGCGATGAAGAGGCTTGTGTTGTAACTCCTGTTTGCTTGAGCCATAATATCAGTTACAGGAACAGCAATTCCAATTGACCAAGGTGTTTGTGTATTACCTATTCGGATGGGCTCAAAAGTGTAGTAAATCCTATCACCTTTGTTATTTTGATGGGTGAAGCTAAAGGCTTTCCCTTTCTGAACCTGGGCTAGTATGTTGTGTTGATTATTAAACTCAGGTAATACTTCGGTTATATTCTTTTTGAAAATTGAGGAATCGGGGTGGGCAATAAAAACACCCTTATATGATAGTAAAAAGGCGTAGCTATTGGGGTAAGGTTTAATGGTATTTACCAGTTGCTGAAAGCGGGTAAGTATTAGGTCGGCACCAATTAAACCAATAAACTTACCATTTTCGAGAAGTGGTGATGAGAGGGTGGTCATCATTTGTCCCCGTTGGAGCTCCGATGTGTATGGCTCAACAATGATCTCCTTGGCAGCACTTTTCATACTACCGTAGGTTGGGGGATCGCCGGTTAAGCTGCGCATTTCAGCTTTTGTTTTGTAAATCCCATCTTGCTTATAAACTATGTAGAAGTGCCGGCCATAAGGGAGTGTCCAGTTGGGGTCAAGATTGCTTAGCTCCCAGCTATCCCAGTAAGCATCTATATGTGGAGTGGTTAGAATAACCCTATTGTACATGGGGTAGATTAGCTTTTGCCATTGATCAAAGGGCATCTGCTTGTACTCCATGAATGCTGCAGCAAGCGTCCGGGTTACAGCAAAATCTTGGTTTATCCAACTTTCAATGTTAAGGGCGTACTGTCGGGCATAACTATTGGTTAGCTTAATGGATTGCTCGTATGCTAAACGGCGCGACGATGAACTTATGAAGTAAAAAACTATTGAAAAGATAATAAAAGCACTACCCAGTATGTAGTATAGTATTTTCTGCCGGATGGTAAGTTTTAATCTCATAGCCGTTTTAATTATGCCATTTACGTTTCACAATATTACAAAAAAATGATTGTTTATGCAGATATTAAGGAATTTTATTTAATTTGGCAGTACCATTTTATTCAAAAAATTTCCATGCTAAATTTATTTAAAAAACATAGGGATGATGAGTTCGAAAAAAGGATTGACTGTTTAAGGTCAATTCTTCTTTTCAAGGAGGTTGATCATTCAACTCTTCGAAAAATTGCATCGGTACTTGAATCTTGTGAGGTTAAAAAAGACGAACGGTTATTCAATAAAGGCGATAGGGACTACTCTTTATACATTGTAGTAAGCGGAAAGGTTAAAGCCCACGATGGCAACCACACCTTTGCCACCTTTGGCCCAAATCAGTATTTTGGGGAGTACTCACTTCTCGATTCCTCCGCTCGTTCCACAGCAGTAACCGCCATGGAGGATTCCGTGTTACTTAGGTTACACCAGGAACAATTCAATAGATTTTTACAAAAAATACCAAGCCTCTCCAGAACTCTTTTACTCGGTTTGGTTTGGCGCTTAAGGGATTACAATGTACTTGAGGCAGAGCTTACGGCTAAAAACCTCGAAATAAAAAAACAAAAGGAGGAAATTGAACAACAGAGCAAGGAGCTGGAACAGCTGAACCAAATGAAAGACAAGTTCTTTGCAATCATAGCCCATGATCTTCGAAATCCTTTCAGCACAGTTCTTTCCCTATCGGAGTTGTTGGCTAAGGAGTTTGCCAATTTTGACCAAAACAACCTGCAAATGTTCATTGAGCAGATTTACAAGTACTCAAACAAGACTTTTAACCTGCTCGAGAACCTTTTACAGTGGTCAATGCTACAAACCGGAAGGTTGACGCCTAAACCTCAAATGGCAAACCTGGCCGATGTTATAAACGACACCATTGATTTGCTAAAAGGAACAGCACTTAACAAATCTATAAACCTATACTGGGCCTTACCAACCGATTCATTCGCATATTTTGATGTTAATATGATTACAACGGTGGTTCGTAATCTTATTAGCAATGCCATAAAGTTCACACCTCAAAATGGCGAGGTTGTTGTTCAGGTTGATGCTGAACCTGATCACTATAAAGTCTCAGTAATTGATACTGGGGTCGGCATACCCGATGAGGTAATTCAAAAACTTTTCCGCATCGATTCGAACCCAACCACTTTAGGAACTAACGAGGAGAGCGGTACGGGATTGGGTTTAATACTCTGCAAAGAGTTTGTTGAGAAAAACGGAGGTACAATTGGGGTTAGGAGTGTGGTAAGCAAAGGTTCAACATTTTACTTCACTGTGCCGCGCATTGAAGTGAAAAAGCAATGAAAGTAGCTATTCTTGGCACTCGCGGTATTCCCAACCGGTATGGTGGTTTCGAACGATTTGCCGAAGAACTATCGCAGGAACTTAACAAAAGGGGTTACACGGTCTATGTAACCAGTCCTGCAACTCACTCCTGTAAGGAACTCAATGCCAATAACATTTTTACGGTTAACTTAAGGGTACCAAGATTTCTCACATCAAACCTGGCTACACTTTATTACGATTACATCTCCCTTAAATGGGCAATAAGGAATAACATTGATGCAGTTATTGAATGCGGGCACTCGTTTGCCCCGTTGCTGCTTTTTATATCGGGGTCAATACGGAGGAAAATAATTACTAACCCCGATGGGATTGAGCATAAGCGTAAGAAATGGGGCTGGATTGCTAAATGCTACCTGCGCTTTTCGGAGTATCTAGCCTTTAAGTTATCGGCACAACTTGTTTGCGACAACAGGGCTTTAGTCCAGTACTACTCAACCAGGTATAAAAGAAAGCTTCACTACATTCCGTACGGAGCTCATCCCTTGATGCAAGCCCCTGGCAGACCAGATGTGTTAGACACGTTGCATATTAACGATTATTACCTGCTCATTACAAGAATTACCCCTGAAAACAACGTTGAAACAGTATTAAGTTACTTTGCCCATAGCGACCAATCATGCCTGGTTGTTGGCGATTTAACATCAAGCTATGCAAAAAAAATAGTTGGGAAATACAGTCATTTTAGAAACATTCATCTCTTGGGTGCCATTTATGACCAGCAAATCTTAAATGGCTTGAGATTTTACTGTAAAGCATACATCCATGGGCATTCGGCTGGTGGCACTAACCCTTCGTTGCTTGAGGCTATGGCTTGTGGCTGTTTTATTATTGCACACGATAATCCTTTTAATCGTGATATTTTGGGAGAGCAGGGACTATATTTCAACAACATAGCTACACTGGGGAGTTGCATTTCCCAATTTGAAAAACTAAACGATGTTGAGGTAAATAGGGTAAAAGTGCAAAACATTCAAGCCATTGAGCGCAATTTCTTATGGGAGAAGGTTGCTTTGGCTTATATAGATGTTATAGATATGTTGAAAAAGTAAGGGGCTACATTTTCAGTAGCCCCTTTTCTTTTATTCGAGAATTAATTTTCGGATCAGATACTTCTTTGAGTTGCCAAACCTGATGTAGTATAGCCCTTTTGGAAGCCTCTCCATATTATCGGTAATATCAGTTTCAGTGTTTTCAATGGTAATATCTCTGGATCTCACTTTATTTCCTATTGCGTTGTAAAACTCCAGTTTATACCTTCCGGGTTCAAATCCCGTAATCTTAATGCTGAAATTACCAGTTGTGGGATTTGGGTAAATGCTAATGCTATACATCTTATCGGTTGGGAGAGAGTTAGGTAGTGCAATTTTTATTACAGCGGTATCGGTGGCGGCGCAACCAAACTCATTGGTAACAGTTACCCAGAACTTGAAAATACCCTCACCGTAGGTTTGACCATCAACCAGTAAGGTTTGTTCAGTAGTTGAATTGTTCCATAGGTAACTGGAGAATCCTGTTCCCGCATCGAGGGTGTATTGCTGAGTGGTGTCAATTCTGATTGTATCGTCAGGTAAATCTATCACAGGCAGAGGATTAACAGTGATTGTGAAGTCGCTAGATGTGGCCTGGCACCCACCAGCAAAGGTAGCAATCACGCTATAAGTACCAGCCTCAGTAGCCAGGTATTGGGGTTGGGTAGCTTGGTCAATATCGCTGCCATCCTTACGCCACTGGTAGGCCGAACCACCTGATGGATTCGCTTGTAAGAGTACATTAACCTCGTCGCCCTCGCACCAGTTGGCTGGGTCAGTGGTTTCAATTGAAACAGCTGGGGTGCTAATCACACTTACTTCAACTGTATTGCCTATGGCTGTACAGCCGTTTGTAGTTGCGCTTAAACTATATATACCAGCAGCGCTAACATTCAGGGTTGGATTCGTTTCGCCTGAAATCGGATTGCCATTCAACAACCATTGGTAGCTGTCGGCAGTTTCGGCTGTGAAGGATACGTTAATGGTTGTACCCTCGCACCAAACCGTAGGATCGGAAGTTGATATTGTAGCAGAGGGTAGAGGTTTAACAATAATATCCTTAGCCTCAGAGTTCACACACCCGTTGCCATCGGTGTAGGTGTATGTGATGGTATGTGTGCCAGCACCAGCGGCAGCCGGATCGAAGGTGTTCCCCGTAACCCCGTTCCCCGAGTAAACCCCACCCGCAGGTGAACCGCCATCGAGGGTAAGCGAGGCAGCATCCACACAAACGGGAGTAAAATCGGCAAGGGTAACGGTGGGCAATGGGTTCACGGTAATATCCTTGGCGGCGGAGCTAACGCAGCCATTGCCATCGGTATAGGTGTAGGTGATGGTATGTGTGCCAGCACCAGCGGCAGCCGGATCGAAGGTGTTCCCCGTAACC
>JAGPEQ010000038.1:0-5353 GCA_018056955.1 Bacteroidales bacterium | reverse complement strand
TATAGGTGTAGGTGATGGTATGTGTGCCAGCACCAGCGGCAGCCGGATCGAAGGTGTTCCCCGTAACCCCGTTCCCCGAGTAAACCCCACCCGCAGGTGAACCGCCATCGAGGGTGAAGGGTGCAGCATCCACGCAAACGGGAGTAAAATCGGCAAGGGTAACGGCGGGCAATGGGTTCACGGTAATATCCTTGGCGGCGGAGCTAACGCAGCCATTGCCATCGGTATAGGTGTAGGTGATGGTATGTGTGCCAGCACCAGCGGCAGCCGGATCGAAGGTGTTCCCCGTAACCCCGTTCCCCGAGTAAACCCCACCCGCAGGTGAACCGCCATCGAGGGTGAAGGGTGCAGCGTCCACGCAAACGGGAGTAAAATCTGCAAGGGTAACGGTAGGTAAAGGATGAACAACAATTTCAACTTCATCGCTAATGCTCCAGCAACCATTTTTAATAAGGTAAACGGAGTAAAAGCCTGGTTCCGTAGCGGTGTAGGTGTTGGTATGAGCTCCCGAAATATTTTGACCGTCCTTAATCCACTGGTAGAATGAACCATCGGAGGGCGATGCGGTAAACAATGTGCTAACAGTTTGATCGGCGCAGTACTCCAACGGATCGGTAGTACTAACTACCGCATTGGGAACAGGGTTAACCGTTACAGTAATTTGTGCTGAATTCTGGCAACCGTTAGCATCGGTTCCAATAACTGTATAGGTATCGGTTGCAGAAGGGTAGAACACCTGGCCGTCAATCACCCCTTTATCCCAAACATACGATACCGCACCTCCGCCGGTTAATGTAATACCATCACCCTGGCAAATTGGATTCTGGCTGGCATTGGCGGTAACGGTTGGTAGAGTGAAAATGGTTATGGTTATTGTGTTTGTGCTTGCCTTACAACCCACTGCTGAGGTTACCTCTGCGAAAACCTGATCGCCATCAGCTAGCGATGAGTTGCTATATGCATAGGCTGTTCCAGGCCCTTGAACCGTTAACCCGTTCAGGAAAAATTCATAGGTTGAGCCCCCGCTAGCAGTGAAGATAACCTCTGTACCCGCACAAATTGAGTTGTCGGTATCGTTGATTGTAAGATTTACTGTGGGCGTTGGGTTTGCAGAGGTTAGGTTAACCTGGTAATCCTTTGTGCAAAAATTTGCATCGGTTACGGTTACAGTATAGGTTCCTGGTCCAAGGTTAATTTGATCTTTATCAGTGGCGTTAACAATATCGGGGCCTGTCCAGAAATACGTGTATCCTGGTGTTCCACCCGAAATAGTTAGTCCAATGCTTCCGTTTTTCGATTCAGGGCAGGTAGGTTTATTCTCAGAGTGACTTATAATAATATCTGAGGGTTGTGAAAGGTATGTTGAATTGGTCTTGTTACATCCCTTGCTATCAGTAACCTTAAGCCAATAATTACCGCTTTTGATATTTGAAATTGTGGGGGTGGTAAGAGTATTTGACCATAGGTAACCGTAGGGTGCTGTGCCACCTGTAAGGTTGTTAACACTAAGTTCTCCAGTATAGCTATTGTAACAGGTGGGTTCTGTTGCAATAAATGAGAATGATATATCGGCTGGTTGAGTAACATCTGCAGTTTTAGTAGCGGTACAGCCATTTTGGTCAGTGATTGTTACCTGATAGGTTCCAGCGGAGAGATTATTTAGGTCTTGGGTAGTACGAACCGGGGTGGTATTCCATGAGTAGGTGTAAGGGCCAGTCCCTCCGCTTGGGGTTAAATCAAGTATCCCATCGCTACCGCTGTAACAGGTGATTGGGTACGAAACAATAGCACCATCAAGTATTTGAGCAGGTTCGGTGATGTCAGCAACAACAACTGCTGTTTTATCGTCACCCGTATCACCAGGGGTGCCATTATCGTCTGTTAAAGTTGCAGTGTAGCTGCCAGCAGGTTTACCCGTAATGGTGAATGTAGTTTCGCCACTTGACCATAAAACCGTAACGGTTCCAATATTTTCTGCATACGAAACGGTAACCTCTCCAGTACTTTCGCCTTTACAGCTAACATTGGTTTGGGCTGAAACCCAAGCATGGAAATCCCTTTTGTCGAGTACCACAAAGGAGTTGGAATCATTGCATCCAGTATTATCGGTAACCGTTACCTTGTAGGTTCCGCCAACATTAAGACCAGTAATATCTTCGGTTGTTGCCACCTCGGACCCATTCAACTTCCATGAATAGCTGGAATAGGTTCCTGATCCTCCGCTAACGCTAATATCAACCCCTCCATTACTTCCTGCTCCAGTTATATTGGTTACTGTTCCTGTAATAACTATTTGAGAGGGTTGAGAAATGGTATAATTATCGGTTGTTTGGCAGCCCTTTGCGTCAGTAACCTGTACCTGATAATCCCCAGCCGACAGGGTGCTCTGGTCTTCGGCATCAATCGCATGTCCACATCCATTTACGGTTGTCCAGAAATAGCTGTAAGGCGATGTCCCACCTGAAACGGTTATGTCAATGGCGCCATCATTATACCCAAAGCAGGAAACACTAGTTACAGAATTGCTAATGCTTAAAGCAGAGGGCTCTGTAACCGTATAGGTTATTGTGGATTGTTCTGAGTTGTTATCAGTTACGGTTACCTCATAGGTGCCTGCAGCCAAATTGTTAATTGAGGAGTCAGTTGCCGCGTACGGGTTCCCATTAAGTTTCCAACTGTAGGAGTAGGGAGGGATTCCAAAGTGTGGGGTAACGGTAAGGGCTCCATCGGAGCCGCCATTACAGCTAACATTTTTCTTGTAGGTGAATGCTGCGGTAAAATGGTTATGGTTCTTGGCCAGGAAAATGTCTTTATAGCCTGACCCTGAGTTGGTGAGTGAATTGGTTCCAACTGTTAGGGTGGGCGATGTAAAATATCCCCCAAGGTAAACGTTATACAATGTGTCAAGAGCGACTCCTTGTCCACGATCGTCTTGAGTTCCTGATACCGACTTGGCCAGCACGGCATTCGATTCCACATCAAAAACAAAAAATGCGGCGTCGTTATTTCCTCCCGATGTGATGGTGTTCAGGTTAAAGTCAATGGAGTTCGAAAAGTATCCCGTTGCCACCAGTATGTTGTTGTAAACGTTTATCCCGTACCCTACATCTCCACCGATAGAACCAATGGTCTTCTTCCAAATCAGCCTGCCATCCAGGTTATACTTAGCTAGAAAGATATCGTTACCACCAGCAGTAGTGAATTGCGACGATTGTTGGGTTGAAGTACTATCAATAGTTCCTGTTCCCTGAATGTAGCCAATCAGGTAGGCAAAGTTGTCGTAAACAGCAATGCTGTTAAGCTGGTCATCTAATGTGCTTCCTCCCTTGCGGACCCAAATGGCTGAACCATCGGTGGGACTGGCTTTAACCAGAATAATATCGCCGCTACCGGCAGATGTGTATGGAGTTCCATCGATGGTAAGTGTACCGCCTAGTACTCCACCAACGTAAAGGTTGTTGGTTTCATCCACAGCAATAGCCCGGAAAAGAGCCGAGTTATTATTTCCGGGTATTTGGCGCGACCAACGATAGATCCCCGATGGAGTAAAGCTGGCAAGGAATAGGTCGCGATTACTATCGGCATTGGTATAGCTTTGTTCGTTGGTTCCATCGCCAACTGTGAATGATGAGCTTTGCGACATTCCCGCAACGTATAGATTGCCATCTTTTCCAATACTTATGGAGGAGATACGCTCATTCCCTGAAATACCATATGCGACTTTACGAACCCACTGGAAAGTCCCGCTTGAATTGTACTTTACCATAAAACCGTCGTTACCTCCGCTGGAGGTAAGGGTATTGCCCAAACCAAAATCGCAAGTTCCTTGGAAAAAGCCCGATACGTAAATATTTTCCTGATTATCAATAGCCAGGTCATCGGGTTGGTCACCTTCGCTTCCTCCCATGGTCCTTACCCAAACAACATTGCCAGTGGTATTAAACTTTGCAAGAAATATGTCAAGTTTGGTGGATGATTGATCCGGATATCCATTGTAAGTGTTACCATCCAATATAAAATGGGATTTGTACGATCCCAAAACATATATATTCCCTGATTTGGCATACCTTATCTGGTATATATCCAGTTCACTTGCCTGATTTGGGTTGGGCGACTGAGTAAACTGTTTCAACCAAACCCATCCATTCTGTGATCGGCCTATGGTTGCTGCTAAACCAACCATAAGCGTTAAAAGCAACTTTTTCGCTTTCATGGTATATATTTTTTACTTTATTACAAAAATTGAGCCACTAAGTACAAGTTAATGATAGTGAATTAACAGCAAAAATTTACTTTTTTATCTAAATCAAAAGTAGCAATAAAATTAATATATTTATACGTAAAGTTAGATAAATTGTAACGCTCAGGCACTATATTTACACTAAAAATTGTTTTTAGGTGTCGAAAGTGGTTATTCACATAGGTTATCCCAAAACAGCAACCACTTGGTTGCAGGATATTTTCTTTCCTAACGTTTCAAATTTCCAGTTTGTTTCGTGGCGCGAGGCCAATCGTTTAATTCTAAATTCCGATTGTTTTGCTTTTAATCCAAAATATGTAAGAGATGAATTTCTTGTTGGAGGTAGCAACCTACTAATAAGCTCTGAATTCTTTGCAACTGCTATAAACTCAGGGTTTAACTATGGGTACTTCTCATATGGAATTTCTCATAAGCTAAAAAAATCGTTTCCTGATGCAATGGTGGTTATTTTTATCCGTCGCCAGCAATCGCTCATACCATCGGCATACCAGCAATATGTCAAAAATGGGGGTACATATAGTTTTAAAAGATGGCTATACTCCGGTGAGGTTTTTAGATTTGAGCATTTGGTTTATAGTCGGTTAATTGATCATTATATCAATCTTTTTGGCGAAAAGCAGGTAATGGTTTACCTGTATGAGGATTTTAAAAGAAACAACAGGGAATTCATGGAAAATTTTTGCCAGCAATTTGGTATGGAGGTCGATTGGGATAAAATCGACTTTAACCCAACAAACAGGGGGTTAAGGCTTTTGAGTTTGCCGCTGCTTAAGGTGGTTAACCATTTTTACAAGAAACCAGTTGGTCGTAAGCACTTTATTTGCCATATTCCCGGTATGACAACCGTTGGACGTGGCGTTATAAAATATCTAAATCCTATGCCCATTTTCGGACGTTTCTTAAATGAGGAGGATTTTCTAACCCAAAAGGATTTAGAGTATATTAAAAATTTTTACAGTCAGTATAATTGTGAGCTTACAAAGTATTTCGACAGGCGGGTACTGGAAGGTTATGGATATTATCTATGAAATCGCCAATTCTACATATAGGGTATCCGAAAACAGCCACAAAGTGGTTTCAGAATGAATTTTA
>JAGPEQ010000102.1 GCA_018056955.1 Bacteroidales bacterium | reverse complement strand
CAAACCCTCTGCGACGAGAATGTGGCACAAATTGCCCGTGATAAAACCGAACGTAACGATTTAGCCGGCGATGGCGATCCCCTTGACATTTGCGTGTTAACCGAAAAAAACATCGCCCATGGCAACCTATTAGCCTACGCAATCCCCATTGGGGGGTTGAGGATGATTGACGGTAACCAGGCCGACGATAAAATAATTGCCGTTTTAAAGGATGATGCAGTTTATGGGCATATCCGTAATATTGATGAATGCCCCGAGGCAATTATTACCCGTTTACGGCATTATTTCCTTACCTATAAGGATTTACCCGGAACCCATCGCGATTGCGAGATTACCCATGTTTATGGAGTGGAAGAGGCACACCAAATCATAAAAGCTGCGCTTACCGATTACCGCAAAAGGTTTGAGAATTTAGATAATATTTTATCGCAGTACGGAATGATGAAACCATAGCACGAAAAAGGGCTGCTAGTGCAGCCCTTTTTTTAAAAACTTTCGTATTCCGAATCGTCACTTGGTTTTAATTTAATATCAACACCTTTTTGGGGTTTGGGCTCGTCAACTTTCTTTTTCACCTGGGGCTTTAATATCTTTTTTTCAGTGGGTTTTGTTTTGGGTTCTTGCTTAGCAGTTGATTTTTCCCTTAAGGGAGTTTGATGCGGTGTGACATCTTTTTTAATGCCTTGAATATTCTCAGTTCTAAACGATTCTGCAAATTCCGACAATTTCTCAGCTTGTGCAGCAAGTTCCTCGGCGCTGGCTGCAAGTTCTTCCGATATGGTTGCATTTTGTTGGGTTACCCCGCTTAGCTGTTGGGTGGTATTGTTGATTTGCTCCGAGCCGGTAAGCTGTTCCTTGCTGGCATGCGCAATCTCCTGAATCAGCTCGGTTGTTTTTTGAATCTTGGGAATTATCTGGTTGAGTAGTTCAGTGGCTTTGGCGGTGATATGCACGCTCTCGCCCGATTGACGGTTAATCTCGTCGGCTGCCATTCGGCTGCGCTCGGCAAGCCTTCGTACCTCAGCAGCTACCACCGCAAAACCTTTTCCATGTTCTCCGGCACGGGCAGCCTCAACGGCTGCGTTAAGGGCTAATAGGTTTGTTTGGAAGGCTATGTCGTTAATTATCTGAATCTTTTCGGCAATGGAGCCAATTGATGCCATACTCTTTTCCGACGCATCTTTAACCCTTTGGGCATCAGTAACCAGTTCAAGCGATATCTTTTCAACTTCAATGGCGTGGTGCGAGTTCTGCTCAATGTTCGAAACCATTTCTTCCATGGTGCTCGACAGTTCCTCCGACGATGAGGCTAACTCTTCAGCACTCTGCGAAACCTGCTGGGCAGTAGAGTTTAAGTGCGAACTGGCATCGGCTATACTACTGCTGCTATTTTTGAATTCGGTTACCATTTCTATCAGCTTTTGCTGCATCAGTAATAGTGACTCCTGCAGAGTCCCCAACTCATCGTTTCGGTCTTTTTCAATGGTTTGGGTTAAATCGCTTTGCGATATGCTGTTGGCAAAATCTACTGCCCTAAAAATGGGTTTGACTATTCTGCTTGACTGGTAAAGAATAATAAAGATTAGAAGGGTTATGGAAAGTAGTCCTACTATTAGGGTGTAACCAATCAGTTTCCGACTTTCTGCAAAAACTTCACTTTCTGGAACAACTACAACAACAGCCCAGGGCTTGGAAGTTTTTCCAATTGTTATAGGATTTACATACACAAAATTTTTCTTTCCATTTAGGTCTAAAGTAAGCGAGGTAAAATTTTTGCCCCTAATTATTCTTTGGTATTCAGGTATGCTGATATTTATAAATTTTGATAGAGTATCACCTACAATTTCCTTTTTGGGATGAGCTGCAATTAATCCCTCGGGTGATGTTAAAAGAACATATCCGGTTTCAAAAACCTTAACATCTTTCAGTTTTTCCGAAAGTTCCTTAAGGTCGATATCAAGCCCAATAACACCAATAATTTTACCATTTCCTTTTATCGGGAGCGCAGCCGAGGTTTCAAAGTAGTTTGTACCTGTTTCATCTCCAGTGTAGGTGTAAAAGTATGGCTCGATTAATGTTTCTTCGCCGGTTGTGAAGGGTATTTTATAGTAATCTTCATTATACACAGCTATTTCACCACCAACTTCACTTTTAATGGTTTTATTAACCTTATAGAATGAAACATCAAAACGACCCTCCTCATCGTATAGTTCGCTCCCCTTATACTTACTGTCGTTACCATCGAGTTGGTTCGGTTCAAACATTGCCCACAGGGCAAGGTAGTTATCGTTTAGGCTCAGTGACTCTCTGAGAATACTACAGTACGCTTCTCGATTTGTATATCCATCCTGTTTTAAGGATTTAAAGCTAATGCTGATATTATATAGCGTTTCAAAAGGTTTTTCGAGGAAACTGGTAACATCTTTCGAGATGTTTTTGGCTACCAGTAAGCTGGTTTCACTGGCCGATTTTCGGGCTGCTCTATTACTATTGTAGGATATAACCGTTAAGGTTAATAACATAATAAGTATGGTTATACCCAGTATGTTAACCATCAATTCAACTTTTAAACTCTTGTATTTCATATAGTTCGATTTTATTATGATTTAACGCCCCCTTGTTTGCAATTTATCATTTTTACCATCAAAAGTCAATGGGTTTAATTTAAATGTTTATTTGAACCCCATACTTTTGCAGAATTATACTATTTTGCTGGATTTGATAATATACTGGCGGCAGGGAATAGAAATCAGTTATCAATGTCGTTTAGATAACAAAACAGACATTCCTTTTGTCATCCTGAGTTAAACGAAGGATCCCTATTTATCTATCGTTTTGAGATGTTTCGGCGGAGTCTAACCCGATATATCGGGACTCAACATGACATTAAACGACTTTGAATCAGTTATCAGAAAACTTTAAAAACAAACACCCACGCCTACTCTTTACAAAGAAAACTAAATTTCTGCTTTCCCGGGTAGGCTCTTTACAGAGTGGGACAGACCCTTTATCCTTTATCCTTTATCCTTACTGTATAGTAAACGCCGCCAGCAAAAAAACTTGATGCGTGTAAGGGTTAAGGATAAAACTACCTTTGACAGGAATAGTTAGATATGAGTTGATATGGATATTTCGAATAACCGTTATGCCGCTATTAACAAGTGCTGCTCTGTTTGCGTAGTAACTTTTATATGGGGTTGCTCCCAAATGAATGGAAATGCTTGTTTCGTCCCTTTTAAAAACCATGTACTCCAGTTCAATGTAAGTGGAGTATAAATTATGCCTTGTAGTTGAGTCCTTGTCGAATCCATAAAACATTGTTGATAGTGTAATATTAAAAGGGAAATTCTCGGTTTGGTTAAGTGTGAGTATGGCATCGAGCGTATGACGGGTTTTACTATTTCTGAATTCAAAAAAATCACCTTGCCAACCTATTGTGTCAATGGGGTTGTAGTAGTCAAAGATAGCAAATGACAAATTCTTATACTTAGTGCCAGTATAGATATCAATTTCCTGAACGTTTTCAGAATCTAAAGAGTATGATGCCCAAAAGCCACCATAGATTTTATTACCTTCAAATCGAATTGTAGGTTGAACTGCCGGCGAGGTGTTGTTTCGCATGCCTCGCCATAGGTGGCGGCTTACAAAATCGAATTTTAGTTGAGTTTTAATACTTTGACTTTCCTGACTTTTAACCTCACCCAGAATAGTCACCAGCAGGGTAATTAAAACATATAAAATACGCTTCATACCTCTTTTCCTTAAATTGCCTGCAAAGATTCAACAGCAAAGCGAAAGGAGGTATGGTTGTATTAATGTTATAGAGCTGTTTTATGAAATTTTAACTTGCTAAAAAAATTTCTCATCGAAGTTTACAAGGTAAACCTTTTGGGTAGCCCTTGTAAATGCCGTGTATAGCCATCGCAAGTACTCGCGTGTAAGCATATCGTCGTTAAAAAATCCTTGGTCAATGAATACCGTAGGCCACTGGCCACCCTGAGCCTTGTGGCAGGTTACAGCATAGGCAAACTTGGCCTGCAAAGCGTTGAAAAAGGGGTCGTTTTGGAGTTGTTTCATTCGGGCTTTTTTGGTTTTAAGATGTAAGTAATCGGCCATAACTTGCTGGTAAAGCAGCTTCATACTCTCATTGCCAAGCGAAGGGCCATCCATAAACAGGGAATCGAGTATAAGCTTAGCGTCAAATTCTTCGTAGTTGTAATCCGGGAGTTCAAGAGTAACATCAGCAAAACGGAACCCGTAAATTTCATTTCTTTTTCCTATCCGTTTTACCCTAACAATTTCGCCATTGGCAATAAATCCAATGTTGGGTCTATCGTTTACCCAAAAATAGTTGTTGCGGGCAACCATCAGGTAGTCACCAACACTGAGCTCTTCCTCATGGTAAAGTATTTTTGACCTTATGCCCTGGTTGTATCGATTAGCCCGCTTGTTCGAGTAGCAAATTACAATATTCCCTTCGCGCCCGTTTTTGCTGTACTCATCGGACAAGTATTCCAGGAGTTCACCGCCCGAAATTCGTTGCACGTCACGATAGTCAAGGTTAAATCTTGGAAAATCGTTAGTTGACGAGTCAATCAATTCCCTTATGGCAGTGGCATTATGAAGAATGCCGGAATCGAATTGCTGCCTGATAACCTCGTTGAGCTGTGCAAATCTTACATTTAAACCAAGTGCTTCGAGTTCGGTTGGGTTAAGTGCTGGGCTGATATCGAGCCCTACCGGGGGAAGTTGAGCGGTATCGCCAACCAGCATAAGTTTGCAATCCTTGCCCATTCTAACGTATTCAATGAGGTCGGAAAGCAGTTTGCCAGAACCAAAAGCGCTATCGTCAAACGCCTGGTTTGAAATCATAGAGGCTTCATCAACAATGTAAATGGTGTTTTTTGATTTATTGAAATTAAGGGTAAAGCGGCCAAATCCATCGGTACTGGATTGTTGCCTGTATATCACTTTATGTATGGTGTATGCGTTGCAACCCGAATACTCTGCCAGCACCTTTGCTGCTCTACCGGTTGGGGCAAGGAGCTGGTAACTAATGCCAAACCTGTCCAGCGCCTTAACGTATGCGGCTATCAGCGAGGTTTTCCCAGTGCCCGCATATCCCATAAGCAACATACATTCATTCCCGTTGGGTTGAACGGTAAATTCCGATAAGGCATTAATGGCCTCAAGTTGTCCAACAGTAGGGGCAAACCCTAACTTTTCAACTATTTCCTTAATAACATGTGTTTTAATCACAGCAATGCAATATTTTTTGTAAATTTAAGTTAGAATTTAACCAGATGTTTTTAAATTTGCACGCAAACATAAACCAAAACACGAAAAATGAA
>JAGPEQ010000037.1 GCA_018056955.1 Bacteroidales bacterium | reverse complement strand
CCATTTCGGGTTTGAAATCGTTCCCCAAAACCTTTGCAAGTATAACAGAGTGCAGGAATATAGCAGGTTGGGTAACTTTGGTTTGCTTTAAATCCTCATCGGTTCCTGCAAACATTAAATCGGTAATCCTAAATCCTAAAATTTGGTTTGCCTTTTCAAAAAGTTCCTTGGCTAAGGGTGAATTATCGTACAAATCTTTACCCATGCCAACAAACTGGGCACCTTGACCCGGGAAAACATAAGCTTTCATAGTTAAAGGTTATAGTTTATAAAGGGCAAATGTAAGGCATTTTTTAATTTCTGTGACCAAGAAATTTGAAATTGTAATGGTACAATGGCTTTAGGAGATACTCACTCGTAGGCCTAAAGATCAATTACCATTTCACCTATGGGAAGGTCTTGCATAACAATCTTTTTATCGAGCAGTAAAACTTT
Source organism: Bacteroidales bacterium (assembly GCA_018056955.1). Classification (GTDB taxonomy): domain Bacteria; phylum Bacteroidota; class Bacteroidia; order Bacteroidales; family Tenuifilaceae; genus Tenuifilum; species Tenuifilum osseticum. Next base: position 23,195 of record JAGPEQ010000037.1, on the reverse strand, counting down.
ACCATCCGGATAAACATCAAATGCTGCATTGTATAATGTTCGATTGGAAGTAATATTACAGTATATTGTGAATTGCTTGTTTGAGAGGGTTACCACTGGGGCTTGAATTCGTTGGTTTATCACCTCGAAAAGTTTTATTTCAGGAAATTCTATGAAATCAAGATCGTGAATAGTTTCAACTATTTTTTGATACTGGTATGGGAAAACGTGAGTTGAGTAGTATAGCTTAAGGTAATCGAGTACATTCTTAATGTTTAGGTTTAACCTTTCATTCATCAGTATTGAGTTCCATTGCCCTAATCCGCTTAATGGGTAAACCTGAACTCCATTGTCAATTACCATTAGTTTTGATGCTGGAATACAATCGAAATCAATTATGGATAGGAGTGTTGAGTTGGGGAAGAATGTTTGCTCAATTGGTTCAATGACGCAATTCTTATTAAAGGTTATGTAGTTGCCTAGCTGGGCATTCACACTGCGCACTATGCGGGCATGTATATCCTTTTCAATTTCTAAAATGCCCATATTTCTGATTTATAGCCCGCAAGTTATTGGTAATTATGATTTGAGTCAAGAGTTTGATGAAAAAAATTTGTTAAAAGTTTGATGGTAATTTTTTTTACATTAACCTTGTAGAAATTTAACCCCTTGCACCATGAAAAAAATTTTAGTTATTCTTTCACTTGTAGCAATTACTTTTAATGCTGCTAATGCTCAACTATTTAAGGTTTTTGGGCATGATGTTGGGTTTATCTACGTCGGCCCAAAGGTGGGTATGAACTTTTCAAAATTTAGCCAGTGGTCATATCCCACCCATGAAGTGAAAAGCAGAATTGGTTATCAGTTCGGTATTGTTGGTGATTTTGGGTTTACGAATAGGTTTTCCTTTCAAACAGAGTTGAACTTTATCTCCAAGGGTTCAAAAGGAATCTATGGGACAGTTGAGGAAACAAAGCGTATGCCTGCAATACAGATTCCCCTCCTTGCCAAGTACACTTTTAGTTTGTTGGGATTAAATAGGGTATATGCCAATGGCGGTGTATACACTACAACCAGAATTGGTAGTGGAAAAGTTATTTACGAGGATGGTGCATCTTACGATGATTATCATTGGACCCGTTTCGACTGGGGATTTTCAGTAGGTTGCGGAGCCGAATATCCTACCAAGGATGGCATTTGGGGGTTAGACTTGCGTTACGACTTGGGTATGGTTGATATTTACCGACAAATGGATGAGAATACTAAATCGCGCTTTCGTTCATTTCAGTTTGCTCTAACCTATAAATTTGATATGGTTGACCTATACTTCAAGTTGCGTAAAAAGAATAACGACGAGGGTGGTGATAGAGAAACCGGCAACAAGGGTCCAAAAGGACTTAAGGTAGAGCAACGCAACTAGTCATTAACCATTCACATAAAGTAAAGGGTGCTTCAAATTTTGAGGCACCCTTTGGTTTTATTCTGGTTCATCACGCTAATGGAGCTTAACTCCAATAAGATGAATGAACTCCTCGCGTGTTTCGTTGTGGGTAAGGAAGGCACCCGTAAATGCTGATGTTGTGGTAACAGAGTTTTGCTTTTGAATTCCACGCATCTGCATACACATATGGGCTGCTTCTATAACTACGGCAACTCCAAGCGGATTGAGGGTTTCCTGCAAGCAATCGCGTATTTGAACTGTTAACCTTTCCTGTACCTGTAACCTGCGCGCGTATGCATCAACAACCCTTGCTACCTTGCTAAGACCCGTAATGTAACCATTTGGAATGTAGGCCACGTGAGCTTTTCCGTAGAATGGTATCATGTGGTGTTCGCACATGGAGTATAGTTCAATATCCTTAACCAGCACCATCTGTTTGTACTCCTCGTGGAACTTTGCACTTCTTACAAGCACATGGGGATCAATATTATAGCCATGGGTCAGGAACTGAATGGCTTTTGCCACTCTTACAGGAGTTTGCAATAATCCCTCACGACCAACATCCTCCCCAATTAGCTTAAGTATTTCCTTGTAGTGGTAGGCTAGCTTTTCGGTTGTCTCAGGGTTCCACCTCTCAATCTTTGAGTAGCCTTCATCTTCGTTGAACGATGCGTTTTGATTTACTATCTCCATAAATTTAATCTCCGTAATATTCTACAAAGTTATTCTCGGTTTCTTTTATTTTTATGCAATGAAGTTGTGCTCCTACGTCACTCAATGGTTTTTCAAGTTCTTTCCATATTGCTATGGCTAGGTTTTCGGTAGTGGCAAGCACTCCTTTCATAAAGTCTACATCAATATTTACATTTTTGTGATCCAGCTTGCTAATTATCCGCTCTTTTATGATTTGACTTACCACTTTGAGGTTTACCACATAACCCAGCACTTGGTTCACTTCACCTTTAATCGTAACAAAAAGCTCATAGTTATGTCCGTGCCAGTTGGGGTGTGAGCACTGCCCAAATAGCCTAAAATTTTCTTCATCGGTCAATTCTTGCTTGTATAACCTGTGAGCAGCGCTAAATCGTTCTCTTCGTGTCAGGTACGCAATGGGCATTTTCTTTTAAAGTTACAAACAATTTTGTTTTTGTTAAAATACCTATCATTATTTATTTTTAACCATTATTTTTTAACAACACTTTTACTTTATTGTTTAACTATTTATTTTAAAAAGTAATCAGTTTTTGAAAAAAATTTTGATAGTTGTTGCCAGCCAAGTAGAAATTTTGCCCCAGTACAGGCAACCGGGTAATGATTTTTACTCGCTTCAACAGTATGGTATTCATGCCGATATTCTGATTAGCGGACCAGGAGCAGTTCCAACAGTATTTGCCCTTTCCAGAGCAGCCGATGCTTATGATATCATTATTAACGGGGGAATTGCTGGAAGTTTTACTGAGCAATTACCATTAGGCAATGTAGTTCTTATTGATTCGGATTCTTTTGCCGATTATGGTGTAGATGATAATGGCACTTTTCGACATATCGATAATATTTTACCCCCGTTGCAAAAGGCTTTACCCTTAAGAGAGTTGGTTAACCCATACACTATTAAGCCAAACCCGAAGTTATTTGGGGTTAGGGGAATAACTGTTTCAACCGTTTCGGGTTCTAATGAGCGAATCGCTATGATTAAACGTTCATGGGATGCTCAGATTGAAACCATGGAGTCGGCTGCGGTTTTCTATGCTTGCTTAAAACTTGGTAAACCATTTTTTTGCCTAAGGGCTGTATCCAATTATGTTGAACCCCGGAATCGCCAAAACTGGAAAATCGACATTGCTGTTCAAAACCTTTGGAATGAGCTAGTCTTACTTGTGAGTTACTTAAATACACTGTAGAATGAACCTATCGCTGAACTTTTCAACTTGTCCAAACGACACTTTTATGTTTTATGCACTGGTGCATGGGTTGCTTACTGACAAATACACCTTTGACGTTCACATGGCCGATATTGAGGATTTGAACCTTTTAGCCCTTGAGGCTAAACCCGATATTACTAAGGTTAGCTATGGTGCATACCCTTTAATTGCTGAGCATTACCAACTACTCGATTCGGGAAGTGCGCTGGGCAAAGGGGTTGGGCCATTGCTTATAAGCAAGGAAACCATACCATTTGAACAGGTTAAACACATACGTATTGCCCTGCCCGGTGAACATACCACTGCTCACCTTTTGTTTAACCTAGTATTTCCTGATGTGCACGATAAGAGGTTTTACCTATTCTCACAGATTGAGGATGCAATTCTAAACAATGAGGTTGATGCGGGTGTCATAATTCATGAATCACGATTTACCTATCAATTTAAGGGATTAACCAAGCTAATGGATTTAGGCGATGAGTGGGAGAAAATTTCTGGATTACCTACGCCTCTTGGGGGTATTGCAATTCGTCGGTCTTTACCTGATGATGTAAAACACGATATTAACCGGTTGTTAAGGGAGAGTGTTGAATATGCATTTCAATATCCGGAAAATACTATGGGATTTGTTTCACAGTTTGCCCAGGAGCTAAGCACTGAGGTAATGCGCAACCATATCAGTTTATATGTTAATGACTTCTCCATAACCCTCGGCCAAGTAGGACGTAAGGCCATAATACAGCTCATAAGTAGCAGCAAACCCACACATAATTTTGACGAAAGGAGCGTTTTTGTTTACGAATAACATAAACCCTTGTAAACAAATCAGATAATCGTTTGTTTTTACTGTTAGAAACCAATTGCTGTTTGGAGATTAACTTAAAAGATGTTAATTTTAAATTAAATTTATTGTGGGTACTTACATACGACAAGCTGAAACTTTAGATTTAATGAAACGACCCTTTATTGGAAAATCAAAACACCTCCAAGATACAATACTTTCACTCGATCATAAGTGGTATGTTGAGTTTTGGGTAATTCGCTACTACTTTTTAGGAATTGAGGTTTACCGAACCAAAAAGGAAAAGGTAAGATATGTTAATGGGAAAAATGGAAATTCTGTCAACTCTCAGTAATCATTTCTTAATAATCCTTTGAACAAAATTTATCAAGCTGCGTTTTACTATTTAGAAACAATTTAAATAGTAAACATATGGCTTTTCAGTTACCTAAATTGAAATACGATTACAAGGCGCTTGAGCCTTATATCGACGAAATGACCATGGATATTCATTACAATAAACACCATGGTGCATATACTAATAATTTGAACAATGCCATTGCTGGCACATCAATTGAAGCGCTTCCGATTGAGGAGATACTTCGGGGGGTTTCCAAGCATTCACCAGCAATCCGAAACAACGGAGGGGGTTTCTTCAATCATAATCTTTTTTGGGAGATTATGTCGCCAAATGGAGGTGGAAAGCCTAATGGCGAGCTACTAAAGGGGATTGAAAAGTTTTTTGGCTCTTTTGATGAGTTCAAGGAAAAATTTTCAAACGCTGCAGCTACCCGTTTTGGTTCGGGTTGGGCTTGGCTGGTTTGGACAGGTAAGGACCTTCAGGTCTTTTCATCCCCCAATCAGGATAACCCCTTAATGGATGTTTCAGAGGTTAAAGGCACTCCCATTCTCGGACTCGATGTTTGGGAGCATGCATACTACTTAAAGTATCAAAACCGCCGCCCTGAGTATATACAGAACTTTTGGAATGTCATTGACTGGAAGGCGGTGGAAGAAAAATATCTTGTTGCTACAGGTAAATAGTTTTTTATTGGTTTAAGTTTGGTTTGGTTTATGTTTTGGTTTGGCGGCCGGTTTTACCGGTCGCTTTTTTTTTGTATTTTTATTGGGTTAATATTTATGCTATGTTTTTCAATAGAATTCATATTCAAAATCTTATTCTGTCTTGTTTTATAACGGTTATTTTCCCTGTTTTAGCCCATGGGCAAAAAATGATGGTCGATACAGCGCAGGTTAATTCTCAGCTTGCTACTGTACGGTCGTTAATTGATGTCAGGGAATTCAGCGCTGCCAAAAAAATTGCTCAAAAAGTATTAGCCAATACAAGCGCTTCAGAATATAATGAGGCGCGTGCTTGGTGTGAGTACTACTTGGGAATCATTTACTTTGAAATAACACCAATTGATTCCGCTTTTTACTGGCTAAATAGAGCAAAAGCTGATTTTAGCCTCATCAACAATCAAATAGCTTTAATAAAAACATACAATCGCTTAGGAATATTTTATAGAAGAACCGATTTGAACGATAGCTCATTGCATTATTACAATCTTGCACTTAATAAGGCAACGGCTATTGCCGATTCTACCGGTTTGGCTGAAGCTAACTATGGTTTGGGTATGGTTAATGCTCAAATTGGTAACTATACAAAAGCCCTTGAACATTACTCTAACTCTTTGGCAATACGCGAGAAATTGAACGATAAAGCTGGTATTGCCTCCGTATATAATAGCATGGGAATCCTTTTCTGGGAGCAGGGTGCGTATTCTACTGCCCTCGATTTCTTTTTCAAAGCATTACCCCTAAGGGTTGAAACCAAGGACAGACAGGGCGAAGCATTCCTACTAAACAACATAGGTCTAATATTCCGCGATGTGGCTCAGTATGAAAAGTCTCTTGATTATCTCAGGAAGTCGTGGAAAATAAAAATTGAGATAAACGATAAGCGAGGAATTTCCAATTCATTGATGAATATTGGATCGGTTTACCTGCTTTTAGGGCAAGTTGATAGCGCCTTGCTTTACTTTGAAGATGCTCTTGCGCTTAAGCAGATTCTGCTCGATAGGGGTGGGGTTGCCAATATCAACCGTTTTCTTGGCGAAGCTTACATGAAAATCAAAATGTACGATAAGGCTCAGCTATATCTTACAAAAGCAATTGAAGGATACACTAAACTCGAAGAACCCCGTGGTGTGGTTGAGTCAAAGTACGATTACGCTCTTCTACTTTTCCAAATGGGCAATAGCCCTAAGGCTTTCGCACTAGTCGATGAGGTCCTTGAACAGGCTAAAAAACACGGGATGATGGATATGGTGGCCCAATCGTATAATGCGCTTTACCAGTTCAACCTAGCCAAAAATAATTGTCAGGGGGCTTTACAGAACTACGAAAAGTACATTGCGGTTAAGGACTCAATTGCAGGCACTGAAAAGATGAAGCAGATTCTCGCAGCTCAGCTCCAGGTTGAGTACGAAAATATTGTTCGTCAGCATTTTGAGAGGTTCAATGAGCAGCTTAGCTTGGTTGATAGCCAAAAGCAGAGTAGAACCCGCCTGTTGATACTGGTTGCCATTGCTTTTGTTTTACTCCTCGGGTTGTTCCTGGGACTGCTATATACTATGTATAAACGCAAGCAGGCCTTGGTTGAGGTTGAGAGCCAGCGAATTTCAGTAGATATCAAACAGCGTGAGCTTCAGGAACAACGCGATGAACTTGAAAGGCAGAAAAACCTTGTAGTTTACCAACGCGATCGAATCATTAACATACTAACGGATTTGGGAGAATCCATTGAGTATGCCCGCAAAATACAGCAGGCAGTTTTCCCAACCGATGCACTGCTAAGCCAGTACTTTAGGGACTTTTTTGTGCTTTATCTTCCTAAGGAGACCGTTGGTGGCGATTTTTACTGGGTCGGGAACTGCTCCGGTAAAATTGGATTTGCGGTTGCTGACTGTACTGGCCATGGCGTTCCCGGTGGCTTCATGAGTATGCTTGGGATTTCAATGCTCAACGACCTTGTTGCAAACACTCCCACATCATCGCCGGGTTTGCTACTCGGTAAACTCCGCGATAACATAATTTCTGCCTTACGGCAAGGTGGACACGAGGACGACAGCCATGATGGCATGGATGTAGCTTTCTGTACTTTCGATAGGAGTACACATACCCTTAACTATTCAGGAGCCAACATGCCAATTATTATCAGCACAAATTCTAATATCCCAAATGATAATCGGATTGTTCAGGTAGGCGAAGGGCTTATTGAGTTTCGTCCCGATAGAATGCCCGTTGCTTACTATGAACGCATGGAGCGATTCAACGAACTTTCAATAAAGTTAGAGCCTAACGATACGGTTTACCTATTCTCCGACGGATTTACCGATCAGTTTGGTGGTAAACCCAGTAAAAAATTTGGTTACCATTCATTCCGTAATCTTATTTTAAGCATTAAGCATCTTCCTCTCTACGAGCAAAAGATGACACTGTATAGAACACTAGAAAAATGGAAGGGTGAGGAGGAGGCGCAAACCGACGACATACTCATTTTGGCAGTTAAACCAATTTAAAAACTATAGCTATGAAACATGAACTTCCAAAGCTGCAGTACTCACTGAATGCTTTAGCTGAGGTAATATCGGAGAAAACAATGGAGTTCCATTACGGGAAGCACCATCAGGCTTACGTTAACAACCTGAATAACCTGATACCCGGAACAAAGTTCGAGAATGCTAGCCTTGAGCAAATAGTTATGGAGGCTGAGGGTGGTGTATTTAACAATGGCGCACAGGTTTGGAATCACACGTTCTACTTTGAGGCTTTTAGTTCGGTTCCAAAGCATAAGCCCGAGGGTGATCTACTAAAAGCTATTGAGGCTTCATTTGGTTCATTTGAAGAATTTTTAAGCAAGTTCTCCAATGCCGCTGCCACCCTTTTTGGTTCAGGTTGGGCTTGGCTTGTGGTTGATACCGATGGGAAACTTAACATTACTCAGGAATCAAATGCCGGTAATCCGTTACGAAAAGGGCTAAAGCCCTTACTAACCTGCGATGTGTGGGAGCATGCCTACTACCTCGACTACCAGAATCGTCGACCCGACTACATTCAAGCTTTCTGGAAAATTGTTGACTGGAGTGTGGTTGAAAAACGCTTTGAAAAGGTTAGGTAAACATGCTAAGGGATCTTGTAGTTCAAAATCGCAGCTATCGAAGGTTTGACCAATCCCATAATATCGATTTAGGGCTGCTTGAACAGCTGGTTGAGCTGTGTAGGTTTTGTCCTTCGGGCCGTAACCTACAGCCACTTAAGTTTATGATTATCAATACTCCTGAATGGTGCAACAATTTGTTTCCTAATCTGGCATGGGCAGGTTACTTGAAGGATTGGGATGGCCCTGTTGAGGGGGAACGTCCATCGGCTTATATTGTAGTTCTTGAGGATCAGAGGTTGTCAACAGCATCGCAGTGGGATCAGGGTATAGTGGCGCAAACCATTCTTTTGGGTGCGGTTGAAAAGGGGCTTGGGGGGTGCATTATTGCATCGGTTAAAAAAGAAAATTTACACAAATTACTCAATCTACCTGAATATCTAAAGGTCGCACTGGTGATTGCCCTTGGCAAACCAGTTGAGAAAGTTGTTATTGATGATATTGATGATTCGGGAAGTGTAATTTACTGGCGCGATTCAGAACAGGTACACCATGTTCCCAAGCGAAAGTTAAGTGAACTGATTTGGCGTGGTTAGCCCATTACTGCTATAGGGCCGTATCCACAAATCTTGCAGTATCCTCTAGTGTCAATCATTTTCAATGTAGTACTATATCCATGCCTCTCAATAACAGTGGTGTTACACGAGGGGCATGTTGTTTTTGTGCCGATATCGGAGTTGTGGACGTTGCCAATATATACAAATTTTAGGTATTCCATGGCAACATCTCGAAGTTCTACCAATTTTTCAGGAGGGGTTGGAGGGATGCTTAACTTGTAAGCGGGATAATACCTGTTGATGTGTAAGGGTGTGTCGTTACCCAAATTTTCATTAATCCACCTAAACATCTCTACTGCTTCATTGGTTGAGTCGTTAAGTTCCGGAATAACCAGGAAGGCAATCTCTAAATGGTTGCCATTCTTTTTTATGGTCTTTAAATTGTTTAGCACTGGGGCTAACTTTCCGCCTGCTTGAGTTTTATAAAACTCATTGGTAAAAGCTTTTAAATCGATATTAAATGCATCAATAACATCAAGAAGTTCAAGTAGGGGTTTATGGTTAATAAATCCGTTCGATATCATTACATTTTTTAAATCTTTGCCTTTAGCCAATCGTGCCGTTGCAAGCATAAGTTCAAAGAACACGGTTGGTTCATTGTAGGTGTAGGCGATGCCAATGTTCTGTGGTAAAAACAGAGCCTTATCAACAATATTTTCCGGCAAATTTTCTCTTAATCGGCTATTTGAGTCAGGAACATATTGCGATATTTCATAGTTCTGGCAGAATGAACACCTTAGGTTGCAGCCATAGCCACCAATTGAGTAAATTTTGCTACCGGGGTAGAAATGGAAAAGGGGCTTCTTCTCAATGGGATCTAATCCTGACGATGCTATTACTCCTGAGATCAGGAGTCTCATTTCGCCATTATCGTTATAACGGGTTTTGCAGATACCTCTCTTACCGGGGGTGAGTTTACACTCATGAGGGCATAAATTGCATTGTACCGCCTTATTCTCTAGGTGCATGTAATATAATGCTTCCATACCTCACTTGTTTTGCCAGTTCACAAGTTAGTTATTTTTATAGGTGAAAATCAACAGCAAGCATTGGTTTTTATATCGGCTATTTAATAAATTTAGGGTGATAATGTTAAAACCTTTTTACTATGTCAGCCAGCATTCAACTTGCACTTGTAACCATTGGTTACTTACTTTTTATCATTGGGTGGGGGATTTATCAAGGACGAAAGGTTAAGAATAATGCCGATTACTCCATTGCCGGCCGAAACCTACCGGGTTGGGTTGCTGCCCTTTCCGAAAGGGCAACTGGCGAATCGTCGTGGGCGCTGTTGGGACTACCAGGTGCTGCCTACGCAATGGGAATAGCTGAGTTGTGGACTGCAATTGGTTGTGTTGTGGGAATAATTACCGCTTGGTGGCTTTTGGCTTGGCGCCTGCGCGATGAAGCCGAAAAGTATTCGGCTACCACTTTTTCCGATTATCTTGCTGCACGTCATGGTGAGGTTGCCAAATGGATACGGCTGGTGAGTAGTTCAACCATTGTTTTCTTTTTCTTCCTTTATGTAGGCGCTCAATTCCTGGGAGGCGGTAAAACCTTAGATACCATGTTTGGCATTAAGCCTCAATGGGGAATGCTCATTACCGCACTAATCATTATCCCTTATACCATTTACGGAGGATTTCAGAGCGTTGTATACACCGATGTGGTTCAAGCTTTAGTAATGATTTTCACCTTAACGGTTGGCCCAATTGTCGGGTTTTTCTACCTGGCAAACCATCCTGAGGTATACTCAAGCTCCATTACCATTGCTCTGGAGAGCGCGAGTCCAACCCATGCTTCGTTATTCAATGGTTTAAAGGGAGCAGCCGCAGGTATGTTTCTTGTGGGTGGCTTTAGCTGGTTCTTTGGTTACCTAGGTGGAATGCCCCAGCTAACCATGAGGTTCATGGCCATTAAGGACGCCAGGCAGGCTAAGCTTGCGCGTAATATTGGCATTACCTGGACAGTTGTTGCCTACATTGGCGCTATGTTGCTCGGAATGATTGGTTTAGCCATTTTTGGCCCCAACGCCCTTACCGACAGGGAGTATGTGATGCCTGCTACAATCATGAAAATATTCCCTCCGGCACTTGCAGCCTTACTTATAACAGGGGCTATTGCTGCAATGATTTCTACTGCCGATTCATTGCTTGTGCTATCATCAACTGAGCTAAGCGAGAATATTGTTAAACCATTCAGGCGTATTAATGACGAAAGGCTCGTTTTACGCCAATCACGAATTATTACCGCTTCGCTTGCCATAATTGCTTTGGCAATAGCCTATGTATCGCCCCAGAAAGTGATATTCACCCTGGTAAGCTACGTGTGGGCGGGTATTGGTTGTACCTTTTCTGTAGTAATACTTCTTACCCTTTTCTGGAAACCCTTTCATGGGAGGGCAGCAATAACGGCTATGATTTTGGGTTTAGTTTTTACTATTGTATGGATTAGCTCTGGAATGGATAAGGTGGTTACAGCAAAACTTGTTAATTTCTTCTTTACATTGATAGTGGCTGTTTTATCAACCTATTTAATTCCATCAAAGAAATAAAAAAGGGAGCTGAACAGCTCCCTTTTTTGGGGTTTTATTGATTAGAACGTTACAGCAGTTCTAAAGCTGATTGTTTTGATGGTTTCAGCGCTCCCCTTAATGATTCCATTTCCGTCAAGGTCTTGGAATGTCCATCGATAGTCAATTCCAACAATGGCTCCTTTGTAGTTGTAGCCAATATTAAAGCCCACAAGTGAACTTGGGGTTTTCCATTGCCTGAAATCTTGAACGTTGTTCTGGATGTAGTATCCTTTTAGGTCAGCAAAGTGAAGCATTTTCTTGAGGGTTTCGCCCATACGAACTTCACCGTGAAGTGAACGCATGTGGGTTTTGTCAGATCCAGTAAGATCCTGGTAGCCTGCATAACCTACAATATATCCAAACATGTTCAGTTCAGCACTGGCATAAATACCATTAAGTTCCTGCTGGATAGCTATTAATTTCTGTTGCTTGGTTATTACGCTATCCCTTCCAATGAACTGTGCTCTTTCCAGCTCATAGGTGTTATTGAAGTATCCAAACAGGAACTCTTTGGAAGAACGACGGTATTCAGCCTTGAAGGTTAAGAAGTTCTGAACATTGCTGGTTCCAAGAATCATCCTAATACCGGGTATAGCTACGCCCCACCCGTAGGTTCTGTTCTCCCCTCGTAGCTGGGTTATATGCGAGTAAATATCAAACTTAAAGTTTTCCTTGCGGGCAATAGGAATTCCAATATCGAAGCTGTAGGCGAACATTTTTGAAGTTTGGTTATTCAGGTTGAAAAGGTTTTCCATCCTCAGGGTATCGGCGGGTACCAGGCCAAGACTCAGAAGTTTTTGGTATCTCTCTTCCCGGGTTGGTCCCCAGTATGTGTCGTTAAGCAGGTAATTCCAATCGTTTAGGGATATTTTATCCATATCCGTTGCCAGGTTTTTATCCCTGGGGTAAAGGTCAATCAGGTTTGGAACACCATCGCCGTCTCTATCTTCAAATGCGTTGTACTCGTTAAGGTCTGCAACGCCAGTAACCCCAAACTCAAGGAAGCGTAGCGGGCGGTAGAAAATACGGCTACCCACCAGCATTGCCGACTTGCGGGGCGATTCAACAAAAAGTTCTTTCATGTCGTTAAAGAAAAATTCACCACCTGCAACCGGCATTCCCTTGTAACGCTCAGCCGGAATCCAGAACGACAGTTCGCCACCATAACGCCTGCGCGATGGATACTGAATCATGTTGGAGTAGCCATTCACAATGTTGGCGTAACCCAAGTAGGTGTAATCCAATCCGCCCAAACGGATGTAAAACGGATCGTCCTTTTTACCATATCGGATGTAGTAAATTTTATCGATATAGTCCTGCCATTCATCCCATTCATCTTTCCTGATTTGTCCGTTTTCGTCAAAAAGTAGCTGGATATCGATGCCGAAACCGAACTTACCTATTGGGATATCGGTACGGAGCGCAAATTGCTGATAGGTTTTACCATCAATGGTAACCGCTCCTATAACGGCTCCACCAGTAACACCTGCTGTGTCGCTCTTGGGGAGTTCCTCCATTTGTGCGTAAGCCGCTACAAATGAAAACGTAAGCATAATGCTTACCAGGATTTTTTGGAATGCTTTCATTGCTAATAGTGTTTGGTTAAACATTTTTTTCAGTGCCAAAAGGGTAATATTAATTGTTTCAAATTTATTTTAAAACCATTTAACACAAATAACAGGCCAAACTTTTTTTCATGGGAATGCAATTTCTCCTTTGCCAGTCTTCATTTTATTCCCACTAACAAAAATCCCCTTGAAAAAGTTCTCAAGGGGACTGATTTTATTGCAATTCGTACTTTACAAATCAATCTTGTCAAATCCGCAGTAGGGTTGAAGAACTTTGGGAATCTTAATACCATGTGGGGTTTGATTGTTCTCAAGTAGCGCTGCCACAATACGGGGCAATGCAAGCGAACTTCCGTTAAGGGTATGAGCCAGCTGTGCTTTCTTGTCGCCCTCCTCCTTAAAGCGAAGCATCATGCGATTTGCCTGAAACGATTCAAAGTTCGATACTGAGCTAACCTCAAGCCACTTGTGCTGGGCTGCCGAAAAAACCTCAAAGTCATAGGTTAGCGCTGAAGTGAAACTCATATCGCCACCGCAAAGCTTAACAATTCGGTAGGGGAGTTCCAGTTTCATAAGTAGCCCCTCAACGTGGTTAACCATTTCTTCAAGGGTTTCGTATGAACGGTCGGGGTGCTGTATCTGAACAATTTCTACCTTATCGAACTGGTGTAACCTGTTTAAACCACGAACATCCTTTCCGTACGAACCTGCCTCGCGGCGGAAGCATGGAGTGTAAGCGGTTAGCTTAATGGGGAGCATCGCTGCATGTAAAATTACATCGCGGTAAATGTTTGTTACTGGAACCTCCGCAGTAGGTATCATGTAAAATCCGTCAGCGGTTACATGGTACATTTGCCCATCCTTATCGGGGAGCTGTCCGGTTGCGTAAGCAGAGTCCTCGTTCACCATGTGCGGTGGTTCTACCTCCTCGTATCCGGCTGCAGTATTGTAGTCAAGGAAAAAGTTAATCAAGGCTCTTTGGAGCTTTGCACCCTTACCTCTATATACCGGGAAACCACTACCGGTTATTTTGACGCCAAGTTCAAAATCGATGATATTGTACTTTGAAGCCAGGTCCCAGTGTGGCAAGGCCTCCTCGTGTAGTTTTGGAATACTCCCTCCAGATCGAACTACAACGTTGTCGCTTGCGCTTACACCCTGCGGAACTGATTCATGGGGCAGGTTAGGCACCTGGAGCAGAAGTTTAGTTTGCTCTTCCTCAACCTCTTTAAGTTCCTGCGAGAGGTTTTTGGACAGTTCCTTAAGCTCAGCCGATTTTGCCTTGGCTGCGTTTGCCTCAGCTGACTTCCCTTCGGAAAATAGTTTTCCAATTTCCTTTGCAATCCGGTTTTGCTCAGCAAGGTTATTGTCAAGCTGAAGCTGAATAGCCTTACGCTTGTCGTCAAGTTCTATAATTTTGGCAATAATTACAGAACCATCAAAATGCTTTACTGCTAACCTACGGATAACTTCCTCGGTATTCTCTCTGATATACTTTAGGGTAAGCATAGTGTTGGGTTTTTAATAAAACAAAATCTCCTGTTCAATACTTGAAGGCATTGCACAGGAGACCAAAGTTATGAAAATTTTAGTAAAACTACGATTCTTGTGGTAAAACTGATACGTACGATTTGTCGTCGGCTTTTTTGCGGAAAGTTACCACACCGTCAATTAAGGCGTAAAGGGTGTGATCCTTACCCATGCCAACATTCATACCGGGATAGTGCTTAGTTCCTCTCTGGCGTACAATAATGTTGCCAGCTTTGGCAACCTGACCACCAAAAAGCTTAACGCCTAAGCGTTTGCTGTGCGATTCGCGTCCGTTACGGGAACTACCAACTCCTTTTTTGTGTGCCATGACTAATCAATATTTTCGTGTTATGCTACAATTTCTGCAATCTGAATCTGAGTATAGTTTTGGCGGTGTCCATTTTTCACCCTATACCCTTTACGACGTTTCTTCTTGAATACAATAACCTTTTCGCCTTTTACATGGCCAAGGATTTTAGCAGTAACCGAAGCGTTTTTTAGTTCAGGAGTTCCCACGGCTACTTTACCATCGTTGTCAACAAGCAGCACCTTGTTGAACTTAACCTCTGTTCCTGCCTCTCCCTCAAGCAGGTTCACGTAGATCTTTTGGTCTTTTTCTACTTTAAATTGCTGTCCTGCAATATCTACAATAGCGTACATCGTATTTAGTATGAATTGTTTGACAATATTTTGGGCTTGCAAAGGTATAAAAGTTTAATTAATTGTCAAATAATCAGTAAAACTTTTTTGTGTTTTTATCATTTAACTTGTTTGTTTTCGGAATTCATGTACTTTTCGGGGGCTAACTTTTTATGCTCTTCCATAATTAACTGGTTCAGGCGCTTTGTCAAATCAGGTACTGAAGTTGATAAAACCTCTTCAACTTCAACAGGGTCAAGAACCTTTAATGTTAAGTTCTGGCGTAGCTTAACAATTCCTGGTTTTGGGAAAATATCCTTTGAACCTTCAATAACCACAGGTAGAATGGGCGAGTTTGCTTGCTTAGCCAACAGAAATGCCCCTTCCTTAAATCGCTTAACCTGACCATCCTTTGTTCTTGTACCTTCAGGAAATATTAGTACGGAACTCCCTCCTTTTAGGTGTTTTAGCCCCTGAGAAATCATCTTTTTAGTGCTCACTGCACTGGCCCTGTCAATTAGTATGCTATTGTTAAGAATAAGGTTCCACCCAATAACTGGAACCTTGGCCAACTCCTTTTTGGCCACCCACTTGAAATGGGTGAAAAGTCTGTAAAGCAGCACAATATCGAAGGCGCTTTGGTGGTTGCACACGATAACATAGGATTTGCTTTTGTCAATTTTCTCCAACCCTGAAACTTTGATTCTCCAACCCGGGTTAATCCAAATATAAAACATCGCCCAAACCGACGAATATTTATGCAGTAGTTTTAAACGCCTATCCCACCAGAAAGTTAAGAGCCATACTACAAAATCAATTAGAAAGAGTAGGAATGCCGTAATGGCCACAAATAACCATAAAAAAATGGATACAATTAGCATCAGAATATGTTTGGCTCCTTTCATAGCAATAATTTTCCTGCAAAAATAGCAATTGTTTGCAGGAATTGATCGTGGGGTTTTCTTACAATATTTGTTGATATACTAATTTGAGATCTATGCCGTTTAAGTTATTTTAGAACCTATGCCATACGTTTCAGTGTGTGAGTTAAGAATTTCCACATTGAGAGGTTAAGCATTGTTCAATATGCAAATGGTTTTGTTACTCCTACATGGAGTTTGAACTGAATAATTCTTTTTGCATGGTATTTAGTATGTTAATTATTAATACATTTGTAAAACGTTATTACTAACAGATTAATAAACTGGTATATGAAACCCTTAAAATTTCTTGACAAGATAGCCATTTGGATGTTGAGGCTAAGCTTTGCCGGATATCTTATTTTGGCTAACATCGGGTATTTCAGGAGCATAGCTATTTCCGATTTCCAATTCTATGTTGCATTAGCAGTTGTAGTTTTGGCTTTGTTGTTCATTGTAGGAGGTTTCACCTCAAATCAGGGGTTAACTGTGATATCATCCATAGGTATCTTTTTAGTGCTATTGTATAAAGCCCTAACTCCTTGGCCTCCAACTCTCACCGATCACTTTTTAGTCCAGATAGTACTAGATTCGGTGGCACTCGTATTTGCTAGCCGAGGGAATTGATACATTTTAACTGGTTTGTTTTTGTAATAACATCAAATGGCATTAACTTTGCAGTTAATTCATTAAATGAAAATTACGGGCATGCGATTTATAGCATTACTCCTCATAACTTTTCTTCCAATCTTCTCCATTGCACAGGAAGCTTTGGATACAATAATTCTGGTAAGTAACCGAAAGCTTATTTGCAATGTAAAATCGGTAAGTTCAAGCAAAGTAACAGTCCTTAAGAAAGGTGCAACTGCACCTGAAGAGCTTTCGCGGAAGCAAATCCATAAAATACTTTACGCAAACGGTAGGGTGGAAAAGTTTAACGATTTGGCCTTTAAAATGATAGATGAGACCAATTTCCAATCGGTAGTGATAACAACTAATCCTGCCGACGTTGATGGTCTCTATATATATGGCAAAGTAGAATCTGTATCGGGGAAAAATAGCAAGAATGCCAAATCGGCCGAAAAGAATGCCCGTATCCGCTTGCAGCGAAAAGCGGCTGCCCTTGGGGCAAACTATGTTCTGGTTACCAAAAGCGAGAGTAGAGGCGGTTATAAAGAGGTTCCAACTCACTATTACGAGGGGGTTGCCTACGGCTTTGAGCCACCTAAGAACGAAAACCAAACACCCCACTAGCGCTAGAATAGATTCTCAATTATTTCTTGAATCTTTTCAGAGTATTCAGTATTACCTAATTCATTCTTGAGGTAAGCGTAATCGTGTCGTTTCCCTTCCAGTAGTTTTGCCAGCTTATGTATCCAACTACTGCAATTTTGAATTATTTCAACTTTCTCAATAATCCCACTAGTTACCTTTAAAACAAGAATATTTGAGTCGATTTTTACCCTGAAATCATAGCTTGCATTGTAGCCGTAGTTCCAGTTCCAATCGGTATACTTTGTGGTGGCGAGTGTGTTTATAGTTCTCTTTGCGCTGTCGTCCAGTTGTAAGGGAGTGGCAGAGTGGTATTTAGTAAGAAATTCTGATAGGGCGATTTCAAAAGTTTCAATAGTCATAGGATGGGGAAGAAGCTCCGCTATGTTTATTGTTCGGCTTCGGTTCGATCGTATTGCCCTGTCGGTGTAGCTGTTCTCATTGGACTTTATGGCTTGCTCCAGCCAAAACATGTTGGTACTATACAGGAGGGTTCCATGGTGCATTACCCTGTTTTTATGCACACGTTCGGCATTGCCGGAAACCTTATAGTTGCCAATCCTAATATCATTCTTTTCGCCGCGGTAGGCATTTAACCCAAGCTCTTTCAGAAATTCAATAATCGGTGTTGTAAAGCGTTTAAAATCAACCAAATTACCCTCTCGGCCGTTTACTATGAAGCAGAAGTTGACATTCCCTAAATCGTGAAATACGGTTCCGCCTCCCGATAACCTCCGAATTACGGGAATTTTGCTACTGTTGATAAAGGTATGGTTCAGTTCTGCCATAGTGTTCTGGTGTTTACCAACAATAACCGAGGGGGTATTACGGTATAGAATAATATAATCGTCGCTACTATGCTTTAAGAGGTATTCCTCTGTAGCAATGTTAAAGTATGGGTCGTGTGTAGGCTGAAGTATTATTCTCATTATGTTTTAACCTGTAAAATAATCTACATAAATATAAACTACAAAAAGTTGATTTGGTTCTAATTAAATGGCAGTTTACTATTTTTGCAAACCAAAAAATTACTGAAATGACAACCTACGAGAGTAAGATTGTGGCAATTAGTAAAAGAGCCGAGGATGTTTTTAGAGTGCTTTCCGATTTTCGCAACTTTTCGCCAATGGCAAAGGACAAACTTGAGGAGTGGCAAGCTACTGAGGATAGCTGTAGTTTCAAGTACAAAGGTATGGGACCTTTTGGCATCAAAATCATTGAGCGCGAAGAGTTTAAAACTATAAAATTTACTGGTGATGAAAAATCACCCATGGAATTTTTCATGTGGATTCAGCTCAAGGAGGTTGCACCATACGATACCTGTATGAAAATCACTGTTAAGGCAGAGCTTAACATGATGATGCGCATGATGGTTGGTAATAAGCTTAAGGAAGGAATCGATGCCCTTGCCGATGGCATTGCTGCCGCTTTTAATGCGGTATAGCTTAACCTATATTATAAAGGTTACTTCCTTAAATGCAAATGTCCTAATTGCACCTTCCGCAGTCCTTAGGACTAACTCCCCAGTGGGCTGAATGCCTATTATTGTAGCATAAAACTCCTCGCCATTGGAGTAATACTTGCAAAGCTGATTTTTTCTGTAAATGGCATTAAAGTAGTCATTATCGATGTTTTCTCTGTAGCCTTCAGTAAGCTGTTGGTACCGTCCATAAATGCAGCTAACCAATTCGGCTAATGCTTTACGGGGATCAACCCTGCTTCCGGTTTCAAGTAGTAAAGAAGTTGGATTTGGCAAATCGTCGGGGAAAGAAACCTGGTTTAAATTTATACCCACACCAACAACTGAACTTTCCAGGTACTGACTACTAAAGCTATTCTCAATGAGTATTCCGCAAACTTTACTATCACCTATATATATATCGTTTGGCCATTTAATTTTTACTGGTTTGTTTGTCACATAGGCTACAAGCCAATCGGAAACTGCAAGCGATATTGCTTTTGAAAGGTAGAATTGTTCAGCAACGGGTAGGAAATTTGGGCGAAGTAAAACGCTAAAGGTGAGGTTTTGCCCCTCTTGGCTTTCCCATGCGTTACCTCGCTGTCCTCGCCCTTGCTCCTGAAATTCAGCCGCTACAACTATTCCTTCATCTGCACCTTTGGTAGCATACTGTTGACAAACATCGTTTGTGGACGAAACGCGTTTATACCATTCAACTTGAAAAACTACTGACACGTCAATTATTTTTTATGCCCGTTTTATTACGTTGATTTTTTGGTATAGTTGCATGTTTGGGGGCATAGATTGATGTTTTAAAACAGCAGTTTGTTATGTTGGTTAATAATTGGTATCTTTAAGGCCAATCAAATTAAAAATTTAAACAATTAGGTTGATATGAATAAAGAAATCTTCAAACTTGAACCACAGCGTGTTTGGAAACATTTCCATAGCTTAACGCAAATTCCTCGCCCATCAAAAAGCGAGAAGGCTGTAATTGATTTTGTAGTAAAATTTGGGAATGATCTTGGGCTCGAAACCATTATTGATGAAGTAGGGAATGTTATTATCCGTAAGCCGGCTACTCCGGGCATGGAGGATCGTAAAGGTGTTATTCTTCAGGGCCACCTCGATATGGTACCCCAAAAGAATAACGATAAAGTTCACGATTTTGAAAAGGACCCAATTGAAGCTTATGTTGATGGGGAATGGGTAACAGCCAACGGTACAACTCTTGGAGCCGACAACGGTATAGGTGTGGCGGCTGCTATGGCTGTCCTGGAAGCAACTGACTTAGTACATGGCCCTGTTGAAGCCCTTTTCACCATTGACGAGGAGACTGGAATGACCGGGGCTTTTGGGTTAAAACCTGGCCTGCTTAAGGGTGATATCCTTATCAACATGGACTCCGAGGACGAAGGTGAACTCTATGTGGGTTGTGCTGGTGGACTGGATGCCAACATTGAGTTTAATACCAAACTTGAGTCTGTACCCCAAGGTACCACTGCCTATAAGCTTGCCATTACAGGACTAAAGGGTGGACACTCCGGTATGGATATTAACCTTGGTCGTGGTAACTCCATTAAACTCCTTTTCCGCTTCCTATACATTGCCGAGAAGGAATTCGGAGTTCGCATTGCCTCAATCGATGGCGGGAGCTTGCGTAATGCAATCCCACGCGAAGCATTTGCCGTTGTTGTGGTTCCTGCTGATAAAGCTGCTGCATTTGAAAAAGCCGTTAAAGAGTATGAAAGTATTTATAAATCAGAGTTTGCTTTAAGTGAACCAACGCTTTCGTTCACCTCGGAAAAAACAGGGAATCCTTCAACAGTTATTGACAACCAAACACAATCAAAGGTAATCAGAGCCTTTTTTGGCTGCCCCAATGGCGTTGTTCGAATGAGCGACTCAATCCCAGGTTTGGTTGAAACCTCCAACAACCTTGCACGCGTTTTCACCGATGGCGAAAAAGTAAAAGGCCAATGCTTGCTGCGCAGCTCAGTTGATTCCTCAAAGGATGCATTAGCTCAAAAAATGGCTGCTATTTTTGAACTCGCCGGTGCTAACATTAATTTTACCGGGGGTTACCCTGGATGGAAACCTAATCCAAACTCAGCCATACTCAAGGTAATGCAGGATGTTTACAATAAAAAATTTGGCAAAGTGCCCGAGATTAAGGCAATCCATGCCGGGTTAGAATGCGGCTTGCTAGGTGGTGTTTACCCTAACTGGGATATGATTTCGTTTGGGCCAACCATCCGTCACCCCCACTCACCCGATGAGAAGGTAAACATTGCAACCGTTCAAAAGTTTTGGGACTTTTTGGTTGAAACACTCAAGAATATCCCCAAAAAATAACCAGTATGGTTTCAATAAAAAGGGGCTAAAAGCCCCTTTTTTATTAGTTAATCTATCGGTTCTGAGAATATTTATCCACTGTTAATATTTGTTACAAATCCTTGCTCTTTTGTATCGTAAGTCTTGAATTTCTTTCATAACCCTTGTATATTTAGGAGTTAGTTTTATTGAAATTATTATACTGAATTACTATTCTGGAAAATGCAAAACTGGGTTGAAGTTATTTCAAGGTACAACTATCCCGACCATCTAAAAAGCTGGTGGCAGGTAATAAATTCCGTGCTGCCCTATTTTGCGCTTTGGGTGGCTATGTACCATAGTTTGAAAGTATCATACTGGTTGACCCTAGCTCTCTCCCTCATTGCAGCAGGCTTTCTTGTTCGAATTTTCATCATTTTTCACGATTGTGGGCACGGTTCCTTTTTTAGAGCTGAAAGGTTAAATCGATTAGTGGGAATACCCCTTGGGTTATTGGTATTTACTCCTTACCATCGCTGGCATCGCGATCACTTTATTCATCACTCTACCATTGGCAACCTCGATAAACGTGGTATTGGCGATGTTGAAACCCTAACGGTTAGGGAGTACCTTGAACTTACAAAGTGGGGTAAATTTAAGTACAGAATTTATAGGCATCCGCTTTTCCTTTTTGCAATTGCCCCAATTCTTCTATTTCTTATTCAGTACAGAATACCAAAGTCGTACATGAACTTTAAGCAACAGATGTATATTCACCTTTCCAATATCGCCATCGTTGGTACAATTGTATTACTGATGTGGTGGATAGGTTGGCGTGAATTTATTTTGATACAGCTACCCATAATCTATTTTGCATCAATTGCAGGTGTTTGGCTTTTTTACGTTCAACATCAATTTGAAAGGGTAGTATGGAAGCGCTCCCATGAATGGGACTATCAATCGGTTGCTCTAGAGGGAAGTTCATTCCTTAAGCTCCCCAAGGTTTTACAATGGTTTAGCGGTAACATTGGGTATCATCATATTCATCACCTAAGCCCAAGGATTCCTAACTATAAGCTTCAGAAATGCCACGATGAGAACGAGATGTTTTCACATATTAAGCCTCTCTCATTTAGGGAGATATTAAGATCTTTCAGGTTGAGGTTATGGGATGAGGACAGGAAAAGACTTATCCCATTTGACGAACTTCAATGTTGAGTAGTTCGAAATTTCTCTAAAAATGTCTCTGTATTCCTATTTTTGGGCGGTTAAATTTGTTAATCTAAGGTTTTTGATTTAACTTTTTTTTCCCTCTAACTTCCTCTAGCTCTGTCATAGTCTTAATTCTTCCGGTTCACGGTTCACATTTAACGGATTTGAATATCCTCTAACATCCTCTAAAACAGCTATATTGTTAATTCTTCCGGTTCACGTTTCACGGTTCACGTTTCACGGAATTGAACTTCCTCTAACTTCCTCTAACTCCATCATATTCCGTCTATTCCGACTCATTCCGACTCATTCCTCTAGAAATTAGCCTTGCTGAATTTCTTAATCCATGGGCACTTGGGTTGATTTAACATCACGTTCTTAATTTTTCTTGTATAAATTGACATTGATAGTCAACAATATGTAACTTTTTTTAAAAAAATCTTGTTTTTTTTGATAATCCTCTTGCGTAATTAAAAACGCTTTTCTACTTTTGCACCCGCTTTCGGAGGGGAGCGCGCGGGGCGGAGCAGATGGGGGGAGAAAAAAATTTTGGGTTAACCCCTTGCGCGGGACGGAAAAAGTTACTACCTTTGCAGCCCTGCTCGGAGGAGCGGGGAGCGAAAGCGGAAGTGCAAGACGACGTGAGGCCGTACCGGAGGGGTGCGGGTCGATATACGAAAGGAGTTCTTTGACGCGATGGTACCGATTTAGGAAAAGCAGCAGTAAAAGAAGAAGACAGTCAAGCCTGAGAGGAACGCCCCGCGCGGGGAAACGCGCGGACCGGGTGGTCAGATAGTAAGATAGG
>JAGPEQ010000036.1 GCA_018056955.1 Bacteroidales bacterium | reverse complement strand
GTTTTCCGTTTAGGGTATATGTAAATTATTTCAATTAGAGTTGAATTTCCTAATGTTTGAGACGGAAATTTATATACGATGAAGATTATTATGCTGAAAACTTCCGAGCAAGGGGAATAGAACCAAAATGGACCTACAATCAATTGGCAAACAAGGAGAGCAGAAACTCAAACGAAGCCAAACTGAACAGAGTTAACTTGCAAAAAAGGGTTGTTCAAAAGGAAAGAGCAAGAAAGTAATTTGAATATGATGCTTGCTGATCTATAGAAACATTGAAGAAATAATAACTCTTTGCAATGGGTTGTCTTTAAATTATGCTTTCATTGTCAAAATATTTTTGGATCAAAGGCTGCCAAGATAACTAAAAATATGATTAACAAAAACTGATGTATTGTATAGCGAATGTATAGCAACAATAACAAAGTATGCATTTAAATTTAGCTTTTTCTCAGCTAATGCCGCATAAACATAATTAAACACTAAGCAAACTGTAAATGTTACAATTATTGTTGGAATTGAATAGAAGTGCGAGAGTCCAAAGGTAAAGGCACTCAAACCGTAAAACACATTCAAGCTCCAACGTAATTTGCGCCAGAACAATTCAAATAGCAAGTATTGGAAAATAAAAGTTTCTACTAAAGGAGCAATAATACATACCTTAACAAGACGAATAGCAATTTTGACATGAGACTCAGGATCGGTTTCAACTGGTAGCTTTGGCAGGTTGCTTGTATGGTGAATGTCAAATGCTAAGAATAAATAGTGATAGAATGATTCAATTAATAATAAAGTTATTGTCGTGATAATAATAACCAATAAAGGATTAACTGATTGGATACTGTATTTTAATTTATATGGTTTAATCATATTAAAAAAATTACAAAAAATAGGGTTATAATATTTATAACCCTATTAATAACTATTGTGCATGATGTATAACATATTTTCCACCTGTACTAGCTGAGTAGTTGACATATGCTATAAATAATTCTTTCATACACTCTAGAGCAGCATCAATTCCCTTGCCAATTAAATAATCCTCCCAACTAAAACCACCGTTGATATCAGTCATTTCACTTGTATTCATTTCGTGAACAGAGAATGATTCAAAATTAACCATAGCAAAAATACTTTTTATTGTTAAATAATCAAACCCTCTTTCTTTATCCTGCCGAGGTTAGCAGTGTAACGTTACAGTTGCAAAATTAGGAGTGTTCCGTACGGAAAACAAGAACGGAAGTGAAACACCCCCATTTTTTTCTACTAATTCTTTTCGGCTTAGGGGTTTCTTGGAAAAACTTAATGAAATGTCAAAGGTGTATTCATAGAAAAAAGTTTCACGTGACTTGGAGTACACAATGGGTGCACCTCGCGATCTTAGTTCCTCAATCATTTCGTAAAGCCTAGTACGGCTTATTCCTAGTTTGGTCGCAAACTCCTCAGGAGTGCCGGTTCGCTGTTCCTTAACTAGTCGTCCCTTAAAAAGTCAGTTTAAAATTTTTTCTTGAGAATAAAAAAACATGGAAAGGGGAAAAGAGTGCATGTAAAAAGAAAAATAGTGTTTGGAAGAAATGGTAAATATTTTTCTTCCACCTGTTCATAACCCTTTTGAAGTTAAATGCTGCGGCTGCCAGCATGATACTGATGTTATCGCCTACTATTCCCCCCGCTCGCGCGGATTTACCTTCGGTGAGCTCCCTTCGGTCGGTTGTAATCCGTGCGGTTTAGTTCGGCAAAGCCAATCCGTGCGGTTATTTCATAATGCAAAGTTCAGCAAAGGCCGCTCGCGCGGATTTGCAATCCCGCTCGCGCGGATTTACCTTCGGTGAGCTCCCTTCGGTCGGTTGTAATCCGTGCGTTTGTAGTTCGGCAAAGCCAATCCGTGCGGTTATTTTATAAGGTGGTTTCAATGAGGCAAAGCTCGAATAAGTAAAAGTGTAGTATGTATTTGTCACGGACTACAAGTCCGCGCCAGCAATGAGTGGCGTATGCCGCACGCGTTTAAAAACGCGCGCGAGCGAATGTAGCGAAAAGTATGCCGTACACGTCCAGAGGCAGGTGAATGGGGGTTATGGTAAATCCCTTGTCTTAAACAATATTTTTCTAAAGTACGATCTCGATCCTGTTTTCCTTGCTGTTCAGCAAACCAAAAAATAAGTTTCTTTCAACTCTTATTCCGCCTTTTCGGTATGGGTTTTCCTCGTAGGTAAAGGGCGGTTCTACATGATTTACTTTAAGAGAGAGGGGACTAAAGGTTGATTTGGTAATGTGGTAGGTAACACTAAATGGTATGTTACTAAAGCTAAAGTTTACCCTTAAGCCATCAAATTCTTTTGGTAGAACTGGGTCAATAACAACGAACTCATTGCTGAATCGGAATCCGAGTAACCTGCCCAAGATAATACCTATGAAAATGCCGGGTCCACTGGAGTAAACTCGCCACCCACCATGTAATTTGATGTTTCCTTTAATAACCTCGGGGTATAGCTTATCGGCCTCGTACCTATTTTTAAATAGCACATCAGAGCTGCTGTAATAGCAGTTTGATTGTCGAATATCGCCCTGTTTTACTATGTTAGTGTAACTAATTGGTACGGCTTGCAGAATGGCACGAATAAGTTCTTCGGCTTTGCCAGTTACGGCAAGAGTTTCCGCATATCTAATATGTTCGTGAGTGTACATTAAGCCAATTTCCCTTCCAAAAAATGTACTGCTTTCGGCACGTTGGAAAATTTTTTGTAAACCTCCGCTATACTTAAGGGGCTTATCCATAAGTCGGGCACCATCGGGGCCTAAAAGGTGATTTGTTATTATTTTTTGGTGATTGAAAGCCTGATTTAAATCAAAAATCCCGCTTAGAATACCCCTGTTCATTGGGAGGATGCTATAACTAACTCCTGTTTTACTATCGGAGGGATGAAGAAGGAGTGTAAAAGTGTTATCGTTTTCTAAATGTCCGTACCCGGCTACAACACCATTGGTAACTAAATATTTATTAAAGTCTGTTTTAATTTTAGTACTTATTTCACCTAATGCTTCGGCTTTATCGGTTAACCCCATTAACCTATAGACTGTTTCGAACAGCTTAAAGGCCTGATAATTCATTTCAACTGTCCAGCTCGATACCAAACGTTGTGCCAATTGGCTGTTAACCGGTTGAAGCGAATCGTTCCAATCGCCACCCCCAAATGGCACTAGTGCAGTGCCAGGAATGAACGATTTAACAATCCTATCAATTAACCGTTCAACATGTTCAATTAGTGGAGTAACCTCCCTGCTGTCACCATTATTTTCGGTGTAGTAGGGTAAAGGTGAGTTCAGAATATCAACATCTCCGCTATTTATGATGTAGTTGGAGAGGGCTATAATACACCAGTAGGCAATATCGCCATGGGCCTCGTGAGCCCTGATGGTTTTATACCTATCAAACATCCACCATTGTGGCCACCACCCATCGGGGTTCTGGTTGGAAAAGATTGTTTGAAGAATTTTTTTTACCTCATTGTACTTACCTAAACTTAACAACATTTCAACAGGACCCTGGGAAACATCGCGTGTACCCCATGCTGCACCTCCAAATTGTTCTAACCCATAGGGAGTGAGGTAATGGATTAGAGCGTTTGACTCAAACCAGGGTATAATCTCGTTAATGATTTCAATTTTATCGGAATTTCCTGAAAGGGTTATTTCTAATCCCGATTTTTCTCTAAATGCCAGAGCATCTTCTAAATCTGCCTGGAACTGTTGGTCGGGGTTGTTGATGGTTGACTGGTCAAAAAGGTTTTGAAGCTCACAAATAAAACTTATGCTTAACTGTTTTGTTGAATCGGATTTGATAACGACAAACGAATTGGCATAGCTGCTTTCAATATCAATACAATTGCCGTTATCAAATTTTAAATTAGCACAATCCGATTTGTTTATAACCAAACGGTATTGGGCTTTAGGGTAATTTTTAGAAAGAAGACTTTCTGGGCTAGGGATAAAGGTTAAACCGTTCGGAAAGCCTGACGATTTTACTTGCCAACCATTCAGCTCATCGAGGTTATTGGTAATGATAATGTTTACTGGATGGCCAGATATTACCTTAAAATCAAAATTTACAACTGGTGTATTAGGTGAAGCCCATGTTGTTACTTGAAAAATATTACTATCGAGCTTATAAATCCATCGAGCATAATTCAATCCCATTTCGTAGGCCGATGGTACACCTAGCTGGTAATACCTATTGTTGATTTCTACGAAAATTCTTTGACCTGTTTCGGGTATAAGGTTGAATTGACTTGTATTTATTGAAAGTAGTGTATTGAAATTAGTGTTTCCTTGTTTTAGATGAGAATTAAAAACACCAAACGACCATGTTGTAAGGGAAACAATATTATCATCCTGATTTAGGTTGATATTGGACTGGAGAATGTGCCCGTGAGGACGATAGGCCAGAATATCTTTTTCTCCAAGTACAACATGCTTGCCCTTGCCATAAAAAAAAGAAAGCAATTTACCGTTACTAAAGTCAGGGAATCGTTTCTCAGAACTATAAAAATGGTTAATTTCATTTTCACTCAAATCCTGGGATGGGAAAAATTCAGAGCTAATAAAAAGATTATGCTTTCCCTTTTCCCAATTGCTTGTGGTAGGGTATTTGCTTTTGAATTGTTCAAAAAGGTTAGGTAGAATGGCTAAATCGGTTGATGAGGTTGCTGAGGGATGATCGGGCAAAAACCTAAAGACGAAACTGATTTGTTGGTTATTACCACTGCTGAAATCGAATGGTATTGATTGGATAGCAATAACTGACGATTCAGCAGCACATTCGCCGGGCAATGTATCGAGTTCTAAAGCAAGGGGGATTTTAGTTTTTCGGTATGAGTTGCCGTAAACATAAAGCCCATCGGTAGTGGCCGAGGCTGCACCATTTTTACATGCCGCCATTAACCAAGGGTTACCGGTAGGCTCTTTCATGTTTTGCCGGCAGCAAACCACAGCACCATACTGAGGATCATCCAGGATTAGCCTTTCAGTGTATTGACTTACGTAGTATTCATTCACTGGGCCAACTGATAGCTGCTTTAAGCCAACATCCTGAATTATTATTATGTCGTAATTGGAAGGTGAAGAATTCCCATTGGTTAATTCAATTGACCATAGCCAGCAACTATCTGTGTTATGAAGCTGAAGGCTGATTAAGTATTCAATACCGTTCCACTTCCCTTTTGCAAAGTAACAGTTATCCTCAAAAGTAAAAACAGAATTACTGCCTGTCCCGAAAAGCATTATGTATTTCTTGGGGGTATTTCTTTCTCTAAGAAATATACTTGTCCCAAACATTGAGAATGGGTTGGTATCGCGTAAACCTATACGAATACCATTAGATGAAATACGCTTTATTCCGCCATTACTGTGAAATTCAAATTCTAAACCTGAATTGTTTTTCAGCTTCATTTGTCAAGCATTTTTAGTGTTAACAAAATTTCCTTGTTGCTGTGTAAGTAGTTCAATACTATCCGATTGTTATGCCAAATGAGCATAATGGGTTTTTCGGAGATTTCGGCCGACTTAATTTTGGTGATGTTTATCCCTTCAAGAACCATTTCACCAATCAATCCTGGGTCGCCCGTAAGGTGTATAGTAATGATATTTTTGTTTGAGTTAATCCCAATAACATCGGAGGTAGTATGAAGTATATTAATGCCTTTACCAATTTCTTTACTAATTGGTGAAATAAAGGCGTAAAGCGGTGGAATCTCAATTTCTCCATCGATTAGTGGGAGTTGAACCCTTTCGTTTGTATTGGGATGCTTATAGGTAATTTTTCCGCTCTGATTTTCGTTGTAATAGTTTCCAACAAATAAAAGCGATTCAGAGGTATCATTAAACTTCTGACGTACGGTAATAAAATTGTTAGTGCTCGATGCGTTTGCCAATTGGGCTTTTGAACGCTCTAGTATGGTTGTGTAGGCTTGCAAATGGCCTTCGGTATCAAATCCTAGCCAGGTACCCAGGTGAACTACTTTGCCCTTTCCAACATTCTTTTCAAATCCGCAAATACTTCCCCTCAGGGTAAAGGCTATAGGAGTAGCACCATCTATAGCCTCTGTTGTATAGGCAATCAGTGGGTTTGAGCATTTAATATCGGTCAAATTATAAAGTTTGATTAAGGGGGAATCAATTATTTCCGGTTGTGATGATTTTATTTTAAAAGTATCCCTGAGTACTGTGCAAGGCTTTTGGTTCATCTCCCTATCGGGTAAGTAGGGGAAAATAACCAAATTACCACCATTAGTCACAAAACTTGCAATGGTTTGCTGATCGGGAGCATTCATCTCATCGGTACTAAAGAGCCAAACCTGCTTATAGGCCAACAAATCGTTCACCGATGAGCTGGCTAGGTCAACCATATCGTAGTCAACATTGAGAACCTGGAGGGCTTTGAGTAATCCATCGAAATATGCCGACCGACGGATCCGAGCTGGAACAAATTTTAGTTCTGAAGCTCCGACTTCAGGACGCTCTAGCTCAGTAGCGTAGTATGGTGAGTAGAAAAGGACACATACCTCGGCTTTTCTTTTAGTGGTTAGGATGAGTTCTTCATGGGTTTCAATAAACCTACTCATTTTCTGAACAACAGGGAATGCACTCGATGGTTTAGCTTGGTTATCTAAGGGTGTAAACCAGTAAAAAGTATCACCGGAATATCCCTTTGCGGGTGGGTTTTTACCCTGTGAAAACATGTAGTAATTCCATCCTTTTAGGCCATTGGCAATACTTGCCTTGTAAAAGAGTTCCATTTCACGCGGATTGGTAACCACATGGTATTCCCTTGATCCACTCTGAAACTCAGCGGCAAACAGAGGTTTTTCACCCTGCATTGCACTAACAATGTCGTTGATGATTCTATCGTCGTGGAGGTTCCTATACGAGACAAATTCAGGAATGTGGTCAACTCCAAATATCAACTCACTTTTATCCTTATATAGGTCCTCGTACATGGTAATATTGAGGGGGAACTCGTACCCATGACCGTAAATCCATCCGGGAAGGTTATGGTATAAGGGAATTGAAATATTGTGCTTACGAATCCAACTGGATAGTAATCGTAAGTAGTTAGCGTAATACTTTCTCCAGAAACAGTGCCATTCGTAATCGCGGCTACGATCGCCTTTGGATTTATAAGGGGTATTCCCATCGGGGGGTAACTCAATTTCCTGAAACGAGGTGTAATTAGTTTCCCAAAGGGTGTTCAACTCATCAATCGTTGAATACCTTGTTTTGATGAAACTGATAAATTGCTCTTTTACCTGTTCATTGTAATCGGCTTGGTGGGCAAGCCATGAGAAAACTCCAATTTCGTTGCAAACCTGCACCATTATTATAGGTCCCCCATTTTGTATCTGTTTCTGGCAAATAACGGGCATTACATGGTTATACCATTGTTCTACTTTGGAAAGAAATGCGGGGCTAAACAGGCTAACGCCATCGCTCAGAACGGCCTCGCCTTTGCTGTTATGCATTTTAATAGTGTCGCCATACCTTTCCAGAAACCAATCGGGCAAACCAGCGCCTCTGTATTCAGCAAGTATAAAAGGACCAGGCTTAACAATACAGGTAAAACCATGTTTTTGGCAAAGCTCTATCCATCCTATAAGATCGCGTTCAGGTTGAGTTGTTCCACTAAAGTCAAACTCACCTTCGTTAACCTCGTGCCAAACCCAAGGAACATAGCTGCTAATGGTTTTTAGCCCTGCCTCTTTGGCTTTTTTCAGATGTTCTTCCCATAGCTCACGTTTAATTCTGAAATAATGAATTTCACCGGAGTTCAGAAATACTTTTCTACCATTCAAACTGAAATATCCGCCTTCAATTCCAAACTTGTTCATAGTATTTCTATTTTTTACTGGTTCTGTAGTTTGTTTCGGGTTGTTAATGTTTGCTTTATTTCTTGAAGCCGCTTTTCGGTAAGGTTATATCTAAATATGAATATCAACGAAAGTATACTCATAATAACTGGCAATCCAATTTCAACTACTCTCATCATAAGTAAAGTGAACGGGCTCTGACGTTTTAGGGAAGGAATTTTTTGGGTTATTTCGTCCAGCTTATGGATGTTGACGGAATCGATATCATAAATGTTATACTCTTGGAGCACGCAATTTATTTGTGCAATGTCCCTTAGTAACTCTTTATAGTGGTTTCCGTCACCTTTACCGGCAATTATTGATTCAAAATGGTTCATTAGATCGTAAACATTGTTTTGAGCTTTAATTAAATTAAAGTTCATTCTTTGTTTATTTAATTTTTGTGCAATGATTGATAGGTTGACAGAGTCGGGACTCGATGTATTTAGAACAGAATCCCAATATTTTAGGCTGTCGATAGTAATGCTTAGGTTCTGTCGTAAAGCTACTTTGGCTTGAATTTTTAGGCTGTCGGTTTGAGGATTTTCGTGCTGATTTACTCTTTCCAAAAAAGCATCGTATTTAATTGCATTACCAAGTATATCAGTGTTAATATCTTTTATTTTTTTTATGTAATCGGTGTAGTTCAAAACGTTTTTATCGGTTAGATTTACTTTGATTTCCTTTATGCTACCTTCAAGGTAGTCAACTTTTGTTACCTGGTTCTGGTCGAACTGAGTGAACTCAATAAGGATTCCGGCAACAAAGCTGGCCACGGCAAATCCCATTTTAATAAACCACCAGAAAACCGAGTAAAAGCTTCCTTCCTTTCTATGCCCAGTATTTAAGTCATCCTCATCGCAAATATCACCTACCATTGAGGAGCCAAGGGTGAAGAAGAATAGCATTCCTGCTGAGAGCAGAATAGTTGGAATAATTATCAGGTACGGGTATTCAGGGTTATAACAAACTATTTTTGAAAGCTGTGCGGTGGCCATTAATGCAATGGATAGGATTAATGTATTGCGTTTGCCGAGTTTAGGGCTTATCCAGTTCAATGGAAAAACTGCTAAAAGCCCTGTAACAGCCCATATGGTTCCATTAATGCCAAGCAGATATGCTCCAGCTACCTTATCGCCTGAAAAAACGTAAAAAATAGGTATGTATGAGCCCAACAGCGTTACAAAGTTGAAACCGGTTGCAAGGGTAAAAATGGCAAGAGTAAGCCTAATAAAATTCCTGTTTTTTGTGGTATGCTTCATGTCGGTCCAGAAAGGTTTTTTCTCCTGCTTCTGCACCCTCACAAAGCTAGGTTCTCGTAGTTTTGCAGTCCACCAAAAGGAGAGGGGTATAAGCAAAGCTGCAATCATTAATGAAACATAGCGCATTCCATCGGCTTCGTTCCCTCCGGGGCCTTTAAATGTTTCCAGGTTGGCGAGCACAAAGAGCCATGGGGTGCTCATGGCAAAAAGATTTCCCACAAAACTTTTTGCGCTAAACAGCCGTGTACGCTCATGGGGGTCAACGGTCATTTCCATCCCTAATGCTCCATGAGGGATTTCAAATATTGCGCACGAGGTGTAGAAAAGCAGAAGTGTTACAAGTATGTAGGATAGCTGAAACCACTGATAGCCCGACTCAGAGGGGAACCAAATTCGTATGGTTTCGCCTTTGGGTATCCACCACATGGCCACAAAGAACAATGCTACCAGTATTCCTCCTACCAGTAAAAAGGGTCGTCGGCGGCCCCAGCGAGTGCGAGTATTATCCGATAGATGCCCAATAATAGGGTCGGCTATTGCATCCCAAAGTCGTGGTATAATTAGTATTGTTCCCAACCAAAAAGCGCTTAAGCCTAAGCTTATGTTCCCCATGAGCCCAACAAGGATGCCAGCAATGTTAAAAAGGGCAATGGGTATTATGCCGCCAGCCCCATAAGCTAATAGCTGTGATATCTTTATCCTATATTCACTTTTTGCCTGTAAATTATTGTTTTCCATTACATTAAGTTATTAGTAGTAAATTTTTATTTCGCAGGGGATTTCATTAACTCGTATCTCATTTACGTTGTAGGTATTAAGCTTAGTACCATTCACTTCTACCCCTTTGGGAAGCTTAGAACCATTAAAGTTTCTGATACAGATTCCATTGGCTGGAACTCTAATATTTCCGCCAATTTTTATTTTGTAGTGGTCGTTTCCTTTTGTAATAGAGTAAGATAAGTTCCCGTAGTATGTTGGAAGGTTTTGAACCGAAATTCCTTGAGGGCTGTCAATCCAATCCTGTTTAAGAGCTGAGCCAATACATAAGGTGTTGTGGTCAATATCTTCGTAAACAAAAATATTTCTGAAGGCATTAATGAAGTCGCTACCTACCCAGGTGTGAGGCATATCGCCTATGTAAGCTGGAGTTCTATAATCATTCCAAACCACTTCAGCCCAGTGATACCATCCTTGGGGCCGTTGCTGGCTTAGGAAGTAATCAATTAACTCATGGGCTCTTTCGGGTTGATTGAGCATTATGAACGAGCCAATAATTCTGTTCTCATAGGGTGTAAAGTTGACCCAGTTTATTTGGCCCGTTTTTCTCTGGCTAAAGTATGTATAGTATCTTTCAAAGGTATTGTAAATTTCAGGTTTAGGAAGATTTTCGAACTCATTGCAAGGAGTAAGTGCAATTGTTGTTGATGTGGCATCAAAATCTCCCAGCTCGGCACATCCTGGTATATAGTTAATATTATGGTTCTTAATGGTCAGGTTTATCGATTTATATAGGTTTTTCCTGAAAGTATCGGTTACTTGCTTAATGCGCGTATATTTTTCATGATTTCCCAAAGCGATTTGAATATCGCAGGCATCCTTGAGCCCTTTAAGGATGAAGAAATTATCCCAGTATGAGTGCATAGGTTTTGCTGAGTATCCCTCGTGGCTAATTGATTCGGGAACTAAACCATAAAAGGCTCTCAGACTATCGTTTCCATACCTGAAATAATCAGTGGATCGTTCGGCTATCAACGATTCGATGTAACCTATTGTTCTGAGGATATAAGGATTCATCTTTCGCAGAAATGCGGTATCGTGTGTAAAACTGAAGTATTCATGTATTAAGTAGATAAATTGACCGTGACTGTCATGCTCTGCAACAGGGTCGGGACCTCTAAAGTCTACAACACAGGGAACCTTGCCGTTTTCATAAAGATTTTGAGCATACCACTCAATAAATTCCTTAACTTCATCAGTAATGCCCGATTTCAGTAATGCCGATGAAGTAAGCGAACCATCACGCATCCAACTTCTCTCATATGAACGGGAACCGGGTTGTATGCCATGAATATCGCGGTTAATTAAAATATACATTAGGTTGGCACGGTAGGTTTTTAATAAATGTTCGGCAGTGCTGGGTAAATTGAATTTTACGTATTCGGTTTTGCCGCGCCAGTAGTCCGACACTTTTGCAATTGTATCGACGATATTTTTTGTTTTTAATTCTGAGTCATTGATATTTTTTGAATGATATGGAGCAATAGCAAATAAAGTATGGGATTGTCCGGCCTTTAGCTTTATGGTGTATTTAACAAATCCACCATTTAAACCCAAATTGTCAGTTTCTGCCATTACTACTTCTTTGTGGTTACTCCGTATTAATTCGGTGGGATTAGCGCTGTAGAATGAACCGGCAAAGAACGACTCAAACTTTTGGGTAAAGTATAGTGAGGTGTTATCAACTTCAACCCTATCTTTTGATGCGTCTAATGATATTTTTTTGATTGTTCCAACTCCACCGGCAAGGTTTAAGGTCTGGTAGTATGGGTTAACCTGAAAGGGTCTTATTAGCAGGTAAAAATCTATTGTTTGGTTTTTGTTGGTATTGTTTTTTAGGGTGTAACCAATCAGTAGTTTTGATGAGTTATTTGCATTTCCGTAGGAGGTAATGCCTACCTGTAAGTCAATATCATCGGTATGCCAATTAACCGTAGGTGTGTAATCATAGGTTTTACCATCAATAAAATAGGTAAGCGATTGAGAGGTTTTTACATTCGACCAATCATAAATTTTATTGCCAACCTTTACAACGGGCTCAATGGAAAAACTTGCTTTTTCAACTTCAACCATGCCATCTTCGTTAATCAGTGCCTCCTTTGTATCGCCACTTACACCTGAAATTGTCCAGTAGGAAGCCTGATCAAGAAAGTACCGAGGGTAATAGCCCTTTGGCGAATTCTTTGCTATGTACCTAAAAAAGTTGTTAAGTGTGTTCGATTCCTCAACCTTTATGATTTCAATATCCTTAATTCCTAAACCCTTGGAATTATTACTTTGGCTTAGTTTTAGTTTTAAGAATCGGGTTTCAAACTCAGGCAGGCGGATGTAGCTTGTGCTGTTAATATTTAAATTGACAGTAAAAGTTTTTTCCCAATTTATGGAATCATAGGATAACAATACATCGAATTTTTGGGCTTGTTTGCCTTGCATCCAATCAATTTTTAACCCGCCAATCTCACGCAGCGCTTTAAAATCAATCAGTATCTCCTGAATACTTTTGTTTTTGGCAATCCAAACGCTGTGGGGCTGCTGGTCAAGTATTTCGGCAATTGGTTTTGATTGTGTACCCGAAATTTCATAGGCAACTGGGGCAGGGTACTCATTGGAAATTGGGGGTAGGGCTTTAAAGGTTAGACTGTCAATCCATATTTTTCCACTTCCTCCAACGAACGATGCCACGGTAAACTCTATTCTATCAATTCTTCTAAAACGTGTATCGGTGGTTGGCCCCCAAGCAAAACTGATATGGCGAGGTTTTACTCTAACCTTTTGCCAGCTTGTAGGGAAATTGTAATTGCGGTTGTTTACCCACCAAACATTGTTACCAGTACTGTCAATAAACTTAATTTCAAAATTATTTGAGGGCGATTCGGCTTTTATGTAAAAGGTTATCTCATAGTTCTCTGGCAAATTAATGGGAAAAAGCTTTTGAATACCACAGTAACCTGTACCCTTAACAAAGTTATATGTTATGCAAATGGATTTGCCGGAAAGACCATTATCGGTTTGAGCGGTAATATTTACCCCATCCGACTTAATATAGTTCCAGCCTTCAGTTGATTCGAACTGATCGAGAGTTACTGTTTGAGCCTTTACTCCGATGTGAAATGTTAAAACTGATAGCAAAGCAGCAGTAATTGTTGCCTTTAAGTGATGGTTCATACCAAGAGTGTTTTAGTAAGAAAAAAGTTGACGATTCTTAATTTCAGAAAACAATCAATTTATATTCTGAAAACCAAGTTTCTTTAACCCTGACTGAATTATTGGATCGGGCATTATATAGTTCCAAACCATGCCTGTTCTGAAGTTTTCAATCATAATAAGCATTGGGCCTTGATCAATTCCAATAAAGTCGTTATCAACCCATTTAGCAGTTGGATTAAAGGAGTCGTAAAATCCATATTTACCCCATATTTTATCGCCATAGCGCTTCAACATTGCTTTAGTTGTTGGGAGCACAATTTCAGGAGCAAAAGGTAGCGATGATAGATGCCCATAGGGGGCTATAGTACCATCATCAAAGTAGTTAAGTTCCCTTCCGCTGGCCCCCCTGCCGGCGTATCCGAGAAAAACTTTATTGTCAAAATTATACTTATCGGTTGGCCCATCGCATGCAGTTATTCCCCAGCAAAGTGAATCGTAACCAACCCACCCATGGGGATTATCGATGCAATACTCTCGCTGAGCGTAAGTGGCAATACGGGAGTTAATGAAGTAATCGATTCCTTTTTTGCTCATGTATGAGTCTTGTATACCACGAAAATCGATAAAAGCATGTGAAAATTGATGGCCAAAAAGTGGCGGGAATGCAACATGTGAAAAATCCTTGTAAGGAGTGTACCAGTTGTAGGATTCGAGCCATGAATTGTATGCCTTTTCAATATTTTTCATTCCTGATCCTGCCGCCAGTATGTATAGGAATAGCGCTTCGTTATACCCTTTCCAGCCCATATTGTGTATACTCGATTCCGGATACCATCCCATTG
This sequence comes from Bacteroidales bacterium, assembly GCA_018056955.1. Classification (GTDB taxonomy): domain Bacteria; phylum Bacteroidota; class Bacteroidia; order Bacteroidales; family Tenuifilaceae; genus Tenuifilum; species Tenuifilum osseticum. The sequence continues at coordinate 9,750 of JAGPEQ010000036.1, read as the reverse complement.
AAATGGTGTAAGCGTATTGCCCTTGAGGTGGCATTTGCATGAAATCCCAGTCAACCCTTTTTATTAAAAAGTCAGCAATTTGGCGGATCTGACGTTCCACGCTATTGTTTGCATTATAGTAGTTGCAGGCAAAAATTATCCCCATGAGCAGTAGGCCTGTATCTACCGATGATAACTCACACTTCCATTCCCTTTTTCCAGTTTCCATGTTTAGGAAATGGTAGTAAAAGCCTTTATAGCCCGTAGAAAGAGGATCAGGACTTTGCTCAGAATTTTTAAAGAATTTAAGGATATTTAGGGTTATTTGAGCTGCCTCATCGCGACTAATCCATTTACGCTCAGCACCTATTGCAAAGCAAGGAATAGCAAAACCTGTTGCGGCAATGCTAATTGGCGACCATTTGGCTGCTCTGTCTTTTACAGCACCCCAATGTGGGTGATGCTCATTCATAAAGTACTGAAAAGTCTTATACTGAATTGAATCGAGCATTTTTTCTTCCTCGGCAGTTAAGGAGTAATTTATTTTGCCCTTTGATGGAAAGCTGATATTATTAGTTTTTGAGCATGAGAGCATTAGGAAGGTAAGCACCATTGATACCTTCCAAAACATTCCAATTTTACCATTGATAGCCATAGCCATGCGTTTTTTAGGTTACCTGCTAGTATTGAAACCAAGACGGGAAAGTCCTTGCTTAACCTCGGGTGCCGACATGAAAAGATTCCAGCATAAACCGCTACGATAGTTCTCAATCATTACTACTATTGGTCCCTGGTCAATTGCCAAATAGCTTGTACCCCACCAATTTGCAGTTACATTAAATGCATCGTAAAAGCCGTACTCACCCCAAACCTTGTTTCCAAGTTTATAGTAGAGGAAGCGTGCCACTTTTTTCGATTCCTCAGGGGTATAAGGCATGGACGATAGAGCAGCAGTTGGGCTAATAACTCCAATATCGCGGGTGGGCTCATGCACACCATAGCCTGTATTGTCGTCCGATGCTGTTAGCCCCCAGCAATCAGCGCTGTACAAGGGGTATCGTCCTGGATTAACAATGCAATGTTGACGGTTAATAAGGGTGTGGTTTACGTTTTGCTGCCAGTAGTTTGCATAGTTATCACTTAAGTTTCTGGGGTCAAGGCCCATAAATGAGTAATGGGCAAAGAAAAGGGGCCCCCCGTAGTCAAAACCAACCGGTAGGGATATTCCATAAAAAGTCTTCCCGTTGGTAATAGCTCCATTCCTTGCCCAACCGGAATGGTAAACCGAAGGGTTAATGGGGTAGGTAGTTGAAGAAGCGGCTAATACATAAACGATTAATGCCTCATTGTAGCCTCTAATTTGCATATTTATTGCCCAGCCAACGGTAGGCGACCAGTGCCAGTAAAGAACATCCTCGCCATCCTTAGTGTACCATGTCCATTCTACTCCATTAATCAACTCATTTATTTGGTTTATTAAGTTGTTTTCAGAACTCTCATTAGGGTTAAGGTACTGCCGGAGTGTGATAAGCCCCTGAACCAGAAACGCGGTTTCAACCAAATCGCCTCCATTATCGTTTGTGCTAAAAGGATAAACTTTGCCTGTTACACCGTTATACCAATGCCCCCATGCGCCATGAAACCTATCGGCATCTTTAAGGAAATTTACAATGGTTGAGAAACGGCTTATGCCTTCGGCTCTGGTTATGAAACCTCGTTCAATGCCAACAATGATTGCCATTATGCCAAAACCACTACCTCCAATTGTAACTATATCGCCCGATGTATTCCTTTCCCTTGCCAAACCTGAGGTTGGGTGGGCAAAATCCCAAAAGTACTTAAAGGTACGTTGCTGAATTAGCGTTAATAGGCTATCGTCCGAAATTTGCTGAAACTTATCGGTTGAATCGAGCTTAGTGAAAAACTTGGCTGTATACCCATTTATGATATTGCCACCCAAGTTTTTGCCTTGCGATACCGTGAACCGATAAAGCGTGAGAGGTTTCAGATTTTCGTTGGGTATAATACTTAAAACTTTTGAATCAGTATTGAATTGATGGGTGTAATTATTGTATGTATCTCCAGAAAAGTAAATATTGTAGGTGTCGATTTTTGTTGTATCAACAGGTTTATCGAAATAGACTTTTATGTTTGGTTTAAAACCAATATGGTTGATTTGACCATTGTCATAAACTTTAATCCCGTCAATGGTAATTGAGTCGACCATTATATTTCCAATGGGTTTTACCGTTTCCTCTTCTTTGCAAAAGGTTACGGTAATTAAAATTCCAGTTAGTGCGATTAGCGAAAAAACGTACTTCATAGGGTTTAATAAAAAATAGGGTGGGGTGTTTCCCCCACCCTAAAAATTCGGTTATTCAGTAATTTGTGATACTTCGGCATCGTACAAAGCCTTAACTTCTGTAGCTGATAGTGCTTTGTCGTAAACACGGAGTTCATCCAGGTTGCCCATGAACCAACCCATCCATTCATTAGTGGCTTGAGAATCGGTTTTTGGTCTCCATGCGCCAATGTTAAGCACGTCGGCGTTAACAAAGTTCAGATCGCCAAGGGGTTCCTGCTGATCGTTGGCGTAGCGATTTTCAACTGCTGCAGGGAATTCAACTTTTACGCCATCCTTGTAAACCATAAACTTGGAGGTTGTTGCATCGTACTGGAAAACAAGGTGCATCCATTTATTTACCTGGAAAATCGATTTCTTTACTTCAATCCATTGACCTTCCCAGGGAACACCAACTTTTTTAAAGTGTAACTTAAAGAATAGCGAATCGGCACCAGGATCAGTAAGTCTCTCAATCATGATTGTGAGGTTTCCCCAGAATAAATCATCGGATTTTCCGATTTCGAAAACCTTAGGTACAGGTGTACCATCTACTTTAGGGGATTTAATCCACATGGCAACAGTGTACGACTTTAGGGTTTTTAGTTTGCTGTTGTCAGGTAGATTGTAGCGTAGATATGCGCCATCTGCACCCTGGTAAGCCTTACCTCTACGTCCTACAACATAAGTAACATTAGGTTGTTGCGATGGTGTGAGGTTACCAACTTTATCAAGGGCATTGTCGTCAAATGGCATGTAAGCAACCAGGTTTGCCGTTGCAATGGTACTTGGATCAACCTTCCCATTGTCATTGTTATCATCATCTTTACTGCATGCGGTGAATAGCAATCCACCCATTACTACAGCGCCAAAAAGAAGCGCGCCAAAAATTCTGAATTTGTTCTTCATAGGACTTAAAATTTAGTTAGACATAGGTTTATTTAAAAATGAAATTAATATCCGCTATTTTGAGTTAAATTCGGATTCAGTTGCAATTGGGCAGCAGGGATTGGGTAATGCTCATGCTTTCCTACCACAAATCCCTTCGATGCAAGCGCGGTTGCTGCTTGATTTGTCCGCACCAGATCAAAATACCTGTCCTCCTCCATGGCCAGTTCGGCACGGCGTTCGTCCCAAATGTCCTGTAGAGTAGCTCCGCTGATACTGGGTAAACCAGCTCTGTTTCGAACCATGTTAACAGCATTATCGGCACTTAAGCCACAGGTTAAGGGAACGGTAGCGCCTTGCACCAATGCCTCGGCATACATCAAAAGGATATCGGAATACCTGATCACCCTGATGTTATGGTCAAAACCATACCCATTGTACACCCATCTATTTTGCGATGAGGGTGTATATACCTTTCCGTTGTAAACAGGGTTGGCGCAACTCATTTTAATGCTGTCGCCTTCCGGTGTTTTAGTTCCCCTGTAAAGCAGTGTAGTTGCGGGTCTTATTATTTCACCACGCGAAGTATAAAAATCGATTAGGTTTTGACTTGGTGTACAGAAACCCCAGCCTTGCATATTGGCAGGTGAGTTTCCGCGCGGCCCCTGTACATACCCATACTCAAGATAAGCAGCATCGCCCGATGACTTTCCAAGTGTAGAACTTTGAATTTCAAAAAGCGATTCCTTTGAATTCTCTCCATCCATGCTAAATACTTCGCGGAAGTTATCGAGAAGTCTGAACCTGCCCGATGCAATAATTTTATCGGTAAGTGACGCTACGGAGTCCCATTCCGATTGGTATAGGTGAACTTTAGCCTTTATTGCCATTGCAGTGTATTTGGATATTCGGCCACCCCATTCCTTGGTGTAACCATCGGGTAGAACAGCAATGGCCTCTTCCAGATCTTTCTCAATGAAAGCGTATAATTCACTTGTACTCGCCTGACTAAGTGAGGCTAACTGTTCAGAGGAAAGAACCGTATCTACTATAGGTACTCGCCCAAATAAACGGGTCAGGTTAAAGTATGCGTAAGCCCTAATGGCTTTAGCCTCACCTTGGCATTGAATGGCATAATCGCGATCCGATTTATTCTGTAAGTTTTGAACGAAAAGGGGCATTTGATGAATGGCGTAGTTGGCACCGCTAACTATATCGTAGTATCCAGTCCACAAGGCATTTATAAGACCGTTGTTAGGCTGAAAGTTCAGGTTGTCAATGTCGCGCATTTCTGGGTTATCTTCAGGTGTACTACCTTTATCGGCATTGTCCGAGGCAATTTCAAAAGCCCCAACGTACGGAAAAACATGTGCTCCCCAGTTTCTCAACTTGGCGTAGGCAGCGCTTACTGAAAGAAATATATTTTCGGACTTGGTGTAATCAATTCCGGTTGTGGGTAAGGTTCCCTCCTGCCGAAAGTCGAGAAAATCTTCACAGTTCCAAAGTAACAGAACCGATGCAAGAGTTATTATGATGTATTTTAATGTTTTCATGGCGCTTAGATTTTGAGTTAAAATATCAGCTTAATACCCAGTGTATAAATGGCTTGCATGGGGTAGACATTGAAGTCGATGCCGCTACTGATAGGCGATCCTCCAACTTCAGGGGTAAAACCTTTGTATGTAAAGAATGTGTATGGGCGTTGGGCTGTGAAGAATACCCGAAATTTGGGTACGTAAGGAATTTTATCGGTTGTGTAGCCTATTTGCACATTCTGAATCCGAATGTAAAAACCATTTTCAACAAAGAAATCGTTAGCTTGCTGAATAAATGAAGAGTTATAGGCTTCAGCCGATGGGTAATCGGTCGATTTATTTGAGGGAGTCCATCGGTTATTGTAAAAATCTTCATCGTAGTTTCCATCGGAAAATACATCCCTGTTCATCCTTTTGGCATTCAAAATTTTGTTGCCGTACTGTCCGGTAATGGAAAGGCTTACATCAAATTTTTTGTAGTTTAAACCAAAATCAAACCCCGTAATTAGCCAAGGTATTGCACTACCCAGGTAAACTTTATCATTTGCATCCACAACCTTATCGCCGTTTTGATCCTTATACTTGAAATATCCTTTATCCTTAATGGCTTGACTTACTGGGTCGCGTAAAGCTTCAAGTTCACTCTTGTATACACCGTCAATCTCATACCCGTAGAATGAGCCTATGGGGTGCCCAACAGCAGTTCGGGTTGTATAGTTCCCCCTTACATAACCACTGGGGATGTACTCCCTACCATTAAGTTCAAGAACCTCGTTATGGTTGAATGTAGCGTTGAACGAAATGTTGTAATTAAGGTCCTTTGATATCTCGTTTTTGTAGTTCAGCGAGAACTCCACACCGGTGTTCAAAACTTTTCCATTATTACCTAAAAGCTCAGCAATACCACCTCCGGTGGCAATGGGAGCATAAAACACTACATTGTTGGTAACACGTCGGTAATAATCGAGTTCACCCGATACTTTCTGATTTTTAAGTGTAAAGTCAAAACCCATATCAAACTCTGTAACTGTTTCCCACTTCAGGTAATTCTGCAGAACAGTTTGAGCACCCATACCATCCACCAAATTATCGCCAAACACTCCTGAACTTCCAACACCTGTTTGACCAAGAATCATCGAGGAGTTGGCGGGTACATTGTCATTACCAAGCATTCCCCAGCTTAAGCGTAACTTCAGGTTGGCAAACTTTTCATTAATTCTACTAAAGTTTTCCTGGGTGATATTCCATGCAATACCCAACGAGGGAAAATAACCCCATTTTTGTTGATATTTTGAACTTGCATCGGCACGGAATGTAAGGGTTGCAAGATATTTATCATTGTGGTTCAGTGTACCTCGAGTAAAAAATGACAGTCCGTTGTACCTTGCTGCCCCGTCGTATGCATTACGGTCGCGGAATGAGCCATTTATAAGGTATTTCGATTGTTCATCATATCCGGGAACGCTATTGGCAAAGCCTGAAAGGGTTTCCCATTTCTCCATTCTGATCGAATGCCCTAGGAGTATGGAGTATGATGTTTTTCCAGCACTATTCTTATAGGTTAACAGGTTATCAATAATTTGTTTGGAGGCACCTCCAAATGTTTTTGTCAGGCTTGACTTAGTTACTCCCTGCGAGCCACCAACATAGAACTGAGGGGTATAGCTGCGTTGGTTCCAATTATCCTGATCCTGATTGTAGGCTGCACGGTAGGTTAGTTTATCTTTAATAATATCGAGTTCAGCATATATACTGAAAACCTCTTTATGTCCTTTTTCAAAGTTATCGGTATAGTAGGCAGACGCAACAGGATTCCCGTACTCGTTACCAAATCCGTATTTTTGCGGAGCTCCAAACTTTACAGGGTAGGCATCGCTGTTTGTTGGGTCATAAACTGAGTAAACAGGTGGGTTAACATATGCACCAAAAAAAGCATACGTATTTGGGTTGAACCTGGAGTAATTGGATATAATAGTATTAATGCCTATTTTAAGGTTTTTATTTACTTGCTGGTCAAGTCTGCCTCTGATGTTATAACGCTGGTAATTGTTCTTGGCATCCATAATACCATTCTGGTATATATAGTTGCCCCCAATTGAGTATGAAGTCTTATCGGTTGATCCAGAAATGTCCAGGTTATGATTATTCATACCAGCTGGGCGAACAAGTTCCTGATACCAATCGGTGCTAGTAGGGTAATCGGCAGGATTTTTGGGAACATAACCCGGGACATTCTCATTTGCCTCGTTAAGGAGAGTAATATATTGATCCTTTGAAGCCATTTTAAGGATGTTTACTGGAACTTGGAATCCAACGTAGCTATCGTAGCTTACAGTAGGTATACCTGTTTTGCCTTTCCTGGTGGTAACAATAATTACACCGTTTGCGGCTCTAACACCGTAAATAGCAGCGGCCGAGGCATCTTTGAGCACTGTAAGATCTTCCACATCGCTCGAGCTTAAAAAGTCGATGTTGTCAACAAAAACTCCATCCACCACGTAAAGGGGTTTTGCATAATCGCCAATTGAGCCAACTCCCCTTATTTTTACTGCTGCTCCGCTACCCGGTTCACCGCTGTTAATAATTTGAACACCGGAGACTTTGCCTTGCAAGGCATTCATTGGGTTCGATGCAACCTGTTTTGATAGCTCGTTACCTTTAACTGTCACAATTGGGGCAGTAAGGTCCTTGGCTTTCTGGGTTCCATAGCCAACCACAACAACTTCCTGAAGTTGGGTTGACTTCAATTTTAGTGTAACATCTATTACCTTCTGATTTGCAATTTCAACCTCTGTATCCTCAAATCCTACAAATGAGAACACTAAGATCTTATCGCTGGGTTTCACTTCAATTTGGTAGTTCCCTTCCAAATCGGTAATAGTACCTCGGGTTGTACCCTTAACAGTAACGTTTGCACCGGGAAGTTTTTCGCCTGTATCGCCCGCTTTTACAGTTCCTTTAATTATTTGCTGTGCAAATGATGAACTGAAAAGTAGAACAAGCAATAAAGTTCCCGCTATGCGTATTAAAGTTTTTGGTTTGGTTTGAGTTAGGCTGTGCATAGCTTTTGTTTTTTGAACAATTAGTTTAAAACGTTTGCGCAACCAAAATTATAGTTTGGGTTAGCTAAAGTCCACTATTTAACATCATCATTAATTACGGGGGTCGAAAATCTATCCTGGATTCCGTTGCTCAATACTACATCACTTTAAATTAAAGGAATGTTAAATAATTGGTAAACAAATAAATACAACAGAATGTTTTGTAAAATTTTACAAAGCATGATTTGAAGAAATTAATCTAATAATCACCCAAGTGCCATGATTTAACAAATTAAACAGGACTAATAAAACGGAAAGCCTGAAGCATAAATAAATGAGTCGGAATAGATGGAATATGATAGGGTTAGAGAAGTTAAAGAAAAAGAAAATAGTTAGCCCTAAATATTTTGTTAGAACTATTGAAAGATTGAAATGAAATATAGTTTGGCCCTACTAAAACTTAAGTATGAAGTCGTTAAGATTATCGTTAGTGTCGAGTCCTAATCGTTTTCTTAATCGGTACCTTCGTTCCTCTACCCCACGGATACTAATGTTAAGCAGGGGTGCAATCTCTTTTGACGATAGATTCATGCGAAGGTATGCGCAAAGCCGCAAGTCGCTTGGTGTAAGCGATGGGTAATTCTCTTTTAATCGTCTAAAGAAGTTTTGATGGGCCTGATCGAATAGTTTTTCAAAGATTTCCCAGTCGTGATCGCTTTCAATGTCTTGGGTGATTAACCTGCTTATTTTGCTGTAGTACTTATTTGGGATTCGGTACCCCAGTTCGTTCTTTAGGCCTTCAAGTTCTTGGGCAATATCCTGTAAGAGTTGGTTTTTGCGGACAATTGCCATTGTGCTCAACGCTAATTGCGAGTTTTTATTTTCAATATCGGCTTGCAACTTTTCGTTCTGAAGTTTAATGATAATCTTTTCTTTTTCTTCCTTTTCCTTGTTAATTTTCTCAAGTTCAAGTTTACGTTTCTCTTCGTAATGCTTTTTCACTTTCTTTTTATACCTTGCTCTTGTGTAAGCTGTAATTGCAAAACCAAGAAGTATGTAAAAACCAATTGCCTTCCATGATGCGTAAAGGGGAGGTAAAACCTTTATCGTAACGGTGGCGTTTGGGGTAATATGACCCTTTGAATCTAGCGTTCTAACCTTGAACCTGTACGTACCGGGCGAAAGTCGTTTGTAGTCAATTGATGTATTTGGGGTCCACTCGCTCCACTCACGGTCAACACCATCAAGCATATACTGGTAGAAGTGTTTAACACCAATAATATCCTTTGAAGTAAATGAGAATGAAACGTTATTTTTTCGCCATGGGATTGTGAGTTCATTATTTCTATTTAAGCGGGGGTGGCTTTTTACATTTTGTTCGCCGTTCCAAATTACAACCTCTGTAATAATTGGAGGGTGAATGTCGATAGGAATTCTATCGAACATTTTTAAGTTAAGAATGGAGAAACCATTATCTAAGCAAATAATTTGAAGGCTATCATTAAGGCTAACAATATTTTCGTATCCATCAACCATTTCAATATTGTAGGCTTGGGGCAATATTCTATACTTAAGTTTAGCTTCACCGTAGCGTATTTCAAATAAACCCCATTCATCATCTTTTATAAACCAGTAATGGTTTGCAGGGAGCGAAATTATTGCTTTACATTTTTCAAAACCCTGTAGCTGGTAATTGATTTCGTTAAAGGGTATGAACTGCTCGGAAATATCGTCCCATCTTAAGATATTTTTTTGAGTTGGTACAACAATTCTGTTTTCAATTTTATATATTCTGTTTGTGTTGATATTCAGATTGTTTTTTATTCCTATAGTATCAATTTTCACAATTTCTGAAAGATCGTTACTGATTTGAGCACGATAAATTCCTGTAACTGTGTGTCCTAGCCACAAGTAGTTTTGAAAATCGATCTGCAAAAAGCGTGTAGGCGATGAGTATGTGGGTATT